>JAFVYW010000023.1 GCA_017508465.1 Clostridia bacterium
TATCTATAACATCGGCAACGGCAATCTCTCCGACATGGGTGGTATCTACCTGCTCGGCAAGCAGCCTGGCACGATTCTCAAAGAGAATCGCATCCATGATGTCACCTGCGCGAACTACGGCGCATGGGGCATCTACCTTGACGAAGGCACAAGCTTTGTCCGTGTCGAAGGCAACCTAATTTATCGCACCAGGAGCGAGTGCTTCAACCAGCATTACGGCTCGCATAATACCATCATCCGTAACATTTTCATCGCGCATACCGCGCCCTGCTTCCGTGTCGAACGACAAGAACCGCATAACTCCCTCACACTCACAGAAAACATCTTCGTCACCGAAGATACGCCCGCCTACGCGCGCGATATCTCCTTCTCCTTCCAATCTTCGCATAACCTCTTCCTCACCGCAGGAGAACAGCCCCTCGTCTTTGTCTCCAAAGACGGCGCTCCCTACCCCCTCGCCGCCTGGCAATCCGCCTTCGGCAAGGACGAAGGAAGCACCACGCGCCCCCTCGCAACCTCTCCCCAATCCTTCCTCGAAAACCTCCTCACCCCGAACCTCTCCTGTGCTTTGGATAAGATCGATGCGCGTATTCGCGTGAATATCCCATTCACCGAAGCAATCTTTAGCGCGATTGACGGCGAAAGAGAGGTCTTGATCGAAGCAAACGAATTGACCGTCAAGGGCATCACCGACGGCGGAATTATCATTCTTAGATAGTTTTTGTAAACAATTGTTTTCATTTAAAAAGCACTTGCGGACGTTACGTGCCGCAAGTGCTTTTCTTTTGTTATTTGGTTTTGAATCATTCGAGCATGTTCGATGTAATATAGTCGAGATTTTATACAAATCTTAGCCTTCAGCGGAAGGTGAAGATGATTCGTTTCTGTACGGCTTTTCCTTGATCACCTGATCAACCAGCTGCTGAAGTCCCTTCATGTCGGCTTCGGAATTGAAGATCTCAACAAAGTTCGACGTGTACTCATCCGACGTATTTCGATTCAGGAACTTCTCAACGTCGAACTCTTCTCTGAGCGAGGTTTCGCCCCAGAAGCTATACGGAAGCGTCGTCGCGCTCTCGCCTGTGATCACACAATATACAAACATAGCCTCCAGATATCCCGTCAGCATCGTGCCGTGCTTTTTATCCTTTACAATAAAGGAGCTTCTTGTAAATTCCTGAGTAGCACCGGGAACGGTATACGTTCCATTGAGAATGCCGCTTACCAGACCGCCCCAGTCGGCAATCAGAACGCCTTGATCCTCATAGGGAGCAAAAAGCTCCTGCTGATACATGTAATCGGGGCTGTCGGTGCCGTTAATGCCGTATGCGCACGCAGTACCGAGGAGGATAAACTGCACGTCGGGGTTGGCTTCCTTGAAGAACGCCATCACCTTTTGCATCGTTTCATCAAAGCCTGATTCCGCACCGGGAGAGATCACGACGTAATCGTAGTAGCGATCCGTCAAATATTCCTTATGGTCGCAGCCATTGCAATGTGAACACGAATCCGAGAAAATGCTTCCGACACCGTGTCCGCCGAAGGTCCAGTTGGTAACGTCAACGTTTGCGCCCATTCGCTTGCAAAGCTGATAAAAATATCCTTCGTCGTGCTGTCTGTCCTCTAGGTTATTTGAGCTGCTTTCCAGGACGGTTTTTCCCCAATAAATGTAGGAGTTACCGATAAAGATGAATTTCTTTGTATTCAACATATGCGCCTCTTTCTGATCGGGATTTGTAACCCCCTCAGAGCTGAGACGGTACGCTTCGGGAATGCTCGGCGTATACAGGACTGCCATGGCAGCCGCCTTCTTGAGGATGGCTTCGGTCTCGGAGGTTGTGCCCTTAAGTCCGCTCTCATATGCGATCGATTGGGGATCTACGCCAAAGATCTCACTGAAGAGAGTAAGAGCAACGCCGTACATTCCGACGGTCGAGGGATGAGAGATCGAATCGCCCTCCTTGAAGACGCGAATGTCCGTATTCAGGTATACCTCTGCGAGAGTGAAGCCTGCGTAGCATACGCGAAGATCCAGCTCCTCGGCGATTGCAGTATAAGCAGCGGCAACCTTATAAAGCATATGCTCATGCGACCAGCCGCGGTTCTCAAGGAACGCGGTGCCGAGCTCACGTGCGGAGGTTGCATAAAGAATCGGCTCAGCGCCATGCGCGCGGATTTTTGCTACCAGAGTACGTACGGGATCGTAGAGATGCCACTGATAATCGTCGAGTGCGGTATTGGAGCTTGAATCCTGCAGAACAACGAAGTCGTACTGCTTATCTCCCGTCAGTGCCGCCTCAACCTCGGCGCCGCATACATCGGTGGGGTCAGCATGCCAGATGAGCTGATGTCCGCCCTTGGTAATGTAGTCTACCTCAACGGTGTAGCCCTCAGACTCGGCAATGGGAAGGAAGAAGCGCGTGGGCATAGAGTCGGTGTGAGTGTAGCTGTTACCGATGAACAAAATGCGATAGGTCTTATCCTTTGCGAGAGCTGTCTGCTCCTGCTTTGCAATCGGATAATCGAGATACATTCTTGCGGCAAGCGCATAACCGTACAGCGCGCCCGCATAAGAGGGATTGCCCATGTAATTTAAGTAGGTATCAAGGTTAAAGGTAAGCTGTTCGCCATCGGCCTCAATGTCGAAGTCATCCATCATCGAGAAGGTGCCGAAGCGAGTGATAACGTAGCAGCACTCCTCGCCATTGACCTCGGTGACCAGCTCGGGATCTACGGTGTAGGAAACGCCTGCCACACGAACGCTCTCAACTCCCTTGGCAACGGCTACGACGAAGCCGGGCGTGTTGCCGAGATTGAGCGCCACTGCCTTAATTCTCGAGAGCCCCTCGGGGATCTCATAGATCTTATCGTTATTCTCTGCCGACCACTCATATATCGCGTGCTTTCTGATCACGGCGTCAAGCGCGGCATTCGTCTCATCGGTAGCAGTGCCGAAATACTCGGATGCCGCCTTGATGTATCCAAGAAGGGCTACGCCAAGATAGGACGTGTTGGTGTCCATCGTGGTGTCCATAAGAATCTTCACGTAATTGGCGACGGAAACCGTGCGCTCGGTGTCTATGGACTCGCCGTCATAATCAACGGTAATGATAATGCTCTGCGGTGCAGCGGCATCCTTGGGTGCAAGCTCCTTGAAGGAAAGCCTGTAATAGGTCTCGCCATTGTTGATCACGGTGTCGAAGGAATCGATGGATTTACCGTTGATCGCGGTGATCTCGCTCGCCTCGCGAATGTAGACGTGCAGATCAATACAGGAATACAGCGTCAGGCTTGCACGTAGCGGCGTGCCGCCAACCAGCTTGCCCTCATATGTTGCGCCCTCGGGCGCTGCTACCTTGATATCCGAGAAGGAGAAGCTATAAACGCTGTCGCCGATGGTCGTCTTCAGCTCGCCCGTGTAGACGGGAGTGGAGCCTGCAAGCCAATAGCGCGTTTCGGTGCCTGCGGGAGTTGTGAAATCAATGCGACAAGCATCGCTCGCCTTCATGACGCGCACAAGACCGTCGTCCGCATTTACGATGACACAGCCCTCGGCACAGCGCATATTCGCATTTGCAAAGAGATCCTTTGCCTCGTTGAAGGTGTTGCCCGCATAATCTCCCTTCGCCTCGGGTGTTGTGAATACGCAGCCCTCGCCGAACACGACGGCCTCTGCCTCGGCAACTCTCGAATCGAATGCAAGATTTTCAATGGTACAGCCCGTCATCGTAATCGTTCCCTGATACGGACGGTTCACGAGGCTGACGGGCTCATCCGTCGACGACTTCAGCGTGCAGTTTTCAAAATTCATGAAGCTCTGCTCATTGAGAGCGAAGGTGTACTCAGAGGAGGTCGGATATGCAAACAGGAATCTGCTCGAAACTGCAATCACGGCATCCTTGGCGTTTACCTTAAAAATCGCACAGGTGTTGTCGGTCTTGCCGTACACCTGATAGATGCCGTTATTCAAGGTATAGGTGCCCGCGAAGATATTGATATTCGCAACCTGATTGTTATTTTTGAAGTTTGTTCCTCCGACAACGAGCATGTTTGCTACGATGTTCAACGCTTCGCTGTCCAGAGATCCGTAATTGATCGTGAAGGGAGAGCCCGAGGTGCCGATCGTGAACGGAGACTTCCTCGCATTGTTCCATGTACCGCCCTCAACCGAGGTCAGAATGGTAATAACACTTCCGCGCGCTTTAAGGGAAATCGTATCCACGGACGAGGTCAGGGTATATCCGGCAAGGTCAATGGTGAGATCCACCTGCGCTGCAAGCGCAAACTGTGTATCAACGGCAATATCCTTCGTTAAGCGAACGGTGTATGCCACCTCGGGATTGGATGCCACCTTCGCGAGCGCATCTGCCCACGTGTAGGTGCTGAGTTCTTCGTTCGTCTCATCGGCAACCAAAAGAATGCTTGCATCGATCTCGGGTACGCTCTTCTCAACACGAATGACGCCTGCCTCTGTGTCGTTCACAAGCACACAGCCCTCGGCGCAGTTTGTATTCGCATTGGCAAAGCCTGTCTTGTCTGCGTTGAAGGTGGTGTACTCGACAGTGCTGATCGTGGTCTTTGCATCAGGTGTTGTGAACACGCAGCCCTCGCCGAATACGACGGAAGCCGCCGATGCCGTTCTTAAATCAAAAACGATGTTTTCGATGGTACATCCCGTCATCGTGATGCTACCCGTGTAGTTTGCATTTCCAACACTGAGCGCCTTCGACCAAGACTTTACCGTACAATTGGTAAAGCTCATAATGCTCGCAGCATTCAAGTCACAGCCCGAACCGTTGCGATAAAACAAACGGGAGTTGACGGAAACAGTTGCATTCTTTACATCTGCGTTATAGATGGCGCAGCTGGTCATCGTGCTTTTCGCCTGAACCTGATAAATTCCGTTAGTGAGCGTATAGCTTCCGCCATCAATATGGATGTTCGCAATCATCTCATTCTGGAAGTAGGATGAACCGCCCATAACGAGCATATTGCCATTCACCGTCAGCGCCTTGCTGCCTGCACCACCAAAATTGAAGGTGACCGGAGAAACGCCCGCAGAAATCGAAAATAAGGAATCATATGATGTCGCATTATTAAGCGAATTTTGGTATACGTTATTCCATGTACCGCCCTCAACGGAGGTCATCGTTGTAATAACGCATTCGCTCGAGCCTGAGCCCAGCTTGACCGTAACGCCTGCGCTCCATGATTGCGTGCCTGTTTCAGAATTCGTTTTAACAGATCCGGTATTTGAGCTCAACGTGTAGCCTGCAAGGTCGATCGTCAGCTTGAGCGGCTTATTGATAGTAAACGCCTCGCCTACAAAAATATCCTTCGTCAAACGAACCGTGTAAGCCCCCTTGGCATAGTTGGTTTCTGCGTATTGAAGCGCATCAATCCACGTGTACGTGCCTGTCTCTGCGTTCGTTTCATCGCCTACCAAAAGCACGATAGGCTCGCTCGGCGCTTCCGTTTCCTCGGCAAACGCCAGAATGGAAAACGGAATGCAGATGAGGCACAGCAGTGCCACAATAAGTAGTCCCTTTTTCATAAATTTCTCCTTTGCATGCATAAATATTTATTTTTTGAATTGTTCTTCTTTCCCTACTACAAGTGTATCATATTTTTTATCGATAATATATATTTCTTATCGAAATTATTCGAAATCTTATCCTTTTTATGCCGTGCGAACCGATGCGAGATGCATGTTTTTTCACTTCTATATTTATTTAACACTTTTTTTAAAGCAAAGTCAATCAATTATTCCTTGAGTTTTGACCTACCTCAAGGATTTCTTGATTTATTACCGGCTTAAAAGATAAATATGTGAGTGAAATCATAATTCCTGAGTGCGTAACAAGCATCGGCTCTTCTGCGTTCAGTGGTTGCACCAGCCTTACGATATATTGCGAAGCGGTAAGCAAGCCGAGCGGATGGAACTCTGATTGGAACTACTCAAACCGACCTGTTGTTTGGGCTTGTAAGGAGTAACAATGGAACAATAAAAAAGCAAGGGCATAAACAAACGCCCTTGCAAATCTCCTCTTATAACAACTGATAGCGGTGGGGTATGCTCACCGCTATTTTTCAATTATTCCCGCACATATCAGTTGAATACCACCCGCATGAAAAAGCAGGCACACAAGTCTCCTTGTGTGCCTGCTCGTTTTATTTAAGTTTTTGTTTTTTTCACGCTTATTTTGCCGCGTATGCCTTTGCGCTCACGCCGTAGGCGTAAGCCGCTTTGGCGAGGGTGACGAGGTTCGCGTCAGCGTTCGCCGTCAGGCGATAGAGATAAGCGTTGGGGGTGAGGGTGAGCGTCTTGCCGACGATAGCACCATCCTTCTTCAGGGTGAAGGTGATTTTCTCGCCGAGCTTGGAGGCGGTGATGCCCTCGTAAAGAATGGTGATTTCGCCGTCGACCTTTTCGTAATCGGAAAGGTTGTATTCGCGCACTTCATCGCCACATGTCGCAACAAGTACAAGTCCATTCGTGCCGAGCGCGCGCACGGTAATGCGGAGCGCAAACGCACCATCGAGGCGCATGCCAACCTTCGCAATCGCCGCGAGGTCGGATGCTTCACCTGCCATCGAAAGCGTGTTCTCGCTCTCGGGAATGTCGGCAGGAGTGCCAATTTCAGTAACGAATGCATCGGCATTTTGTCCGAGATACTGCTGTGCCGCCGCACCGTAAACGAGAAGCTTATCGATCAGGTCGAGCAGAAGCGCATCGTCTGCATTCTGCGCCTTGAGCGTATCGAGATAACTCTTAACCGACAGGGTGTCGTGCGTTACCGTAACCTCTTCGCCGTTAAGCTCTGCGGTGAGCGTAGCCACAATCACCTTGCCCATCTCTGCAGGTGTGATGTTCGGCAGACGGAAGAGGTAAAGTCCGTTTTCGTCGACCTCATATGCGCTTACCATTCTCGTTCTGCCACCAATCGTGAAGGTCACAACAGGGTTCGTGTAACCGAAGGGCAGGTAAGTACGATAGATCAGGTTGAGGTCGCTCGCGAGATTGAGATATGCACTCACGAAATTCAGAGGCGACATAACATAACTTGCCTTCGAACTGGTTTTTTCTGTCAGACGAAGACCAAGAATGCCTTCGGCAGAACCAAAGGTTGCCTCGCTCACATCAAGTTTGGTCGGCGCGGTGACAACAGGATATTTGCCCTCGTATTGACCAAAGGTGACGGTATGCTTGGGCGCCGCGTTAATCCACTCGAAAATCGGAAGCTTTGCCGATGTATTGATGGCAAACTCGCCACCATTGACCGTAACATGAATTTCACTTGCATCAGGGTAGTTGCCAAGGCTGATGAAAGCGTAAGGCATTGATGTCGACGAGACGAAGGTACAGCCATTGAAGGTGACCGTCGCTGTCATATAACCGCCGCTTGAAGTATCGGCAAGAAGTCTGCAACTCGAGCCACCCGCACGGAAGGTCACATTCTCAAATACGAAATTCATCACCTTCGAGGTCGAACGGGAATTCGAGCCAAGTCCGACAACAGCCGTCGAACTGCTGAAAATGATTTCACCGTTTTTCGTGGTGACATTCATCGTGTTGTTGTTCTTCGCCTGTGCATGGTAAAGCGCGGTGGTAAGCGTCAGGGTGTGGCCACCAAGGTCAAAGACGAGGTCGCCCGCCATTTGGCCGAAGTTGTAGTTTATGCTGCTGGATGTCTTGAAATTGCATTGAAGCAGAATCGCGAAGTTGCCCGCGGTCTTTTGACAATAGCCGAGCGCACTGTCGAGCGTCTCATCCGAGAAGATGGCAACCGACTTGACGAGCTTGCCCGTGTCAAGATTGAAGATAAGGAAAGGATGCTCTGCCGTATTTTCATACGATGCAGGAATAATACCGTATACCGTCTTGATACCCATCGTATAGATCGACTGTGTATCCGTGGTTTTGTCGAGAACGAAATAGCGATCCCCATTCGGTGTCTTGTGTGCCACATTGTCCGTTGTGGTCGAAATCTTGTTGACGGTCAGCGTGGGGTAGCCGTTTGCGCCCTTGTCAAACGAAAGCGTATTGTTTACTCTGTTGTTTGTAACCTGGAAGATGGTCGGAAGCTTCGCATCACCTGTGAGGATCGAGCCACCTTCGAGTATGATATTGACGGTGCAGTTATCGTTGTTTGTACCAAGCGAGAAGAGCGGTACAGTTCTTCCCGCGTTGAACTCGAATTCACAATCACGGAAGATGACATTCGCATTGACAGTGAAATTACCGCCGAGATTATCACGCACAACATAAGAGTTGTTCGCAATATTCACGAAACGGATGTCCTCAAAGAGATAGGTCATATTCATACCATAACTTCCGTCGGTATAAGTGTTCGAGCCAATCAGTAACGCGGACTTTGAACCGAGGTTAATCGTACCATTCTTGATGGTATGATGTACGGAGCAGCTTGCCACCTTGTTCTTTGCTTGTGCCTGGAACAGGTTTTGCTTCAGTGTAAGGGTATGACCATTGAGGTCGATAATATGTGTGCCGGTCGCATTACCAAAATTATAATAGGCAAGCGCCGTGGTAACATCCGCCTGGAAGTAAAGCGCGAGCGCGCCCTTCGAGGCGTTGTTCTTCATAGCTTCAAGCGCACCACCGATCTGCGAGCCGTCGGTCTTTGTTTCACCACCCAATTGGTTGCCTGCCCAGATGACAGTGCCCGTTGTGGTGTTGAAGAGAATCATGCTGTAAGTTTCAGTGTCCGCAGCATATTCGGCAGGAATTTTGCCGTAAGGCGTAAGGAGAGGATCCGTGCCAAGACCATAGGTTGTATATTCGCCGCTTGTCGAAAGTACAGCATTGAATACTCTTGCTCCGTCAGGCGTGCTGACCGTGAAGTTCGGAACAGCGCTTGTGGTGAGTCTTGTGTTCGTCAGATAATGACCATCCGAGCCCTTTTCTAACGAATAACTGCTCTTGTCATGGTTCGCTATCGAAACAATGGTCATTAAGTCGGGATTGCCGATAATGTTACCACCATAAACAGTTGCGCTGTCTGTCGCAAATCCTGCGGTATCACCGAGAGAGAGAAGCTTTGTCAACTGCGTGACATTTGTCATGTTGAATTTGCAATCCTTGAGTACAACATCGACGGTATACGCCTTGGCTCTTGTGCCTGTGGTTTTGCTCGTTCCGTACACAAGAATAGAAGGTACTGCGCCAGCTGCAACACCGAAGGTGACATTCTCAAAGCGAATATGGAATTCCTGTGTTTGCGTCAGACCACTAGCCGTAAGGAAGGGGGATTTCGTATTGGCAAGAAGTGTACCGTTTTTGAATGTAACTCGGGTGTTATTGCCTGCCTTCTTTGCCTGAAGGTTGATACCATAATTGTAGGTGAGGGTATTTCCTCCAAGGTCGATAATCAAATCACTGTTGACGGCTGAAATATTATAGGATGCGTTGTTTTGTGTAAAGTCGCGACGCATGTAAATCGCATAGTTGCCTGTCTTGTTATTGAGGAAGTTCACCGCTGCTGTTCCGCTATCTATGATCAGGGTATCGGCAGCGCCAACAACCGCGAAGGTATCTCTGTCGAAGACAACGAAAGGATAAAGATCCTTGTCGGCATATTCTTCAGGAATCATACCATAGGGTGTCGAGAGAAGCTCGTTGATTTCAGGGGTATATGCATAGTAACCGTCGGGAGCCGTAAGGTCATCGTTCTTCGCGAGCTTTCCAAGTCCCTTTTCCGTAACCAGGGAAAGGTCACCCATCTGTCTTGCTGCTGTGTAATATACCACAGGCATTTTACCCTCGTACTCTTTGAAGAGTACATTGTGAACAGATGCGAAAAGCTCTGTTTTATCCGTGCGCGTCAGAAGAATACTACCGCCTGACATCGTCAGGGAAACATCGAGCTTTTCTGCAGATTCAGGAAGCATCATGGTGGGGATAGTATTCGTGAAACGCTCTGCGCGCATATCTACTGTGCAATTGTTGAGCGCAAGACGGATTTTGGTTGTGAAGGATGCGGTCTTGTTCACCAGAACATTGCGCACCATTGCCTTTTGTTCTGTGCCAATATGCACATTTTCCAATACGACATCGACATCGACCGCAAGGCTGCTCGCTTCCGCGCCGACAAGAGAGCCACCCAAGAGATAAACCGAACCATTTTTAACGGTAACCGATTTTACCTGCTCGGTATTGAGCGAAATCAGGCTCGCGTTGAGTACATTCATGCGAATCGCGTAACCATTGAGGTCGAGTGTGATGTTCTTTGCGTAGATGGAGGTCAGCACTTTCTTTTCAGTGAGCGTGACATTGTTCTGCAGGGTAATTGTGCCATCCGTTGTACCGAGTGCCGCGACAGCATCAGCAAGCGTTGCATATGCCGTGCCACCTACAAGGAAGGGAAGCTCGCCCTGTGGATACTTGTAAGCCGCGCCACCCTCGTTCGCGAGTGTGAAGGACACCGATCCGACTTCGACATCCGTTACCGTCTCTGTAAGAGCAAAGTTGTCGAAATAGATAGGAAGCTGGTTCTCACCAGTAGGCTCAACGGTAATGGAAAGCGACTTGTTTTTAGTAAGAGTGGTCTTGCCGTAGTCTCTGCCGTAGTTATCAAACACAACGGTGACGGTTGTCCATTCGCCCGCCTTCGTGGTGAAGTTCTTTGTCTGTACATCATAGTCGATGACACCATTTCCTTCACTCATCAACGAACCTGTCGAAACACGGATCATTCTTGATTCAGTGTCATAGACATCGAATGTCAGGGTGAAGCGACGGCCATAGTCCATCACGCCGACACTTGACATCGCGAAAGCGGAGTAAGAGAGAGCGCCCGCTGCAGGATAGAATATATGGTCGGGATACAGCGTGCTCGCTTTGGGAAGCATGCGGATTGCAAGCACCTTGCCGTGACCTTCCAGCTCTTCAATTGTTCCTGTCGATGAGCTCGATACCTTGAAACCGTGAGCGCCATCCTCAAAGTCCTCTGTGGAAAGCTTTGCCGTTGCGGGTGTGAAGGTGCCAGTGCTCTTTCCTGCGACGAGGTAGAGCGTGATTACATCACCGGGTGTCTTGCTACCGAGATAGTCGGTCATATCAAGCGTATAATTTCCCGCGCCACGCAGAGGAATTTCATCAATCAATTCGCCATCTTTATTGTTTTCGTAAAGACGAAGCGTGTTTGCGGCGTTACCCGTTACATTGACCGTCAGAAGCATTCTGTTGTAGTCTTTGCCAACATAAGTTGTCATATCGGGTACTGTCATAGTGAGAGGCATGCCGTTTGTCACAGACAAGGTAGCCGAGGAAGCGAGGGTGTTATGCTCGGCTTTTCCGGCATAATACTTGCCGACAAATTCCTTTTGCAGCGCCTTGCCATTTTCAGCAACAATCGTTGTAGGAATGGTCAGCGTATATTCTGCATTACCACCGAGAGGAAGGGAAGGCGTAAAATACCATTCGGTTTTTCCGTACGCGCTCGTCCATACACCAGGAATGGCGTTGCCATTTTTATCCGTCAGTGTCGCTTTAGCGATTTCACTTGCCGAGACAATACCGGCAAATTTCACCGTAAATACAGGCGTCGCGGAAACCTCGCTGGAAGCAAGAGGTGTTACATAAAGCACCGTAGGTGCATCATTCTTCAGGAAATAATGCGCGAATTCCTTAAAGCCAACATAAGGGTCCACCCCGAGCTCGAGGCTCTCGCGCTGCAAAAAGTTGTGTCCGAGCTTGATTGTGTAAGCAAGGAAAGGAACATCGTGTACCTTTGCAAGACCGTAGAATGCGCCATTGCTGCCAAATGCGGTGTTTTCGTCTCCGTAGTGCGCACTGGTCATAAAGGGGGCAAAGTTTTCATCAATATCTCCTGCCATACCACCGCAGGAGGAATAGGCGAACTGCGCACCCGACGGAATCATCTTGCCATTGTGTGTCAGCCAGGGCTGGCGTTCGCCACCATCAATGGTCGCACCGTCCTTTACATAAGTCACTCTGCCTGCGTCAAAACGCGTTTCGCCCGAGTGTCCATCATGGTAATAATGGTTGCCGAAGGAGTTGATGTATTCATCCGCATAAACGATAAGCTCGCTTTCGGTGTAACCATCTGCCGTTGTTTTCACATTGCCAAGGTCGAGGTCGGCAAGATGCGTGATCATCGAACCCTTCGAGTTACCGATAACACCGATGTTACCATTCAGCACGAAGGTGTCGCCTTCCGTTTCAGCGAGATAACGGAGATAACGCATCGCTGCTGTCGGCACAAGCGCCGAGTTGTATGTAAAGAGGTTGTAGGTAAAGTTGTCGCCTGTGATACTTCCTTTGTCGAGGGAAGAACCATCAAAGTAACCATAATGGTCGTTTCTCGCCATTGGAACATAGGCGAAATCATACATCGCTATCGCATAACCATTGAAGGCGAATCCATAGGTGTGTGGGCGGACCACGTTTGATGCGCCCGAAGCCAGATGCTCTGACGAGCTTGCAAGCGTCAAGGTCGGAACAGCGCTCTCCGGATTCGTCGGGTACACGATATGCATGTAGAGGTTCAGGTCGATAGGCGAGCCGTCAAGCTTGACACAGTCGGTAATCTCGTTCGCCTTTGTGTGCTTTACATAAACATAAAGACCGTTTTCAGGATCGGGAACATAGGTTGTACCATTGACCGTGACCTGTCCTTCGCCCTCACCGACAGAATACCATACGGGCTCTGAATCGTCGTGAATGCCGTTTTGTGTTTCTTTGCGCACACCGTTGTTGTGCCATGGGATGATGGCCTTATCACCCTTCATTCCACGGAAATCCACATTCCATATATCCACAATCTTTTCCAGTGTACCGTCGGTCGAGTGCTTGTCAAATTCCCAGAACACTCTGCCAATCTCGATATTGTGACCTGCGGGAACTATGAACTTTTCCTTTAAGCCTGACTTGTAAGGCTCACTCTCAAAGAACTTACCAGCGGCAAGTGATTGATTGACAAGCTGTGTCGACCATTCGATATCGGGGCTTGTTGTCTTATTATGATTATGGTAGTCGGCTACCGCTACCACATAGCCACGAGCGAGCATCGACTTGATGATTTTAACATCGGTGTCTGTGCCGGCGCGCTCGGTACGCGTATTGACTACATACATAATCAGTGCCGTGCCATTGTAGCCCGTATTCACCTCAAATGAATCGTCATGGTAGAATGTAAAATCGACGGGGATGCCAAGATATCCGTCGTCTGCCAGCGCATAAGTACCGAACTTGTGCGCTTTGAGTTCTTCGTCTGCGAGGATATCCACCATCGCATCCGGGAACTCTTCGCTCACGCCATCCGTCGCCATTGCAAGCACCATCACGGTACTGCAAAGCAGGAGTGCGAGGAGCAAGGGAAGTAAAATTCGTTTCAAAAGTTTTTTCATAACATACTCCTTTTTTTATAATTTAAAAAAACTTTGGCGTTAAATAGTATAGCACAGAGTTTCCGCAAAATCAACTGCCCGAGATGCTTTTGTAAAAGTTTGTGAAAAACCTACATGGCGGTTTGTGCAGGATACACAAATTGTTGAAAACCCCCAAAAACCTGTTCCCGAAAAAGCGCAGATGCCTGACAAAAATGCCTGGGACAACCATCCCAGGCATTTTGTTTTTTCCACAAATCTCTTGACAAGGAGAGTGGGGAAGAGTAGAATATAAAATATAACAAATCAATTCTCGAAGATATAACGCACCATGCGTGCAATCTCTTCGGTATGATTCCATCTGCCAGGCTCGCCATAAAGCATATGACGCGCCAGATCGCCCGAGCCACACCATGTGGTGAGCAGGAGGCCTTCCACTTGCCCTTCGTCGTGTTCGATGGCATAGCGAATGAAATTGTCGGTATGCTCGCGAATGCGCCATGGGCTGATCAGCATGCGGAAGCCCTTGTTTTTGTAAACGGCAAGAGAAGGATATTCCGTCTGTTTTTCATAGTGCCAGTCGCAGACGAGAATGTCTTTTGGTACAACATCAATCGCCGGGTCGGTGCCGTTGGCACTCGATTCAAATTCCTGATATCCCGTCTCGGCGCTGTTGAGGAAACGGTCGCCCCACATCAGCATCTCTGCGCCTCGCGAGGCAAGATGATCGTGTACCGCCGTCACCCAGTCACCAAAGAGCTTTGCATTCGAATATTTTCTGCATTCGGGGCAAAGACCGATATTGAGAACCTCGTCACAACCGATGTGCATACCATCTGCCTCGAATACCTCGAGCAGTTCATCAATAAGGTCGAAAAGAATAATCTTTACCAAAGGGTTGGTAAGACAGATGCTGCGGGAATAAAACGCAGGCTCATCAGGCGTCTCGTCAAGCTCGGGATAAGCACGAAGCAGACCATCGCGAATATCTGGAATTTTCTGGTGGTGACCATGAAGGATGCCGTCGGTCGGGATGTTCGGAAGTCCCGATTGGTGTCCGTGGAGGTTCATCTTCGGGAGCAGGCGAATGCCGTTTTCTTTACACGCCCTGACGATTTTCTTGATATCTTCCTCGGAAAGGGGATCGTATCCCATACATTCGGGATGTCTCTTGAACTGATAACGATAACGGATTTGCATACAGATGAGATTGCAACCATTCGGTGCGAGATACTCTCTGATAAATTTCACCGTGTTGTCAACCTCTTCATGTAAAGGTGCGGTCAGGACAATGCCTTTTGTTTTCCAAGGTAATTGCATAGTTGATATCTCCTTTGTTCTAAAATAATCCAATGAGTAAGATGGCAACGCATCCGATGCCAAAACCAATAAGCTTCGACCTTGTCAGCTTTTCCTTCATCAGAAAATAACCAAGCACACCGACAAGAACCATCGAGCCGATGTTATAGACAGGAAACTGTATCACAGATGGCAGAAGTCCTGCACACATCGAGGTGGAAAGGTTCAATATGGCGATACACAGACCACAAAAGATAAGGAACAGAACATACTTTTTGTCCATTTTTTTATAGGAGCTTGCATTCTTTTTGTGAGATACAAAATACATCAGAATAGAAATAATTGCCGAAAAAATAAGTGAAATGAAAACAAAAGTTTGCAATTCGACCTTCGCGGATGAACTTTGATGCATTTTCTGCGTGATGGCAATTGCACCAGAACCGCAGGCGGAAAGAAGAGACATGAAAAGCCACGGGAAGCTGAATTTACCACCGGACCTCGGACTTGCAATGAAGAAAAGCGCGAGAGTTACAAGCGCGACACCCACATATTGCATTGGTGAGATACCCTCCTTCAGGAATATGGCGCCATACGCAATAGGCAGGAGGATGCCGAGAGAGTAAACCAGTTGCGTAATCGATGCCTCTCCCATTCCCATAGCACGGATATAAGCAATCTGTGTCAGGGCGGAGAATAAGGCATACAGAACGCCGAGGAGTATGGTTATACCACTTGGCAAAAGGATTTCCTTCATGCAAAGACCGACGATAAGCACCGTCAGCGCGGCAACAAGGAAAATCATCGCATTGATAAGGTGAAGCCTGGCTCCCTTTTGCTCTTGTGAACCAATCTTTTTCCATGCGAGCGCTTTCGTGGTGGACGCGAGCGTCGCGATGGCGAGCAGAACATATTCCATCTTTTTCTCCTTCCTCCTCTTCTGCTTTTATTATACAATATCCGCAAGCATAAATGATATAACAGTTGATGCAAAAAATATAACAAATCTATTTTGAGGAAAAATGAAAACACTTTTTGTATTAAAAGAACTCGATGGCACGCGTGCCCTGGCGAATTCGTTGGATATCCAATGTGGTACCATGTTCACTGAAATTCATTGGCACCCCTGCGCCGAGGTGATCTATATGAAATCGGGCGAGGCGAGGATTTTTCTGGCAGAACGATGGGAAACCTTGCATGAGGGTGATGCCGTCTTTATTCCGACAGGAGCCCTTCATTGTTGCCATTGTTCCGCGACGGATGCCTGTCGCGTTGTCCTCGGGTTTGATGAGTGCGCTCTTCTTTCAGAATGTGCCTTGCCCGACTTTTTCGATGGGGGTGTCCCGACGGCAGCAAATCCTCTGATTTTCCACGGCGGTGAGGTGGCTTCTCTTCTGAACCAGGCAACCATGCTTCCAAAGGACGCCGCCGTGAGCGCGCGTATCGCACAGCGCATTTTTATTGAAACCATATTTCTCACTATGCTCCGCATCTGGGAAGCGCAGGGCTACCTTACCAAAAAGCAACCCCTCTCCCCTCTGACCGATGCCGTCGAAAATCTCATTGCTGAAAGCTTTTCCGAAGCCCTTCGCGCATCTGATGTTGCTAAAAGACTGAATATCAGTTACAGCATGATGGCGGCAACACTCAGGCGAGAGCGCGGAATGTCCTTTGAAGAGCTTCTCCTGCTTTACCGTATTGAGGCATCGAAACGCCTTCTTCTTACCACCGATAAAAGCGCGACGGAAATTGCTCTCGAGGTCGGCTTTACCGACGCGAGCTATTTTATCAAAAAGTTCCGCATCGCGACATCCACTACACCACATCAATACCGCTTGCATAACCGTATCAGCCCGAAAAAAGCGGAGAAAGGATATACCCGTGTCAAAAATTAAAGAATTGCTCAGCCTCTTTTTATCGATGCTTAAAATCGGAACCTTTACCTTCGGTGGCGGCTATGCCATGATATCTCTTTTGGAGGGTGAGTTCGTTTCGAAGAAAAGGTATCTTGCCGAGGATGAGTTTGTAGACCTCGTCACTATCGCGGAATCTACCCCAGGCCCGATTGCTATCAACTGTTCGACCTATATCGGCTATAAGGTCGGCGGTGTTTTGGGCGCATGCGTTTCCACCCTCGCGATGTGTCTGCCATCCTTTGTTATCATCTACCTGATTTCCCTTTTTCTCAATTCTTTTCTGGAAATTCCTCTCGTGGCAGCCGCCTTCCGTGGCATCCAGGTCGCCGTTCTCTACCTTATTTTAAAGGCGGGAATGAAAATGCTCCGCGCCGTACCGAAAACGCCTTTTTCCATTATCCTTTTTTCCATAACCTTTCTCGCCGTAGTCCTTTTTGCGCTCTTTGGTAAGGATTTTTCTGCCGTTCTCGCGATCCTCGTGAGCGCCGCTCTGGGACTTTTTCTCCATTTTCTGCGCATACTCAAAGAGAAAAGGGGGCGCACAAAATGATTTACCTGAATCTCTTTCTTTACTTCCTTGAAGTCGGCGCGTTTTCCTTTGGTGGCGGAATGAGTATGATATCTCTCATTCAGGATATCGTCATCGGGAATGGTTGGCTCACGGAAGTCGAGCTCCTTCGCATGATTGCGATCGCGGAATCCACCCCCGGGCCTATCGCCGTGAATATCGCGACTGCCATCGGCGCGTCGCAAGGCGGTATCCTCGGCGCTATTCTCGCGACACTTGGCGTCGTTCTTCCTTCGTTTGTCATCATTCTCATCATCGCCGCCCTGCTCAATAACCTTCTGAAATATCAGGCGGTCAGGGTTGTAATGGAATCGATTCGCCCGACCGTTGTCGGCTTGATTTTCGGTGTTTTTGTCACCCTTGGCGCATTGACACTCTTTGGCACAAAGAATATTTATACACCAATCCGTATCGATTATCTCGGAATCGCTCTTTTTGCGTTATTGTTCCTTGTATCCCTTCTTTATAAAAAGATTACGAAAAAAGAGCCCTCTTCTATATTAATCATCCTTTTTTCAGCCCTTGTCGGCATGATAATCTACTAAACCAGAAAAAACGCGAAAATTTTCGCGTTTTTTCTTTAGTTAATATTCGGTTAATGTTGACAATATAAAATATAAGATGTAGTACAAGAGGTGTCCGACATTTTTATTTTAATCTTCTTCGATCTCGAATTCCTTCTTCAAGTGGATTCGAACGACAGGCTTTTCATCTACGGTTAATGTTGTTACATCGACATAGTCACCTTCGTATTTACAGTCTGATTTGGATAGCACCTCTTGTGCTATTTCCTCTGTGATACCAAAATAGAGAAGAACGCGTTTTACCGCTTTTTCACCGCCGATAGCGCGGGCGCGCATGAGGATGTGTTCCTTTGGTTTTTCGTTGAGAAGCCAGAAGGCCTCCTCGGACATGTCTTCACCATAGACATAAATGCCGAGGTTATTGTGTGGATAGCGCACTAATATGACTTCGCGACCAAGCACAAGATCCATATGGTCGTGGTCGGAAAAAATACCCGTTATGCGTACCTCTTCATAGGAGATGCGTACAGTGCGCACGAAGAACATGATGGAAAAGGCGATCACAGCGAGCATCGCGAACTCCAGCGGAAACAGACCTATTTTGGTTGTGGTTCTCGGGTGATAAATCAAGCATAAGATGAATACGAAAAGCGGTGGCAGGCATACCATAAAGTACCACCATTTCGTAGCGAATAAATGGATTTTCTTCATTTTTGGTCCTCGGAATGTTTGTTTTCTCTATTGTAACACACATGAAAGAAAAATGCAAGAGATAATATCTCAAAGAAAAAAGTTTTCAATTTATCAATAAACATAAAGGAGAAGAGAATTATGGCTGAAATCAAGGTTCAGGCAAAAAAGCGCAAGTGGTGGTTCCGCTTCATGAAAAAGCTGATGCTCGGTCGCTATAAGAAACCTGAATTCCGCTATCTCGGAAAAGAAATCTCGACAGGCGCCGTCATCCTCTCAAACCACGAAGGCACCGATGCGCCGATGTCCCTTGAGCTTTACCTCGATAAACCCATTCGTATGTGGGGCGCAGGAGAGATGAACTCGGGCGTTGTTGAGCTTTATAAATATCAGACCAAGGTTTATTATCATGAAAAGAAGCACTGGAACATTCACCTTGCGCGCCTTTTCTGCCTGATCGCCTCCCCTATCACCAACCTTTTCTATAAAGGTCTCGAGCTGATTTCGACATGGCACGATGTCCGTTTTGTCAAAACCCTGCGTGAGAGTGTAAAGGCAATTCAGGATGGCGATAATATCGTTATCTATCCCGAGGTCTCTGACAATGGCTATCTTCCGCAGCTTGAAGGCTTCCATGGTGGCTTTGTTGCTCTGTGCGACACCCTTCTTCGCCGTGGCATCGATGTCGAGGTCTTTGTTACATACTTCAAGAAAGACGAGCTCATCTATGTTATAGATGCTCCCGTCCGCTATTCTGAAATCAAGGCGGAATGTGAGAGCAGAGAAGAGGTTGCGAGAAAACTTCTTGAACGCACCAACGCCCTTGGCAGAGGCGAATATAAGTGGCCTCCCGAAAGTGAAGCCGCAACCCAAAACGCTACTGTAACGGCATAACTTCCTCGCTTGTTATGTCCGTTTATAAAAAGTGGAGAAGCGTAACGCTTCTCCACTTTTTTGTGTATTATGTAAACAATGATAGTCATTTATCTTCGTTTTGTGCTTCAAAGCTAAATACATCCGCAGTCGACTTTATAACCTTACCTTTTCCGCACTGTGCAATCTTTGCTAAATTATCGGATGCGCTTTCTCTGTCATAGAAGGCATCATACTCCTTTGAATACGAAAAAACTTTGAAATAATCAGCGCTTGCAAGCAATATACCTGATGCATCCTTTTTCTGTACCGTTATCTGACAGATGCCGGCTTTAAACGCGAATACCATTCGATTGTTTATCTCATTCGAGGTAAATCTTTGTATTTCTTCTGTATTGTTGTCATCGGAAATGTCTGTAACCGTCACCTCGATGTATTGCCCCTCTTCGAGATCTGTGATAACATTTATCATCTGACTATAATTGTCGCCATTGATAGTAACATCAAAGGGGGCGGGGCGAATGTCTTTGGTCGGGAGCAAATTTTTTACTATGTTGTTTATCAGCTTTTCGCCTTCCATGGAAGAGATGAAATCGGCGGAGAAGGTACCGTTCAGGTCACAGGCAAATGTTCCTACCATGCCGAGCCCGCACTGCCATTGTGCATAAATGGGCGTGTATTCTCCATTAATAATGACATCTGCGCCCTTCTTTGCCTTAACACCGTAAAAACCGTAAAGGGCTGGAAGATTTTCTTCATTTATGCCGGAGGTAATCATATGCGTCATTCCGAAGGTAGGCTGGAAGGCTCTGTATTCAACATCCCTGATCTCGGGAGACGAAAGATCATTTCTCATGATATTGGGAATGGCGGTGGCATCGGTGATGTTGTAAAAGTTCTTCTCGGGCATTTGTGCGTATTTTACAAGTTCGCGCATCTTGTTTTCATTCTCGCGAGTGCATCCGATACCAACAATAGACATGGTTATACCATGTTCTGCGTTTTCTTGCAGGCAATCCTGGTATGCATTCATATCTATCGAGGAGAAATTACCATCGGTTACGAATATAATGTGTCGTTCCTCTACCTCGTCAAGTTCAAGTAGCGCCTCTCCCGCGCGCTCAAATTCAAGCGCGTTGAGAGGGAGACGATCGCCACTCTCCATATTCTCAATAGAAGAAAGAATTTTATCTCTCTGCGTGCGGGGTATTAATTCGAATGGCTTGGTATAGGCATCCGAAAGTGACATAATTCCGACATAATCGCTAGCGGAAAGCGTGTCAAGACAAGCTTTCGCGCCGAGTTTTGCGTAAAAGAAAGGGGTATCATTTTCATCTTCAGGGTGGTATGACAGCATGGAAATGCTATTGTCAATGATAATGATAACTGCTGTCGGAGGCGTATAATCTATGATTTCGACAGGAAGCAGCTGCTGATAAACTGTACCAAACATATCCTCTTTGGTATATGCATTTGTCGTCCATTCATCATCGGATGAATCGGTGTCCTCCTTATTACCGCAGATGGTGAAAAGTCCGCCACCGAAGTCGTATACATAGGAGTAAAGCAGCTCGTCAAAGCCGACAGGCATATCGCTATAAGAAATATTGCAGAGAATGACCTGGTCGTACTCTCTGATTTCGTCTATCGTTCTGGGCATCATATCAGAATCGCTGACATTGACAACAGATACCTCGAGATCCTCGCTCAACATATCACGAAGCGACTCTGACTCATCTGCGATGCTTTCGATAACGAGTATATTGGAAAAACTCGGGATGTAGATGCAGGAGTTATAGATATTATTGAGAGCGAGAGTATCGCTATTACTCTCCATCTCTACCGAGAGTTTATGGAGACCTGGAAGAACAAGGGTATACGGAATTTCGACGGTCTGCAATCCCCGTACAAGTTCTATCTGTTGTTCAGTGCCCGCGATACCATTATCCGAAGGAGTGATGGTTGCTTTGCCAGAGAAGGAGCTTTGAATGGTTGCCGTTGCTGTAAAGGACTGACCGATTACGATGTTTTCGGGTACCACGAGAGAAATGATTTGTGCTTCGTTTTCTTCTATCTCCCTCGCACAACAGATTGTATCTACAATGATGCCGTTCGCCGCAGCTACTGTTGCCGCCGCGGTCGAAACGCCGTCAGTTTCTGCACCATCAGAAATAAGAACAATCTTTGATCTTGCTCCAGGTGTGCAGAGAGATGCTGCATATTGAATTGCTGCCGCAATATCGGTCGCAGTAGTATCGGGTAAGGGTGCATGCAAATACTTCGCATACATATCCGTGGTGTCACGAGTAAGCGGAACCACATATACCTGGTCGTATCCGAAGGTCACAATACCTATCTTTGCCTCGGTGCTGGACTGGATAACAGACTCAACCAGACTGTCGACCTCATCTTTCGCACTGCTTGCACTATACGATGCGTCAATGAGAAGAATAATCTCGTCCATTTTTTTGTTATCGTTTTGTTCAGCGCCACAAGCGGTGGCGAAAAGTAAAATAAAGATAAGGGTAAAAATAGGAATTACTGATGCAAATATCCGTTTCATATGGTTATCTCCCTCTTTTTAAAAATGGTTGACTTCGTGTTTGTCTGTTTTTGCGGACAAAACAAAAATTCTTCCATAAAGAACCACTTTTCTTATAGTATATCACAAAGAAATGTAAATGTAAAGAAAAAACCTTCACTTGCGCGAAGGTTTTTTGTCTTTATTCCTTTGTAATCACTTTTTTCTGCCATGAACGCTTCTGGCACCTCGGGCATTTCATATATCTTGTCCTGCCGATATGCATCGCAAAAGAAATAGCCTTGTACGACGGGACATATTTGTGACCGCATACACCGCATTCATAATAACCGGCGATCTGCTCGATGCGAAGGGCAAAGAAGAAACCAACAAAACAAGGCAAAAAGCCAGAGATCGCCACAAGAACTCTCACCCATTCTCTCTCAAACGGAACATAAGAGGCAACAATCGCAGGGATAAGAAGCACAAGAACGGAAAGGATACCAATGATCCACTCTATCATCAACAGGTATCTGTCGCTTCGTTCTTTTTCCTTTACCATCAGAAGCAGAGCCTCTTCGTATTTTTCTTTATAATCCTCCACAGTTACAACCTCCCCACACAGCAGGTCTGCCACATTGATTTTCAGAATACTGCATAACTCGAGCATAATCGAAGAATCGGGCATAGCGCGTCCCGTCTCCCATTTGGATACCGCACGATCGGTAATGTTTAGTTTTTCAGCAAGCTGTGCCTGCGTCAGATTGACTCGTTTTCTGCATTCGGCAATAAATTTTCCGATTTTGACCTGATCCATAACATCCCTACCTTTCGATTTTATTATAAAGGATTTCATTGAAAAATGCAACAAACCATTGGTTGAGTAGGTTTTTTAAAAGCTTTTGTGAGTGATTTTTATCATTATTGCCCCAAACTTTGTCTTTTTTTCATCCTCTGCCAACTCAGAAAGCCATAAATATCATTGAACAAAAAGGCAATAAAGCATACCACCACCGAAAGATATTTTATTTTCTGGAGGCTTGCCAGTGTCCAAAGAAGTATCAGCACCACATCATTCGCCGCATAAGCCAGAGCGAAATACGGACTTCTGCGGAATGTCAGATAGACCGCGAGAAAACTCGTCGCAATCGAAAAGGTACTCACCAGAAGGTTTGCTGTGCCAAATGCATCCAAAATATAGTAAAACAAAATGGTTACACAGAGCGTTAAAATAAACATGAAGATCGTTTCCTTTTTGGAAATCGCGTTTACCTTCACCTCGGCGTGGTTGTCTTTATAAGGGTTTTTGAGCCAGGAAATCAAGGCAAAGACCGCCATAGGCAATGTCATCGTGAGATAGGTTATCATCTCCCCATAATACGCGCAGGCGTAAGAAATAATGCCGTAAGTGATACTGAAAAAGACCATCAGCACCTGACCGATGGGGTTTCCTTTGGCACAGAAAATCAGCGAGGTGACGCCAATCACGGATGCTACAAGCGTCAGCACATTCTCCCTGTCAAAAAGACAGAACGAAAGTACAATCCCGAGGACCGAACAAAGCCACAAAAGGATTTCCCCTTTTGAAAAATAACTGAAAATTCTTCTCATATTCCCCCCTGAAAAAAGCATCCGCAAACACATCTTCCAGGACCTAACGATGTGCGTACGGATGCTCTTTGCATCAACTACCCGGTGGCAGTTATTCTTTTTTCTTTATTCTAACACATGGAAAAGAAAATGTCAACCCTTTTCCTCTTCTGCTTTAATTTCATTAAACACCCAGGTGCTTTCCTCGGTTGTGATTTCGTAATACTGACCATCCAGTTCAAAAATCGTCTCTGTCAGAAGGTTGATTCTGCCATAGGGCAAGTCGATATAGTAGGTCGGAGCAATA
>JAFVYW010000024.1 GCA_017508465.1 Clostridia bacterium
ACCCGACATTGTCGCGACGAAGGATGAGCCGACCGAGCCACGCGAGCCGACCTGATAGCCAAGGCTTTCCGAGTAGGCAACAAGCTTGACGGCAATCATATAAAGAACGGCAAAGCCGTTACCGATAATGGAATCCAACTCGCGCTTAAGACGCTTTTCAACGAGCTCTGGCAGGGGATCGCCATACCATTCCTTCGCGCGTTTCCAGCAGGAGCTCTGGAGGTCATCGACAGCGCCCTCAAGGGAGGGCTCATATCTGCCCTCGGGAATCGGGCGGATTTTCTCACACATATCCGCGATTTTATTGGGATTATCAATTACGACCTCTTCGGCAATATCATCGCCGAGGTAACGGAATTCATCGAGCATTTCCTCGGTCGTACGAAGGTAGATACCGACATCGCGGTCAGCATCCTTGTATTTTTGCCCAGCGAGAAGAATCTTACGATAAATCTCGTCCTCGCGGTCAACAAAGTGCGCGTCACATGTCGCACAGACAGGTTTCCCGAGTTTTTTGCCGAGGGCGTAAATCCTGCGGTTAATTTCGCGAAGATCTTCTTCTGAACCGACCTTTCCTTCGTCAAGAAGGAATCTGTTATTACAGATCGGCTGAATTTCAAGATAATCGTAAAATTCGGCAATTTCCTCAATTTCCTGCTCGCTTCTGCCGTCGAGAATGGCGCGGAAGAGTTCTCCCGCTTCACAGGCAGAGCCGATAATCAAGCCTTCACGATGCTCCTCCAGCACCGTTTTGGGAATGCGGGGGAAACGACGGTAAAAATCGAGATAGGAACGGGAGATGAGTTTATAAAGATTTTTAAGACCTACCAGGTTCTTCGCGAAGATAACCATATGATAGGTGTTAAGTTTTGTCGGATCGGTCCTCTCGCTCATCGCGGAGACCATGCTCTCAAAGCTTGTAATTCCCTCTTCGCGCAGGCGATTGAGCATCACGAAAAAGATGTGCGCGAGCGTACGCGCGTCGTCAGAGGCGCGGTGGTGGTGGAATTCCTCGAGCTTGTAATGCTCGGCAATCAGATTGAGTTTATGACGCTTGAGCTCGGGGTTTACATACTTGGAGAGTCCGACCGTGTCAAGAAATGTGTTATGGAAGGGGATATCGTGGCGCGCGGCGGCGACACGGATAAAGCCGACATCGAATGCAGCGTTATGTGCAATCAGCATGCGGTCACCAATGAAGTCGAAGAAGATACGGAGCGCTTCTTCCTCCTTGGGCGCGCCTGCAACCATTTCGTCGGTGATAGAGGTCAGCTCGGTAATTTCCTCGGGGATATGCTCTTCGGGATCGACAAAGATATCCATCTCTTCGACCACCTCGCCTGCGCGGATTTTTACAGCGCCGATTTCAATAATCTTACAGGAGATGTTCGAGAGACCTGTGGTTTCGATATCGAAAACAATCATCTCGTCATCGAAGGCGGGATATTTCGAGCCGAATACACAACGCGCGGTATCGTTGACAAAATAGGCTTCCATACCATAGAGGATTTTCAGGTTCGGATCCTTGCTCTTTTCCAGGGCGAGCATAATTTCCGGGAAGGACTGCACATTTCCGTGGTCAGTAATGGCAATCGCAGGATGTCCCCAGCGGAGCGCCGTGCTGACAATCTCTTCAGGAGTGATAAGCGCGTCCATCTGCGACATACGCGAGTGGAGATGAAGCTCGACGCGCTTACGCGGTGCGTTGTCCATACGCTCCACCTTTTTGATTTTCTTCATGGAGCTGACCTGTACAAACAGCTCGTCCTTGAATTTATCGCGCTGAACTCTGCCATAGGCGGCAATATGCATGCCTGACTTAATGCCTTTCATGAAGGCGGTCTCTTCGGGAGGCAATCCGCGGCGTCTTAAGTAAATTCCTGTCGCGCCGTCGGAGATACCGATGGTACAATTCACACGGTCACCCTGGCGATTCGCTTTTGTTTCGGTGAAGAACACAGTACCAAGGAAGATGGCGCGCTGTACCTTCGGGGCGTCGTCAATGGAGATAGGATCGATAATATCAAAATCTTCGCCATAGATAAGCTCGGCGCCTGATGTATCGTATGTGGTGATGCCCATGCGGAAGGTGGTGGCATCATACGCGACAAAGGAACCCGACTCGGCGAGAATACCGCTCTGGCGCTTGAAGTCATAGCGAGGGTCCTCCGCCCTGTTTCTTTCTTCCTCTGCCTTGCGTCTCTCTTCATACTCAAGGCGATTTCTCTCCATGGTTTCTTCCTCTGCGCGACGAAGGCGTTCCTCATAACGCTGTGCGCGGCGTTCTGCGCCAAGCGCAGCGGCAGGGATATCCTCGAGAAGGCGGATATTTCTATGTATGCCATAACGGGAGAAAAGAATATTTTTCAGTATCTGGGAGGTATTTCCATTCTCGACGAACTCAATACCAAGTGAGCCGAAGGGGAGATAGCAAAGGATTTCTTCACCGTTGTCGGCATAGGTCGCATTGGCGAAAAAGCCTTTGGTACATGCGCCGCAAATCGACGCTTCCGTCGTAATCTCGCTGAAATATTCGATACGGAAGGCATCGGGCGTAAAATGGGGGATAATACGGAATACCTGCGCCTCATAGAGCATACGGCACTCTTCCTCGGCGAGATAAAAAAAGATAGGGTCCTCATGCGAGGTATAATACAAATCCACCTCGACAATCATCTGGTCGCGGTCAAAGCGCGAGAGCTTCACATTCTCGGCGCGCGAGAGAACGGCGTAGATGTCGGGGGCGGGACAATAGCGTTTGAAAATCTCAAAAAAATTCTTTCTTTCCATAAATCTTTACCTGCTTTAAATATAAATTATTCTTCGGGATTGAATTTTTAATTCCGACAATCCCTATTTTTGTTTCTGAAAATAAATGATATGTTATGTATTGTTTACATTTTAAGTATTTCTTCAATCAGTGCATCGACAAGATGCTCTTCTTTTACTTTATAGAGAATTTCTCCTTTTTTGAAGAGAAGTCCTTCTCCCTTGCCACCCGCGATACCGATATCACACTCGCGTGCTTCCCCGGGACCATTGACGGCGCAACCCATCAGGGCAACCTTGATATTACGGTCGAGAAGTCCCAGTGCGCTCGCGCGGCGGGTAAACTCGTCCACAAGGGGAATGAGGTCGATTTTCGTACGACCACAGGTGGGACAGGCAATAATATCCATCTTCCCTTTTTCATAAAGTCCGAGGGATGCGAGGATTTCTTTGGCGAAGGCAACCTCCTCGACAGGGTTCTCTGTCAGGGATACGCGAATGGTATCACCGATACCTTCGGCAAGCAGAGTGCCTATACCGACAGAGGATTTCACAACGGCGCTACGACCTGCCCCTGCCTCGGTAACACCGAGGTGGATGGGGTAATCGACGCGAGAAGAAAGGAGACGGTTTGCGAGGATGGTTTCCCTGACGCCTGACGCTTTGATTGAGATACAGATGTCGGTGAAATCACATTCTTCAAGGAGGGATGTGTGATACAGGGCGCTTTCAACGAGAGCCTCGGGGGTGGGAGCGCCATGCTTTTTCAGAATACTCTCTTCAAGAGAGCCGGAATTGACACCGATACGAATTGGAATTGCATGGGCTCTGGCTTCTTTTGCCACCTCAAAGACGCGCTCGCGAGAGCCGATATTTCCCGGGTTGATACGGATTTTATCAGCCCCATGGTCAATCGCGGCGAGGGCAATCCGATAATCGAAGTGAATATCGGCAACAAGAGGCGCTTTTATGCCATGTCCTTTGAGATAGGAAAAGATTGGTGCCGCATCAGGTGTCGGCACGGCGAGACGGATGATATCGCATCCCGCATCTTCAAGCGCACGGACTTGCGCCAAGGTTTTCCCGAAGTCCTCGCTCGGCGTATTCGTCATCGACTGTATCAGAATGGGCGCACCGCCACCAAGTGTCAGAGAACCGACGGTGAGGGGGTGTGTCAATTTTCTTTGTATCATAAGTCACCTATATAAAAATCTGGACGATGTCCTTTATCAGAATGACAAAGGAGAGACCAAGCAGAAGAACAAGTCCTACGGCATTGATCATCCCCTCCACCTTGGTGGGGAGTTTTTTGCGCGTGACCATCTCGACAAGAAGGGTGAGAAGTCTGCCGCCATCGAGGGCAGGCAAGGGGAGAAGGTTCATTACGCCAAGGTTGATGGAAATCAGGGCAACAAGGGACAAAAGCGGGGCAATACCTGCGGAAGCGGCATCACCGAGAGCGCCCGAGATACCGACGGGACCGGATACAGCGCCGAAGGAATACCTACCTGTAATCAGGTCGAAGAGGGATTCCCAGACCATACGGACGGTCAGGACAGATTTGGAGAAGGCGTAGGATATCGTGCCACCGAAGGTTTTTTCTTTAGCATAGACACGGAAGTCCATCATACCGAAGCTCTGCCCCTGCTCTTCGAGGACGGGGAAGGTGACATCGGGAAGAAGAACCTCTTCGCCATCGCGACGGACAAGGATATCGACGGGCTTGTTTCCGCGGCGCATAATCTCATAGGAGAGTTCATCGGGGAAACGGACACGCTTGCCGTCAATTTTCAATACCTCATCCCCAACCTTAAGTCCAAAGTCTGCGGAGGAGACTTCATATTCGGTTTCGGGAAAATCAGCGACAACGGTTGTGCCGAGGGGGACGGAAGCGCTTGCAGCAAAAATGGTCATAATCAGAAGTCCTGCCACGAGGTTGATAAACGCGCCTGCGGCAGTGACAATAAAGCGTTGCCAGGCAGGCTTTTTATCAAAGGCGTTGGGATCGTCGGTTTCTTCCATCTCACCTGTCATAGCTACATAGCCGCCGATAGGAAACATCGCGAGGGAGTAGCGGATGCCTGTCTTTTTGGAGTCAAACCAGACAAGACGGGGGCCCATACCGATGGAAAACTCGGTAATGGACACGCGGAAGAGACGCGCGGTGATATAGTGACCGAATTCGTGGATGAAAATCAGGAAGCCGAACACGAGGACGGCAACAAGAATAGTAACGAGTGTGTTGTTCAATGGGATATCCTTTCTTTAAGGGGTATAGGTGGTGGCTATGTCGCGCGCCTCTTTCGCATAGGCGCGGATTTCATCATAGGTCTTTTCGCCCGAGGCGTATGGTGTCATGCGGGCGAAGGTGTATTCAAGAAGGTCAAAAATCGAGAGGAAGGAGATCTCTCCCGAAAGATGTCTTTGGACGGCAACCTCATCTGCGGCGTTCAGGACAGCCCCCATCGCGCCCCCGAGCTTTACTGCCTCGCGAGCGAGGGTAAGGGGGGTGAAGGTGTCGGCGTCCGCCTTAAGAAAGGTGAGAGAGCCGACGGAAAAGAGGTCAAGCGGCGCGATGCTCGCCATCATGCGATTGGGGTAATCCACGGCGTATTGCACGCATGCGCGCATATCGGGAACGGAGAGTTCGGCGATAATGGTGTTATCAATGTATTCAACGGCGGAGTGAATTATACTCTCCCGATGGACGAGAACTTCAATCTGCTTTTCGTCAAGCCCGAAAAGGTGTACCGCCTCGATGATTTCAAAGCCTTTGTTCATCATCGTCGCAGAGTCGACGGTGATTTTCCTGCCCATGTTCCATGTGGGATGACGCAGGACATCGGCAAGGGAGACGGCGCGAAGCTCCTCGCGCCCCTTTCCATAAAAAGGACCACCCGAGGCGGTGAGGAGAACGCGCTTCACTTCCCTCTTTTCCCCTGCATGCAGGCATTGGAAGATTGCGGAATGCTCACTGTCAACAGGAAGGAGTTCAGCGCCCTGTTCCTTTGCGCGCGCCATGACATGTGCGCCAGCGCAAACAAGCGTTTCTTTATTGGCAAGGGCAAGCCTCTCGCCTTTTTCAACAACGGCGAGGGAGGGGGAAAGTCCTGCTTCGCCGAGGATAGCATTTACAAATGTTGTGCCATCGCCGCACTTACCTATCGCTTCCAGCAAGCCATCTTCCCCCGAAAAAATCTGACACGGGGTGTCGGCAATGGCAACACGCAGGGCTTTGGCAGCCGTGGTGTCGGTAACGGCGACGAATTTCGGAGAAAACTCACGCACGGCACGCTCGAGGGCATCCACATTCCGATGCGCCGAAAGAAGCGGTATTTCATATCCATGACGGCGGGCGACATCGAGCGATTGTGTACCGACAGAGCCTGTCGCGCCGAGAATAGCAACTTTTTTTGCCACAGTGTGTTTCTCCTTTCTTCTTTTTCGGGGAGGATATTCGTCATACCCTCTACCCACGAGGGTTATCAAATGAGATGGGGCTAAAGAGGCTGTCTCAAACTTTCATCCGAGCCAGCCTCAAATATTATCCAATGGGTGGGAAGAATGTACAGATTACCATAAGAATGGTAGAGATTGCAATCACGGAGTCAAAGCGGTCGACAACACCGCCATGTCCCGGGAAGATGTTACCATAATCCTTTACACCATATTCTCTCTTGACAAGGGAGCAGGAGAGGTCGCCAATCTGGGCAACAATGGAAAGGAGGAAGCCCGAAAGGGCAAGGTAGAGGTAATTGGCGCTCGTCGCACCGAAGAAGGTGACGACGATATAACCATACAGTACAAAGCAAAGGGTGCATCCGACGGTGCCAGCGACAGCGCCTTCGATGCTCTTCTTGGGGCTGACGACGGGAGCAAGCTTATGCTTGCCGAAGAAGGAGCCAAAGAAGTAGGCGAAGATATCGGTCGCCCATGCGGCAATAAACACGAGGGCGATAAAATAGCCGCCGTTCTGGATATAACGGATAATCGAAAGCGAGGTGAAGGAAAGCGCAATAAATGCCGTGGTGAAAAAGCATTTCATCACATCCACACTACTCATGGTCTTCTTATGGTGGTTCAGTACGGCAACAAAGAAGGCGTAGAACATATACACAAAAAGAGCGAGTGTGATATATGAGAGAACATGAAGCGGTTCCATTCCCTTTTCCAGGAGGAAATAGGCGAGAATGGGGAATGCCACACCGATAAGATAGGTCGGAATGGTGAGCGTCAGTTTTTTCTCAACGCCCATCACACGATAAAACTCATACAGTGCGACAAGCGAAAGCGCGGCAAGCACAATGGGGTAGATAATCAGATGTGAGAAAATCAGGATCGGGATGCCAAGCGCGGCAATACACAATCCTGTCAGAATGCGTACTTTCATAATTCTTCCTTCGTCATACTGGATTTTCTTTATCCAGTCCGCCATAGCGACGGCGTCTTCTTGCAAATTCCGCGACGCAACGGTCGATTTCTTCCTCATCGAAATCCGGCCAGAGCGTGTCGGTAAAAATCAGTTCGGTATAAGAGAGTTGCCAGAGTAAAAAGTTCGAGATGCGACACTCGCCGCCTGTCCGTATCATGAGGTCGGGCGCGGGCGAATGCGCTGTATACAGGTAAGACGAGATGGTTTTCTCGTCGAGGGTTTTATGTCCGTCGCGGATGGCGGAATTCACCGCGTGAACAAGTTCATCCCGACCGCCGTAGTTCAGGGCGACATTGAGAAAGAATTTTCCTTCGGGGTTCTTTTCTTCCGCACAGAGACATGCTTCACAAAGAGAGGGTGGCAAGGGGGTTTTGTCCCCGAGAAAGCGTACACAAAGGTCGGGATTGTCATTGAGCGTCGGTAAAAGTCTCTCGCGTATCATGCGCTCAATCAGGCGCATAAGTCCGTTGACCTCTTCCTTCGGTCTTTTCCAGTTCTCGGTGGAAAAGGCGAATACACTTAAATGCTCTACGCCGAGCGAGCGGACTTTTTTCATGACTTTTATAAGCGCCTTCGCGCCTTCATGGTGTCCACTGATGCGTGGCAGACCACGCTTGGTCGCCCATCTGCCGTTACCGTCCATGATAATCGCGATATGGCGAAGGGACAATGCCTCTGCTACATTTTCGTTTACCAATTTATACTCTCCGTGGTTCTTTATTATACCGCCATAACCTCTTTTGTTTTTTCAGCGGTGATAGCGTCGATTTCTTTGATAAATCTGTCGGTGAGATCCTGAACGGCTTTATCTCCGCTCTTTGCCTCATCCTCGGTGAGCTCGGAATTCTTCTTCATCGTCTTGATTTTATCGTTGGCATCGCGGCGGATGTTACGGATGGCAACCTTAGCGTCCTCGCCGAGCTTCGAAACCTGCTTTGAGAGCTCGCGTCTTCTTTCCTCGGTTGTGGGCGGGAAGGAGAGACGGATGCAGGTGCCATCGTTCTGGGGATGGATACCGAGGTCGGAGGTCATGATAGCCTTTTCAATACTCTTCATCGCGCTCTTGTCCCAAGCGGTGATAACGATGGTGCGAGCGTCGGTCACTTTGATTTCAGCGATAGCGGAGATGGGTGTGGGAGAGCCGTAATAATCTACGGTAATCTTTTTGAGTACATCGGGGTTGGCTCTGCCTGCGCGGATAGAGGAGAGGTTGTCGCGGTATGCCTCGATGGTCTTTTTCATTTTCTCTTCATAAGGTTTGGTATCAAATTTCATTTTTATATCTCCTTGTTATGTAAAATTAATCTGCGGTAACTATCGTGCCGACCTTCTCACCACGAAGGGCACGAACAATGTCTTCGGGGGTGGAAAGACCGAAGATATGGATAGGAAGTCCGACCGACTGACAGAAAGCTGCGGCGGTCGCATCGATGGCACGGAGGCCACGGGCGAGAATTTCGGAGCAGGAAACGGTGAGAAGCTTCTGTGCGGTAGGATCGACACGGGGGTCGGCGGTATAGATATAGTCGATGTTCTTCGCCATAAACATCGCATCTGCCTGGATTTCAGCGGCACGGACAGCACCTGCGGTATCGGTGGAAACGAAGGGCATACCAAGTCCGCAACCGAATATGATGATTTCGCCATTTTTCAGTTTCTTCATCGCTTCTTCTGCCGAATAGGGAGTGGTAAAGGGGGACATCGGAATAGCGGTCATGACGGTGCATTCTCCGCCCGCGCGGACGATAGCATCCTTGAGGCAAAGCGAGTTAATGACGGTGGCGAGCATTCCCATATGATCTGCGGTCGCGCGGTCCATTTCTCCGCCCTGTCTGCCACGCCAGATATTACCGGCGCCGACAACAACAGCAACCTCGAAGCCTTCCTTCTGAGAGGTGATAAGGGCATTCGCTACGCGGTCAACAAAGGCGTTATCATAAAGTTCGCCATTTTTGCCCGAGAGAGCCTCGCCCGAGAGTTTGAGTAAAACGCGTTTCATCGTATAAATCTCCCATCATACTTATTCATCCTATATTTTACTACAAAAAAATCCATTTGTAAACACCTTTTCTAAAATCTTTCAAGAAAAAATGTAAATATTTATAAAAAGAAAACCACGCACATGTGTGGTGCGTGGTTTTTCCCATATCCAGTCCGATTTATGAGAATGTTACTATTTAAGTACTATCGCAAATTTGCTTTTGGAGAAATCACTTTTTCGCGATAGCGCGTTTTGCGGCGAGGACGATGTTCTGTGCGGTGAGACCGTAGTGCTTCATCAGTTCGGGAACGGTGCCGCTTCTGCCATACTGGTCCTGTACGCCGACGCGGATTACGGGGACGGGAGCGTCCTCTGCGACAACCTCGCAGACGGCAGAGCCGAGACCGCCGATGACATTATGCTCTTCTGCGGTGACGATAGCACCTGTCTCACGAGCGGCTTTCAGAATGATTTCTTTATCAATGGGTTTGATGGTGTGGATGTTGATAACGCGTGCGCTGATGCCCTCTTCGGCAAGCAGTTTCGCCGCATCGTGAGCGAAGGAGCTCATCACGCCCGTAGCAATCAGGGTGACATCACTACCATCGCAGTAGGTGACACCTTTGCCAAGCTCAAATTTGTAGCCTTCGAGGTCGGCGGTGAGATCGGGAACGGCATATCTGCCAAAGCGGAGATACACAGGTCCTTCATGAAGGAGTGCGGCTTCGACAGCGGCATATGCCTCGGTCGCGTCGGCAGGGTTGATGATGACCATGCCAGGAATGGTGCGCATCAGGGCGAGGTCCTCGTTACACTGGTGAGTAGCGCCGTCCTCACCTACGGTGATACCCGCGTGGGTGGCACCGATTTTGACATTCAGGTGGGGGTAGCCGATGCAGTTACGCACCTGCTCAAAGGCGCGACCTGCTGCGAACATCGCAAAGGAGGACGCGAACACAGGCTTACCTGTCGAGGCGATACCTGCGGCAACACACATCATGTTACCTTCTGCAATACCGCAATCGAAAAATCTCTCGGGGAATTTTTTCTGGAAAACGGCGGTTTTGGTCGATGCGGCAAGGTCGGCATCGAGTACCAAAAAATCATATTTTGCGCCAAGGTCGGCGAGTGCCTGACCATAGGCTTCTCTGGTTGCTTTTTTATCTGCCATCGTCTTTACCTCACTTCAAAGTTTCACCAAGAGCGGTTAGCTCGGCTATCGCCTGCTCGAACTGCTCTTTCTTGGGTGCTTGTCCATGCCATTCGGCACGGTCTTCCATAAAGGAAACATTCTTACCCTTGATGGATTTTGCGATAATAACGGTAGGCTTGCCCTTGCATTCCTTAGCCGCGACAAACGCTGCTTCGATTTCGTCGAAGTTATGTGCGTCAATGCTTATAACGTTC
>JAFVYW010000001.1 GCA_017508465.1 Clostridia bacterium
CATCGTAGGTATGGTAGAAGGTATGATCGAAGGTCTTGGTATCACCGTTCCTGTGGCTCTTCACCTGGACCACGGTTCTTATGAGGGTGCATACAAGTGCATCGAGGCTGGTTTCTCTTCCGTAATGTTCGACGGTTCTCACTATCCTATCGAAGAAAACATCGCAAAAACCCGTGAACTTGTTGCCGTATGTGCAAGCAAGGGCCTTTCTCTGGAAGCAGAGGTTGGCGCAATCGGTGGTGAAGAAGACGGCGTTATCGGCGGTGGCGAAAACGCAGATCCTAACGAGTGCAAGATGATTGCAGACCTTGGCGTAACCATGCTTGCTGCCGGTATCGGTAACATTCATGGTAAATATCCTGCAAACTGGGCAGGTCTGAACTTTGAGACTCTCGCACAGATCAGCGAAAAGGTCGGCGATATGCCTCTTGTTCTTCACGGTGGTACAGGCATTCCTGCGGAAATGATTCGGAAGGCTATTTCGCTTGGCGTTTCCAAGATCAATGTAAATACCGAATGCCAGCTTGCTTTCGCAGCAGCTACCCGTCAGTATATCGAAGCAGGCAGCGACCTTGCAGGCAAGGGCTTTGACCCCAGAAAACTTCTTGCTCCCGGTGTAGAAGCAATCAAGGCAACTGTTCGTGAAAAGATCGAACTCTTCGGTTCTGCCGGAAAAGCATAAGATAGACCATTTTATTACAAAAGGCACTATCCCATTATGATAGTCTGAAAATAAGAAGAAAGCGGATGTTCATTACCGAAAGGTATTGTGCATCCGCTTTCCATTTCGCATCATTTAAAGAAAAAGTACGCCTTCAGGCGTATTATTCAGAGAGAAACGGAATATCAAAATGCATTTTCCCCTGCAAAACACAAAAGAACTGCCTCAAGCGCTCTTAAATCGGCATTTGAGACAGTCCTCTTTTTTATGTATGTTTACTGTATGAAGAAGTACCACGAAGAATCTTGCAATGTTCCCGTGAGTGCCAGCGCGGCAAGTTCGTCTATTTGCGCTCGCATGTTGACATCGGTTTCGAAATACACCTCTGTCTCGGCGCCGTTTGAGATTCTGATGATATTTTCAAAAACCGAAAGACGAAACAGGTCGAGATAGTCGTACGAAAAATAAATCGTGGAACAGTCAATATTCATATAAAGGGCAGCAGTTGCCTCGGCACGAACGGACATTGCGGCGGCTTCTTGATCCTTTGCCAAGGTGGAATGCTGTTCGATGTAATCAACAATTTCATATATGCGCGCTACGGTGTCCGCATCCGTAATTTCGTAAGAGTCGCAAGGCTTTATCGAAGTTGCCATTGAAAATTGATACGGTGCTACGAGCGCAAGAGAAGTTGCTCTCGTTTGTTCTTCGACAACATATTTCTTGTATGTTGCGCCTATGGTCGCATTCTTTTGGAAGACGCCAGGAGCGTTACATGAAACAAGGGAAAAACTGACACAAAAAAGTAAAATGATCGTGAAAAGCAAGATGGGTTGTCTTTTTTTATGAAAAACTTTCATATCTTTTGCCTCATACGCGTTGTCTTGTTATCATGCCACAATCCCGGCAGGTATATTGCGGTAGATAATCAGCAAGTACAGTATACCATAGTAAAAATAATTTGTCAAGTGTTAGTTCTGACGAATGAATTGTAAGACGACCGAACTCCTTTCTTGTTGAGACAAAACCTTCGTTTTACCAATACTTTTGCGCATCAGAAAAAAGGTAAGAGAAAGGAATATCCAAAGGTCCGTAAGCGCCATACTTCCCTTCTTTTTTCAGGCGCAATAAGGCAGGGAGATACGCACACATGGTGCGCGCGGTGAAATCGGGATTACACTTCATGGAGACTTCAAAAGACATCCCTGCGCTACCATCGGGGAGAGAGGCAGAGACCTTTCCTCTATGAAACGCATTTCCGCTGTGTTTATTATCAAATTCCGCTTTTGAGATAAAATGCACTTCGGTATGCTCTTTCACGAAGTACTCACGCATATTCAGGATTTCCGCTCGGATGCGTGCGCGTTCGCTTTCCTTACAAACCACATAACAGACACGATGATGCCATTCCCCATCGGGTACAGTATACTGTATCGCATCCTCAACGCCCACAATTTGTCTGATAACGAAGGAATGCCCTTCGCTTACCCCCTCGCCCCAAGCCGTTTTCGGAGAGAGTTCGGGAAAGGTGGCTTGTGTCATGATGCGCGCAAGAGATAACAAGCCAGGATCCCATCCGACGCCGAGAATACTGGTGGTTTTGTATTGTTTGGCACTCTCGTGAATTTGTGTCTGCAAAGATGGTAGTTCACAATGAATATCAAAGGCGGAAATCAAGTCATACTTTTGTGAGAGCAGAAGTGCTTCTTCTTTATATGTACCAAATGAGCCATGTGCTAAAAAGAGAGCATCCAATGGTAACTTTTCATCAAGGAGTGAAGTGGAGGGAGAAAAATCAGTATTTCCCTCTCTTCGCCTTTCTTTTTCCCGGTCGGAGAATACAAGTACCTCTTCCCCGCTTTTTTCAAGATAGTTTCGCAGAGCTTTGCCGAGTTTTCCGTAACCTAAAATACCGATAGACATAAAATTCTCCTTTTTTTGTAAAATATGAAAGTTTTGCTTGAATGTTTCTTGCTTTTTCAGTCAAGAATACTAGCAAATACAAAAAGGAGCGTTTTATGAAACACAGATTTACCCCATTTATCACCCTGCTTTTATGCACACTTGTTCTTATGATTCTGCCAACCGAGGCGGAGGCGAAAATCTATGAGGACACCGTTAGACTGCACATTCTCGCAAATTCCGACAGCGAAGAGGACCAGAACTTAAAGTTGCGCATCCGTGACGATATTCTTCTTACATATAAGGATATCTTAAAGGTGGAGCCAAACGGCAATCTGCGCATTTTTGAAGAGTATACAGACGAGATTGAAATGTATGTCAACGCGCGTCTTTCCGAATATGGTGCGCCGTATCGGGCGCATGTGACATTCCGCGAAGAATGGTATGACACGCGCGAATACGAAGAGTTTACCCTCCCCTGTGGAACTTACCTTTCGCTTGTGGTACATCTCGGCGAAGGCGAAGGAAAAAACTGGTGGTGCGTGATGTATCCACCGCTTTGTCTCGATCTGGCGACCGATGCGCCGAGGGACGATGCCTTTCTCGGCTATGGCGAAGGCGAGGTCAATCTGATACAAAAGGGAAAATACAATGTAAAATTCAAAGCACTTGAGCTTTTTTCTTCCCTTTTGAAAAAATAAAGGTTTTTCTTCTCCTTCCTTGACTTTTCGTATCTTGTATGCTATAATATGGAAGACAAAAAGAAAGGAGGCACCCATGGCAGACACAAAAGGCGCGAAAATTATCGTGGAAAACCGCAAGGCAAGACACGATTATTTTGTTGAAGAGGTCTATGAGTGTGGTATTGCGCTCTATGGCACGGAAGTGAAATCCATTCGTAAGGGAACGGTCAATCTGAAAGATTCCTATTGTGAAATTTCGGACGGCGAGATGTTTGCACACGGTGTGCATATATCTCCGTACGAACAGGGCAATATTTTCAATCGCGATCCCCTTCGCCCGAAAAAATTGCTTTTACATAAGCGTGAAATACTCAAGCTTCTCGGTCTGACCGCGCGCGAGGGATACACGCTTGTTCCCCTCTCTCTTTACTACAAAGGCTCGCATGTCAAGATGGCTCTCGGGCTTTGTAAGGGTAAAAAGCTCTATGACAAGCGCGATGATATTGCACGCCGTACGGCCGACCGTGTGATCGAAAGAACGGTAAAGTCAAGAGGACAAATGGATGATTAAAGGGGCTACTTCATTCAGGCATAACCGAACGAAAAACGACAGAGGTACAATCAAATTGCCTCTGTCGTTTACAGATTAAGAGGAAACCAAGGTCAAAACCTACGGTTTTCTCTTTTTTTATTTAGTTTTTTTTCGTATAAAGAGTACGCATAGCATTCAGGATGGCGAGAATGCATACGCCGACATCGGCAAAGACGGCAATCCACATGGTAGCATAGCCGAGTGCGCCAAGAATTAGCACAAGCGCCTTGATGCCGATGGCGAAAATGATATTTTGCTTCGCGATGGTTATGGTTTTACGAGCGATACGAACGGCGGTCGGAAGTTTCGTTAAGTCATCGGTTAAAATCGAGAGGTCGGAAACCTCAAGGGCGCTGTCCTGACCGATACCGCCCATAGCAACGCCAACATCGGCGCGAGCGAGGGAGGGGGTATCGTTGATACCGTCACCGACATAGACAACGCGCTCGCCGCCTTCGATATACTCTTCGAGACGAGCATATTTATCCTCGGGAAGAAGTTCGCCGAGATAGGTGTCTGCGCCAAGTGCCTCGGCAACGGTGGCAACGCTTTCCTTGCGGTCGCCCGATAGAATAGCAAGGCGCTGTGCGCCAAGCGAACGCAGGTCGCCAAAGGCTCTTTTCGCTCCGTCACGAATGTTATCAGAGACGCGAAGATAACCAATCAGTACGCCATCACGAATGGCATAAAGCACACCACGCGTATCCGCGGGTAAACCGATGGCTTTCGTTGTTGCATACTCGTCGAGCATACGGCGATTGCCGACGGCTACACATGCGCCATCTATCGTGGCAATCACGCCATAACCAGCGCGTTCGGTCGCCTCATCGGGCGCTTTCACATCGGGGACTGCCTTTTTAATAGCAAGGGCAAGGGGATGATTTGATGCATATTCTGCGGACGCCACCAGTGAGAGGAACGCGTCCCTTTCCATCGTGGGACAGACCGCTTCCACCAGTTCAAACTCACCAGAGGTAAGCGTACCTGTTTTATCAAAGATAAAGGTGCGCGCTTTGGCGAGGGGAGAAAAGACATTTCCGCCCTTGAAAAGAATGCCTTGTGAAGCGGAGGCGCCGATGCCGCCAAAGAATGCCATAGGTACGGAAATCACAAGTGCGCAGGGGCAGGAAATGACGAGGAAGGTCAGAGCGCGACGAAACGCCTCGCCAAAAGGCAAAATGCGGAAGATTGTCAGGACAAGACAAAGAATTGTTGCTAAAATGACAACAACAGGGGTATATACGCGGGAAAACTTCGTAATAAAAGCCTCTTCTTTGGATTTTCTCTCGCTTGCACTCTCGACAAGCTCAAGAATTCTTCCTGCACAGGATTGTTCGGCAATCCTTATCGCGCGGATTTTCAGAATACCGCGAAGAACAACGGCTCCGCTTTGCACCTCTTCTCCGACGGTGACCGAAACAGGAAGAGATTCGCCTGAAAGCATAGAGCAATCAAGGTCACCATCTCCAGAGATTATCACGCCGTCGGTAGCAATACGGTCACCTGTACGGCAAATCATAATGTCCCCCGGCTCCACATCTTCAGCATCGACCTCGCATTCTTCTGTGTCTCGAAGTATGGTGGCGGTATCGGGACGGATTTTCATCAGGGAACGAATGCTGTCGCGTGAGCGACGAACAGCGTAATGCTCAAACATCTCACCTATGGTAAAAAAGGCGAGAACGGCAACTGCCTCGAGCGGTTCTCCCAGGGCGAACGCGCCAATGGATGCAACACTCATCAGAAATTTTTCGTCAAGAAGGTCGCGACGGAGAATGCCACGAATTGCTTCGTAAAATACGGGAATTCCAATCACGAGAAGTGCCATGGCGCGAAATATGATGTCAAAATACCACGCAAAGCGAAGAGGGGGCAGATAGGATAGCGACATCAGGAGGGCGCACAGGAGGATGCGCCCGATATCTGAAAACAGGGCGCGAAGAACAGCTTTCATATTACTCGATTACAACTTTGGAAGAAAACTTCTTCGCGTAAAGACGAACGATTTCACGAACGGCATCTTCGGTAAGTTCGCTCTCTACGGTTACTTTTTCGGTCAGAAAATTGATTTTACAGGCAGTGATGCTATCATCTGCTTCAATCATAGAAGAAAGCTTTGCCGCGCAGTTGGGGCAATCCAGTCCGGTTACAGTAAATTTAAATTTCATAATGATAAGTTCCTTTCGGTTATTTAATGATTTATTTGAGTTCGTGGGTGTGTTCGGATGCGGTGTCAAGAATGCTCGCAATATGATCATCGCAAAGTCGATAGAAAACATGCTTCCCTGCGCGACGCGACGAAACGATACGCGCATTCTTAAGGGTTTTCAATTGGTGAGAAACAACCGATTGTTCTGAATTCAGAAGTTTTGCGATCGTATGTACGCAAAGCTCTTCTTTTTCCAGTAACATCAGGATTTTTAAGCGAGTGCGATCCCCAAGAATTTTAAAAAAATTTGCAAGGTGAGAAAGGTCCGTCACGCCAGGCAGGGCAAACTCTTCAATGCTTTGCCCACGGCAACAGGTCTCATCCGGTTGTCTTTTAACCGATGTGGAGACAGTGGACTCATTTTTTGTCTTTGTCTCTTCTTTTTTCATTTGTTCTCCTTCCCATCATATGAACAGATATACATATGAATACATAAACATATGTACGAATAAACATATGTTTGAGCGTTCATATGTTATTATAGCAGTGGTTTTTGTTTTTGTCAATGGGCGAAACAAATTTTCTACAAAAAAATGCACCTCGCGCGAGGTGCATTTGGGGGGTGAGGTGCTTTTATATAAATTGGATGGCATACAGGTCGGCGTCGCACATACGGACTTCGAGGGTAACAGGTTTGCCACGAAGGTTCTTCACCGCGTTCTCGTCCACAAAATGCACTACGCGGTCTACGCTATCACCAAAGGTTTCTGCGCTTTCGTAGCGATTCCCTTCTTCGTCGATAAGGGTGAAATACATATGCCCGAGGGCAGAAGTCGAAAAATTGATATGCAGGGTATCGCCATCGTAAACAAATGGTTTGGTCAGAACACGCGCTCCTTTATATTTTGCATGAAGAGAAACAAAGCCATCAAGACGAATGGTATAGCGGACAAGCTCCGCCGGTCCTGTCCAATGATTGTCTTTTGCGTAAATTGAGATTTCGTTCGGTTCACCTTCTACCGACGAAGGGGTTTCAATCAATCCGCGAACGGGATAACAATCGCCGTAAACCCAGTTGTTCGGGCGCTCTGGTCCAGGTCGCATAAAGGCTTCGTCATGCCGATGAAATTTGTGCCCATCGCGTGATGCCATAAACACACAATCTGTGACAACGAGACCATAACGAGCGTTCTTTTCGTAGCGTTTTTTTCTTTCTTCCCTGCCACAAAGTTCATCGTAATTCGATGTCCATCCCTTGCGATAAACATATCGTGTGGGGAAGCCAACCAGGATATGAGGCGCGCGATAATACGGAGAAACAACATTTGTATAAAGCTCAATGTCATCGCTCTCGCCAAAATCAAGCATGCGCGGCTCCGTCCAATGTTCAAAATCATCGGATTCCATATAGCGAATATCGCGTATGTCACCCTCCTTAAATTCAAGAACAAGTTCTTTGGTAGAGGCGTTGTGAGCACCTCGGAAATAGAGGCGATACTTTTTCGCCGTGCTGTCCCAGAATGCAACATTCAAGGAATCGTATTTTCCTGTCATGGATGTGATGACATTTCCTTTTTCGAAGTGCAATCCATCATGAGAATAAAAACACCAGAGGTTGAACTTTTTATACATGAGAATTGCCTTGTACTTCTTTTCAGGGGGGCATGCGGGATTATCGTCGCGGAAAACCATAAAGTTATCCAGATGAGGAACGATGGTCGGATCTATGATGATATTGTTATCATAAGAGCCTTCCCACTCGCAGATACCGAGGCTCGGCTTTGTCCAGTGTATGCCGTCCACACTCTCGGCGTAGCATGCGCGGATGCCAGCAGGATTAAAAAACTCCCAGCCCAGATAATACATGCGCCATTTACCATCATCGTAGAACATATTAAAAAAGTCGCTGCCATTTCCTTCCCATGGAGCATCGCAGGTCATAACCACCTCGCGACGCACAGGAGAATGCACGAGAAACTCCGCAGTGGTGCATTCGTTATCGATAAGTGTATCGTCAAAAAAACATTCGCGACGAGAAAAAAGCTGAATCATTTATTGAGCGCCTTTCATTTCTTCCTTTTTACAATCGGCTTTATGAGATGCCAGAGGAATCGTGCGGTGTGATAGAGGATAAAACGAAGAGGATAAAGGAATACCCAGATAGCACTGTAAAGTCGGAAAGAAAAATCTTTTGTCGTGTGATGCTTGCCTTTGCGGTCAAACTCCATAAGAATACCGATTACGCGATCGTGGGGGACATGCTCGGTGATATAGGTGTTATCACCACGGATGATATACTCATCCTTCTTCACGCGGATAACGCGGTGCATAATATAGCGTCCGTCGGGTGAGGTGTACAGGGCAATATCACGCGGGCGAAGCCTTCCTTCAGGCTTTACAATATAGACGGTGTCACGATGGGTGCGAAAGACAGGCCACATACTCGTGCCACGGGTACGGGAGGCAAAGATGCCATGCTTCTCCAGGCTCTCTTCGATAATATGGGAGTTCTCAAGCTGCACGATGCTTCCCCTTTCTTTTTTTCATTATTGTACCACAAACAAAAATCTTTGTCAAGGCATGCGAAAGTTTTTTTGCATGTCAACATTCGACGATTTCTTTCATATCATATATTATATAATGGTAAAAGATTTTTGGAAAGGAAAGCTTATGCAGATTCATACAGTCAAACGGGGGCAAACAGTATTCCATATCGCACGGAATTATCAGACATCCCCTGTCAAAATCATTGAAAACAACGGACTTGTACGACCAGATGCTCTGATGGCAGGAGAGGAGCTGCTGATTTGTATGCCAAGCCGAAGCTATACGGTGCGCGGCACGGAGACGCTCGGAGAGATTGCCGAGCGTTTCTCTGTGAAAAAAAGTGACCTGCTCCGCTACAATCCCGAGCTACACGGCACAGACGCCCTGCGTCCTTCTATGTCGCTCGCAATAAAATACGGAAGCGCTGAATACGGAACGGCGTCAAGCCTCGGTTTTGTCCGTCAGGAAACTCCCATCGAAGCCATCCGTGAAGCGCTTCCCTATCTTTCTTATTTTGTCTTTGATGGTGCAATATCCAACGGCGAGGAGATACAGTATAAAGACGAGCATAGCGAAGGTGTCAGGCTGGTCAGAAGAGAAAAGAAAATTCCCCTCTTACGCATCGCAGGAAGGGAGATAAAGGAATGCTTCTATCAAAGCCAGGCAACAAAGGAAGCCTTGATTAGGCGGATGATTGACCTTTCTTTGCGATTTGGATTTTATGGTATTGTCATGCCGCCTGACATTTTTTCTCTTCCTTCGCGACGCGAAAAAGATGCCTTTTTGCTTCAATTAAGAAAACAGATGCTGGGGTCGGACCTCATTTTGTTCTGCGAATGTAACGGGCTTGGCGAATTTGGCGATTTTGCAGACGCCAACATCATTCTGCCCTCTTATCTGATCGAAAAGGGCGACTATGATAATGAGCAAAAAATACAACATGCGTCGGAATTTTATGAAACGCAGAAAACCTTTTTGGGATTGCCGACCTATGCGCTCGACAATGAGATGGTGATATCCAAACAACGCATGCGCGAGATTGCGTATCAGACAAAAAAGGAATACCACCATTCAGACGATGAGGTATACTTTGACTACACACGCTACGCGAGCGGAAAACGCGAGCAAAGACGCGTAAGCGCGATGTCACTCGCGGGTCTGAAGCGGATGTTTGCCTATATGTCAGAATATGGGTTTATGGGTTGCGCTGTCGAGGTGGACTACTTTGTGCCTCAAGCAAAAATGATGCTCGCACTTCTCTTCTGTGGCGTCGAATACGCATTCGGTTTTTCATAAAACAAAAAGGGGCTGCTTCATTTAGGCATAACCGAACAAAAAACGACAGAGGTACAATCAAATTGCCTCTGTCGTTTACAGATTAAGAGGAAACTAAGGTCAAAACCTACGGTTTTCTCTTTTTTTATTTAGGTTTTTCGTTCTATCTCCGTTTGCTCACTTGCCGTATGTATATACGC
>JAFVYW010000025.1 GCA_017508465.1 Clostridia bacterium
TAGAACGAAAAACCTAAATAAAAAAAGAGAAAACCGTAGGTTTTGACCTTAGTTTCCTCTTAATCTGTAAACGACAGAGGCAATTTGATTGTACCTCTGTCGTTTTTCGTTCGGTTATGCCTAAATGAAGCAGCCCCTTTTCCTTTTTTATTCATTATTTCTTTGCATACGCCTTTTCAGCAGCTTCAAACAAGCCGTTGATGTAGGTCGCGCCGAGGGCGCGGTCGAAGAGACCGTAACCAGGTTTGCCAGTCTCGCCCCAGATCATACGACCATGGTCGGGACGGACATAACCGTCAAAGCCTGCTTCTACAAGCACACGGACAACCTCATACATGTCAAGAGAACCGCAGGAAGAAAGGTGCGCTCTCTCCTCGAAAGAACCGTCCTCCATAATCTTGACATTTCTCATGTGCATGAACGCGATTCTGTCCATCTTCGCATACTTTTCTACCATAGCAACGATGTCATTCGACTTCGCACAACCAAGCGAGCCGATGCAAAGGCAAAGGCTGTTCGCAGGGCTATCCACGATAGAGAGGAAACGGTCGAGGTTTTCTTCGCATGTGATAATGCGGGGAAGACCAAAGATGGGGTAGGGCGGATCGTCGGGGTGAATTGCCATTCTCACGCCACATTCTTCTGCGACAGGAATGACTTTCTTGAGGAATTTCTCAAGGTTTGCCCACAGACCTTCTTCGCCAATTTTTCCATACGCCCCGATAAGCTCGCGTACTTCATCCTGCGTATAGGAAGAGTCCCAACCGGGAAGGTGAATGTCATCCTTCAGCGGATCCAAACCGCGCATCTGGTCCCAGTACATAACAAGGCTCGTCGAACCATCGGGTGCTACCTTGTCGAGCTGTGTACGCGTCCAGTCAAAGACAGGCATAAAGTTGTAAGTCACACACTTGACACCGTACTTTGCGCAACGGCGGATATTCTCGCAGTAAACATCGAGCAGATGATCCACATCACCGCGACCGAGCTTGATGTCCTCGTGTACGGGAATAGATTCAACAACATCAAATACAAGACCGTGGCTCTCGCACGCCTCTTTCATTTTCTGAAGGCTCTCTTCGCCCCAGACCTCACCGGGTTTGACATCATAGACCGCCGAAACGATCGAGCGCATACCGGGAATTTGAGAAATATATTCAAGAGAGACAGGATCTCCCTCGCCGTACCAACGGAAAGAAAGTTTCATATTCATAAAGCTTAACCTCACTTTTTCTTCGCGCGGATTCTGTTGAGTTTCTTATTCATCTTAAGAAGCTCTTCCTTCGTGAAGGAAATGTTCACCATGCCGATAAGGCTCGTCATACGAAGAACAGTGAAGCCACCGAGCATCTTCATAATGCCACCACCGACAGGCATTTCCATTCCGCCCTTCTTCTTGCCATCCTCCGAGGGCTTCTCGTTCTGTTTCATCTTCTTCTTGACCATCATAAGAAGGCCGATACCGAAGAGTTTGCCACGGAAGGTCGCGAGAATTTCGTCAAAGGTGGAGTTCAGGGAAAGTCTGCCTTCGGGAGCGTCGATATCAAACCAGTTGAGAACCGCACCCTTTTCTCTCAGGATATAGTCCTCATTCATGGTCTCAACCTTGCGGATGACACCCTCATCGCGATGCTCGCCTGCGACAGCAACGATAGTGCTTTCGCCCACATTAGGAACATCAAAGTAGAAGAACATATCGCCCGTCTGCTTGCCAAGGCTCTCGCCGTTGACAAAGAGTTCTACTTCGGGAAGGTTCGAGTAAACGGTGACACGGGTAACCTCTTCCACACGATCCACATAGCGTTTACCGCAAAGGTGAACGAAGGGTTCGTCGGAGAGCCATGCCTTGTATGCATAGAAAGCGTCCTTCTTGTAAGAACGGTCGAAGGTCATCAGACCCTTGTGGTTCTGTCCGTTTTCGCCGCCCTCTGCACGAGCGTCAGCGCCGAAGTCAAACATATTCCATACATGCGTTGCCCAAAGATAAGGACGCGCCTTGAACTGCTTGATAAGCTCTTCATGATAGAATGCCTGATATTCCTCGGTGTAGTCGCCCTGCGTAGGATGCGAGGTGTGCCAGTTGAGCGCTTCGCAACCATATTCGGAACAACCGATAGGTTGGTTCGGATACTTCGCATGGAATTCATCGAACCAAGGACCGTTCATTGTGGTGTTACCGCCGTACCAACCGAAATAGTGGTTGTAGGAAACGGTATCGGGAATATGCACATATTCTTCGTCCATATCGCACATAGAAACGCACGCCATGGTCGTAAGTCTTGTTTTATCCATCTCGTGAACAAGATCGTTCAGGATACGATGGTTTTCCAGAAGGTCAGGGTCCTTCGCGCCCGACATTGTAATCTCGTTGGAAAGTCCCCAGACGACGATCGACGCGTGGTTATAGTTCTGTGTAATCAGTTCCTTCATCTGCGAGATGGTGTTCTCACGCGCGGTAGGCATATGCTTCGAGATGTAGGGAATTTCTGCCCAGATAACAAGACCGTTCTTATCACACAGATCGTAGAAATACTGGTCATGCTGGTAGTGCGCAAGACGAATGGTCGTCGCGCCGACTTCCATAATGTAACCAATGTCCTCTTCATGATGACAGGGAAGAAGCGCGTTACCAATGCCCCATCTGTCCTGGTGACGGGAAACGCCACGAAGGGGATATTCTTCACCATTGAGAATGAAACCACGATTGGGGTCTACCTCAAAGGTACGGCAACCAAAGGTGGACGATACTTCGTCAACAAGTGCGCCGTCACGGAAAATTTCTACCTTTGCGGTGTAGAGATAAGGATCGCGTCTGCCGTGCCAACGGTGAACATTCGGGATCACGATATCCGAGAGAAGCGCTTCGTTTTCGAGCTTGGCAACCTCGGTGCCATCCTGTGCAAATACGGTGTAAACCACCTTGTCATTTTCTTCAATGTTCTTGACATAGACTTCGATTTCTACCGTCGCATCGTCACCCTCAAGGTGAGGTGTGATTTTCAGACCATGACCACCGTGGCAATCCAGGTCAAAATGCGTCTTGGGTACAGAGATAATATTGACATCACGGTAAAGACCACCGTAGAAAGTAAAGTCTGCGAATTGAGGATAAACTCTGTCGTTTTCAGCGTTGTCCACCGCAATTACAAGCGTATTCTTGTCTTCCACATAAGGAGCAAGGTCAACACGGAAGGTCGAGTAACCGCCATCGTGGTGCGTCAGGTGCTTGCCGTTGAGGTATACATCCGCCGAGGAGTTCGCTCCGCGGATTTCGATATACTGGCATTCGCCCTCGGGAAGATAGTCGCGATCAAATTCCTTGACATAAAGGCATGTGCCACGGAAGTAGTCTGCGCCACCATCCTGACCGTCAACAGCATTCCAGGAGTGAGGAAGATTAACCGCAACCCCCGTTTTGCCTTCCAATGCTTCAAGAGTAGGGGTGTCCTGATAGAACAACCAACCCTCGTTGATATTTTTGATAAGTCTCATAAAAACCTCCGGTAATGTACATTTTATTCCACCGTATATTATACTTTATTTTGATACCCGTGTCAAGATTTTTGTGCAAAAATCAGGCAAAACTTTGTGACATTTTTATTAATTTGTAGAAAATGACGAGAAAATTGACAAAAATGTAAGCATTTGTCATAATCTTTTTTGAGAAAAGCAAAAACGGGGAGTTGACAAAAAGGCATTTTCATGCTATACTGTATACGGAGGATTATTCTTCCGATAATAACTTCTATCCCAGCACCTATGGGGGTGCAAAGGTTTCGACAGGGGTTTTGAGGTATGATAAGCGTGGCGGGCTGGGTAATCCCGTTAAACTGTCCAACTTAAAAAATAAACGACAACAATACTGTTGCTCTTGCAGCGTAAGCTGTGACGCGGCACTAATGCCGCCCGTACCGCGAGGGAGGACTACGACCCCCGCCGTGCGTCAAATCAGTAGTGAACATGAACCGAGAGTTCGCTCTTGCATCGGTCATGCATTAAAGGGCTACCCAAGGGAGAGCCTGTCTGTCGGCGCTCACCAAGGGGAATCTTAAACGGCAAGACTGCCCACGGAGAAGGTCATATCAAGAGGCTTTTGGACACGGGTTCAATTCCCGTCGGTTCCACCATGAATAACCAAAATCGAACCCGAAAGGGTATCGGTTTTGGTCGTTCTTTTATCTTGCTTTAAATCCATCGTTTTTTATTAATGATCGTATAATTAAAAAATAGTAGACAATAGCGATAAAAATGTAGGAGTTGTTTTGTTGAAAACTCCTCACTCAATTAATGTTCACAAAACAAATAGACTTCAAGCCAATTTCTAATTTCTTATTTAAAAACAGGAGCTGAATATGAAAAAAATAATAGTATCGATTATGATGGTTTGTGTTTTGCTTTGCGTTAGTGCTTGCGCTTCTCAAAATGATTGCGCTTGCGCTTCTCAAAATGATTGTGCTTGCGCTAAAGAGAACATATATCGGAAGTCTATCAGGTCGGATTCGGATTGGAAGGAAAAGAAAAATATTTATGATTTTTTGCCGGAAAATTCAGAAGTTTTAGAAATAATTGACAAGACAACAGATAGCTATTATCCCACGTATGATATTATATACACTATACATAATTGTGGCAAATAAGTTTAGGAGATAAGGCCTAAGTCTGCTTTTTGTGTTGATACA
>JAFVYW010000026.1 GCA_017508465.1 Clostridia bacterium
GATTCGAACCCAGACATACAGAGTCAGAGTCTGCTGTGCTACCTTTACACAATTCCGCTATTGCTTTACAAGCGAAAAAGATTTTACCACAAAAGGACGCATTTGTCAAGCCCTTTTTGAAAAAAAGTCATGAATGATGAAAAAAATATAAAGAATGAGGAAAGTATGAGGCAAAAAGAGAAGCGGACAAAACGCTTTTTCAGATAAGAGAAAAGAAGAGGAAGGATTGGAAAAAGGTGTTGACATGAAAAAAGAATGTGGTAAAATATAGATAGTCGAATGCGTAATCCGTATCGACAAAATTCAATCAAGGAGATAAACAATATGAAAAGAATCGTTTCTCTTGTCCTCGCACTTTGTATGCTTGTCGGCGTTGCGCTTTCTCTGACGGCTTGCTCGCAAACCCCGGAGGAAATGGTAACCAAGGCAGTGGCAAAGACCAATGAACTGGATGACTATGCCGGTAAAATGAAAATTCTGATGTCAATGAAGATGTCCGGTCAAGAAATGGAAGTAAACATGATCTCGAATATGAAGGTACAGAACGCTACCGGAGATGATGTCAAAACCCAGGTGGACCTTGAAATGGAACTCCTTGGCAGCAAGATTCGTATGACCTCGTACAGCGACAAAGAGTGGGTATATATGGTAAGCTCTGACGGCAATTACAAGCAGAAAATCACAGAAGATGCGGATGAAATCAATCAGATGGATTCCATTATCAAGGATTTGCCCGATGACCTCTTTGAAGGCATAGAAGTGGTAAAGGAAGAGGATGGAACAAACAGTGTTACCATTGAAATTCCGGACGATGTATTCAACGATATCTATGAGGAATTGCTCAAGACGGTAACCGAAAACCTTTCCACAGCTGATGTTAAGGTTCAGATATCCGATGCTGTGGTAAAGATCAATGTAAAGGATGACCTGATTTCCACATATGATATTACCTTTGCGATGACAATGGTAATCAGCGGCGTTACTGCCACAGTAGATGTTACCGCATCCTGTGAATTCACACAGTATGGAGGCGTTTCGGTTGAACTGCCCGCAGGTTGTGAAAACTTTGTTGAGATGAAGTAATATTCAAAAAAAAGAATAGTTCTAAAAAAGCGGTTGCCCTTACCTCAAAAGTAAGGCGCAACCGCCTTTTTTATTTTATTTCCTGCTCTATCACGCAAAACAAATCGCTCTGAAAGAAATCAAGAATGGAAATATCAAGACCGTCACAGATTTTCTGAAGAGTAGAAAGGGTAATGCTCTGATTGCGACCGCTCACAATGTTGTTAAGAGTGGATTGCGTAATGCCACAAATGGTGGAAAGCCTGTTGACTGTGATGCGCCTTTCTTTACAAAGCTCTAGAATGCGCAGTTTTGCCGCTTCGCCAATTCTCATGCAGTATCTCCTCCCTTTTTTCTTTATTGTAACAAATTATCACAAGAAAACTTAACTCAAAAGAGTTGACAAAAGGGTTTTTCTGTGCTAAACTAATAAAAACAAATAAAAACAAAAGGAGTGTCTTATTTATGAATGATAATACTCAACAGCCGCAAGTGGCAGAGCAGGCGCCGAGCGCGCAGAAAAGTACAAAGGGCTCTTACCCCATTCCCCGCGTATGGTGGGGCCTGGCTCTCGGTATCGTTTTTGCCGTTGTGGTCTTTATCGCAACCTTTAAGGAAAACCTTCTCTTTGCTATTGTCGGCGCAATTTTTGCCTATTGCTTCGGCGCGTCGCTGACTCTTGCGGAATCTGCCGTGCGTGAGGTGATTGTCTGGATGGCAACCAGAAGTATTGCATTCCCCGGCTTGATCTGGGAATTCAGCCTGGATGGCTTCCTCTGGCTTATTGGTATGAAGATTCTTTTCGCCATTATTGGTTTCCTTGCCGGCGTAGTATTTGCCGTGCTCGGTGTCATCATCGCGGCGATTATTTCTCCGATCTCCTATCCCATCAACCTTATTTCCTATATCCGCGATCCTTCAGAATATTGATTAGAAGGAGAGAAAAAATGAAAAAATTATTTCTTTTAATGCTTGCTTTGGCAATTACACTTTGTGTATTTGTATCTTGTGGAAATGACGAAACACCTGAAACACCTCCAACGACAGAAGGCGGCAACACCGAAACGCCTCCAACAACAGAAGGTGGCAACACCGAAACACCTCCCGTGAAGTACACCATCACCTGGAAGGCAGAGGACGGTACAACCCTGAAGAGTGAAGAAGTCACAGAAGGTCAGACGCCTGCTTATACATATGAAAAAGCCGATACGGCAGAGTGGGACTATACCGTTGAGGGATGGAGTGCTACGGAAGGCGGCGAAGTTCTCACAAGCATTCCAAAGGCAAACGCCGATGCCACCTACTATGCTGTTGTATCCCAGGTAAAGCAGAAGTATACGGTTACTTTTGATTTGCAGGGCGGTGAAGCGGAAATTGCGCCTGTGACCGTCGAATACGGACAGACCGTAGAGATGCCCACAGAAAAGCCCCTCTTTGACGGACATAAATTCATGGGCTGGAGCAGCAAGGCGGACGCCTTCGTCGAAGTTGATTTTACGGCTCCTGTCGTGGCAAACAAAACCATCTACGCAATTTACAACGAAGTTGTAGATATCAGCGCGCTTCTCGAAGAGCTTCTTTCAGGCTATGAATTCAATCCTTATTCGTACATTCCCGAAACGCTTCTGTATCAGTATAGTGACAACCTTGTGAACCCCGAGGATCTGGTAGACGATTATTCAAGCTTTGTCAATGTCAGCGACATCACCTTCGGTGGTTTCGGTGAACAATGGCATATGATCGTGGATAACCTGAACCAATCCCAGACCTTCTTCAATGTCTTGAGCGTTGTTGAGGGCTTGGTTTCGACCTCTCTTGCGACCTTCAATAACTACATCGACAAGAACCCTGCCGATACCGCACACCACAATTTTGCCAGCGGTATTTATTCCATCACCGTAAACTTTGACGGCTCAACCATCTATTATGTATTGGATTATACGGCAGATATCCCCGTTCTCGGCACACAGACCGTACAGATCGCGATGCACATGGATGTCGCGACAAAGGACAAAACCGTCCGCGTACAGATTGGCGACGCTAATGCTCTCGCTTATGTAATTCGTGAAAACTCCTATGAGTTCGGCATCCGCTACCTTGGCGTTCGCCGCGCATTTTTTGAGGTGGCAAGAGACAGTGAGGGTAATGTCGAAGGTCATATTAATGAATATCTGACTGTCAAATCCGTGGAAATCGCGAGCGCGGCAGACTTCTATATTGGCGAGGACTATGCATATGCGGTTGGTAACAAGGCAGACGCCTTCGTCGGCTTTACAGGTTATATCTGCGAGGTTTATGATGTTACAACAGGTAAAATGATCGGCTACGAGGTACAGGAAACGCTCTCGGCAATCACCTATAACACCCTGTGGTTTAACCTGGAGGATATCTCGGGCATTACCTCGATTAAGTATCGTCCTGCGACCGATACGGAAAATGCGGCATTCTATATCAATGGTTCGTCTACCGCCTGGGCAAACAAGCTGGTTGGTCTCCTTGGTGGTCTTAAGGCGGCATCCAGAAGGTTTGATATCGAGTTCAGAACACAGTATTTCTACTCCTATGATGCGGCAACACAAACCTATACGGCGCACGCCGTTCAGGTTCCTATGTTCTTCGCGCAAGAAGAATACTATGATGACCTTATCTCGGATGTCAAGTCTGCAAATAAGATTACCATCTCCGTAAAACTGTCTGACGGTGAACTCTCCGAAATCATGGACGCATATGACACCACGGTGCCGGCATTCATTGAAAACAAGGAGAATATGTCCGTGGATGCCATTCTCGCATTCATTGGCACAAAAGTAATTTTTGACGAGGAATAATTCCTGCAAAAACAACAAAACGGCGGGTGCGCGAGCGCCTGCCGTTTTTTCGCACAAAAGAGTTGCTTTTTCACTTCTTTTGTGGTACAATAGGGTATCAAAGCGAGTATCTTTTAAGGAGAATATGTCATGACAGAAAGAGAAATACGGGAAATCAAAAGACGCTTCCGTCCCGAAAAGGGAAATATCTCACGGGTGGTCGGTTGCTTCGTGAATGAAAATAAGCAGATTTTGGCGCATATCGCACAGCCGATTGCGATGGGGGACAGCATCGTCGGGGATAAGCTGCTCGCGACCTTGAAAAAGACCTTATCGGGTGCTGTCGGTACAAGCCTTACCGATATCGCATTTTCCACCAGAGACACCACCGAAAGTGAAGAACATGCGCTCTTGATGGGGCTTGTGAAAACAAGGCTCTCGGATAATGATTTGCTCGCAAAATTCTATGAAAAAGTAACTGAAAGTTTACAATTTGAAGGAAATTATGTGATTTTGCTGGCGGTTGATAGCTACGATGTCTTTACAAAAAGCAGTGATGGCGAGAGCGCAGGAAGTGAAGAAGTGTTCCATTATATGGTGTGCGCGGTCTGTCCTGTCAAGAATCTTGCGGAAGCACTTTCCTTTGGCGAGGCGGATAAATTGTTCCGCCTGATTAGCCCGTCGCTGATTCTTTCTTCGCCTGAACTTGGCTTTATGTTCCCCACCTTCGATGACCGTAAGACGAACATTTATGACGCTCTGTTCTATACAAGAAATCTTGGTGAAAACTACCCCGATTTTGTATCACGCGTGTTCGGCAAAACGCCGAAAATGGCACCTACAGTGCAGACGGCAACCTTCGGGGATTGTCTGCGTGAGGCGCTCGGCGAAGAGTGCAGTTATGATGCGGTGCGCGCCGTGTATACGCAAATCGACGCGATGGTGGAGGCGCACAAGGAGTCGCGCGATCCAGAGCCTCTTGTGATTGGCAAGGAGACGGTACGCAGCGCTCTGTCCGATTTTGGTGTGGAGGAGGAACGGCTTGAAAGGCTGGAAGAGGTGTTTGACGAAAGCTTCGGTGTCGGCGCCATGCTCCATCCGAGAAACCTTCTGAAAAAGGGCAAATTTGAAGTCTCCACCCCCGCGGTGCAAATCAAAGTGGATGCAGAGCATCGCGACCTTGTCACTACCCAGGAAATTGGTGGTGTTAAGTATGTTATGATCCGCGCTGAAGGGGCGGTAGAGGTTAATGGTATAATGATTGATATCGATTGAGACTTTGTATATTTAAATCTACTGCGCCTCAAAGGCTTGTAGATTTGGTTAAAATCGTCAGTTTCGCCCACTTACCGTATGAAAATACGCCTTCGGGACGGAGCAAAAGCATTTTCCCCCTCAAATCAACTGCGCCTCAATAAAAAAAGTTATCTCGAAACATTCCGAGATAACTTTTTTTGTTTTTTGAAAGAATTATACATCCATCTTTTCGAATTTGATAAGATAGGTGGTGAAGAGGGGAAGTTTCAGGAAGGAGGAGAAGGTCTCGGCGGTGAAGATTTCCTCGCGCATAGGCGTGAGGTCGTGGTTCTCGTCGATGAGGTAGTAGGTCGCTTTGACCTTATAACCAAAGCCTTCGAAGGTGAGTTTGACATCCTGGGGAGCGGTTTTGTCATCATCGTTGTAGTGTGTGACGAGGACGGCGCCGTTGCCCTTGCCATCGGTCGCACCAACGGTCCAGATGCCATTTTCCGATGTGGAAGCAATCTGTGTGCCGAGTTCGTAGAGATCCGAGAAGGCGTAGATGGTGTAATAAGTTTTGAGTGTCTCATACTCATAGGAGAACATACCGTTCATTCCACAGGGACGGGCATCGTAGTACATCAGCATATCGAGAAGTCCCGATGTCTGCGAAACTGCCATCAGGGCGGCATTCAGGGACGCGCCTTTCAGCCCTTTTTCAGAGGCGAGGGAGTATGTCCAGTTGTCACCCGACCAACCGCGAATGTAGTTGTATTCGTTCAGTATGGTCTCGCACTGCTTACCAAAATGGTGATCGGCAATTCTTCTGCCCTCTTTGAGCGTTTCGATATAATCCTCTACACGCGCACCGTACCAGTGATAAGAAAAGAAGTCGGGGGCAATTTCGTCCGCATCGTAAACAGGTACGAGGGCATCCGCTCTGCCGGACCAGAGCGAGCAGATCGCAGGACCACCGATTTTAAGGTTGGGAAAACGCTCCTTCAGGTGTGCGAAGGTGATACGGAAGAGTTCTTTAAATTCCTCGTCCGTGCCCTGCCAGCAGGGGTTGGCACCGTCACGGTTGCGACAATCCGGCTCGTTCCAGATCTCCCAGTATTCAATGCCGAAGTGGAAACCGTTTGCCCATCCTTCGTTGTAGTGAAGAATGATATGCTCGCAGATGCGCGCCCATTTGGCGAAGTCGGCAGGGGGATAGGTGCCCTGTTTGAACCCGTGTTCAATGGATGCGCCGAGGCGGTAAAAGACCTTGGTGCCTGCCTCAATGGTATTCTGCACATAGGCGTCGGTAGGTCCAAAGGTATAGGACTTCGGATCGTTTTCATCGGCATCAAAGTTTTTGAAAATACGATGAACATCGACGGTATGCTCTCCGCCGTAACCAGAGAAGAAAGAGGCATCGTGGTTGCGTGCATAGGGGATGCGAGCCGCCTGATAGGCATCAAAGTTGCCCTTGACACCGCGTACTTTTGAACCTGCGGGGCCGTTGTTGACCGCTTGCATCGGCTTCATCGGGCGAACGAGAGTGGAGAAATCAAAAGTAAGTGTACTCATAGTATGCTCCTGTGATTTGTTTTATCATCTCCATTGTAACAGAAACAAAGGGACAATTCTATACGATTTTTGTCAAAAAATATGCAAAAATGTGCATACCTGATGGGATATTACATTTCTTTTTGATTTTTGTTGGGGATGACACAGACATTGCCTTCGCCACGGCGCATCGAGGCGATGAAGTCCTCGACACTTTCGAGGCGGTGCGAAAAGGTCATCGCGCCAAAATCGTGGCAGTATTCCCCAGCAAAATGGTTGTCAGAGCCTGCCGTCTGGAGAAGTCCGTAGGTTTCGGCATAGATGCGTGCGAGGTCGTTCATAAAGGGGGCAGGGTTCGAGGAGTTGATAACCTCGACCGCTTCGATGTGGCGGGGAAACAGACGGATATGGTCGATATAATTTGCCTCACGATAAGGGTGCGCTTGTACAATGAATGCGCCTGCCTCGCGGAGCGCCGCGAGGAAGTCGGAACGTTTCCTCTCGAACAGTTCCATATGGGAGAGGAAATACTCCTTGTTCAGTCCGAAAATCAGAAAGTCGGTGCCATGATAGGAGCTTTCAATGCCGTAAAAGACATCGATGCCAATCTCTTCGCCAAGGCGCGTCGCCTCTTCCGCCTCCGAGAAGTAAAATTCAATTTGCTCTTCGACGGGGAGCGAACGGTCGCCGCCAAAGTTGCCGTCAATAAAGTGGTTGGTGATGAACACGCCTGCATAGCCCATGCTTTTGTAAAAAAGTAGGTTGTCGCGCACAGAATATCTGCCACACTTGCTGATAGGCGAGGTGTGGAGATGGGTTTCGTAGAGGAAAGCTTTTTCGTTTTGTGACATTTCATATCTACCGTTTCTTTTCTGTATAAATTATATCACAAAAAGCGAAAAAAGTAAATAGAAAAAGAGAAACATACGCGCTTTGTTTCTTTTACCGCATTTTGCGGTATGCGCCCTACACCAAACCCTGCATAGCAGGATTTCATCCGTCCCCGACGGATTTCATCACGGAGTGATTTCATCCACCTTTGGTGGATTTCATTTCACCATAGGCGAACCCCTGCGCCCGACACCGTAAACATTTTTCCACGCTCGCGTAGCGAGCATATCACTTTTTGCATAAGCAAAAAATATCGCGCTTGCACAGCAAGCATATCGCGTCTCCGAAGGAGACATATCGCTTTTTGCATAAGCAAAAAACCTTCGGTGTCATCCTCGAGCGAAGCGAAGGATCTGGGCGCTATCATCACCTCGGTGGCGAGTGAGATTCTTCGCTTCGCTCAGAATGACGGTTGGTAGAAAATGCAATCGTACCCTTTGGCTCCCTTTGGGAGACTTTGTTTTCTTACTGCATTTTGCGGTATGCGCCAACGCCGCCATTCTGCGCCCGACACCAAACCCTGCATAGCAGGATTTCATCCGTTCCCGACGGATTTCATAATCGTAGGGCGGGGGTTTACTCCCGCCGTTGATTTGCGCCCGACGCCAAACCCTGCATAGCAGGATTTCATTTCGCCATAGGTGTAAAAACAAATACGGCATATCCCTTCCGAGATATGCCGTATTCTTTAGACTGTCCTTTGGTGTGACACGCCGAAGGATAGTGTTTTAATTTATGTGATTATTTGTCACATAAGAATTATTTGCTTTGGTTTTTGCGCTCTTCGTGGCGGCGGGCAAGCTCTTCTCTTGCCTGCTTTTCTGCCGCGTCAAGACGATCGGTAAATTCTTTGTGGAGTTCTTCCATTTTGCCCTGGATTTCGGCTTTCTTTTCTTCTACCTTTGCCTTTTCCTCCTCGGAGAGGTCATTTTCAATGACTTCGAGCATAGCTTCTGCTCTCTCTTCTGCTTCGTCAACCATAGCGTCAAATTCCTCTGCGGAGAGCGCGCCCTCGGTCAGAAGATGAATTTTCTCAACGGTCTCTTCAAGGTAAGCGAGGCACTCTTCATATTTTGCCTTGGCGTCGCTGGTCATGAACATCTGGTAGGGAGTGGAGGCGAGCTTGATGTTTGCGACAGAGGTTTCAATCTGCAGTTTCAGGGCGGCAAGGTCAGTCTTGTATTGCGCCATGCTGAGCGTGTAAAGATGCGCTGCGGTCTCTGCTTCCTCAATCATATCCTCGACTTTATCTTCAATCTCATCGGAGAAGTCGTTCTGGTCAAGGATGTTATCGGTCGCTTTGATGACGGAAGCAAGCGTGATCGCGCCGTCCTCGTCTGCGAATACGGAAACATCTTCAACGCCGAGTTCATCGGCAATCGCATTTACGATATCGGAGGAAACTTCATAACTCTGTACTTCTGCGGCAACCTCGAGGATGTCCTCGATCGCGCAAAGGGTACGCGCGGAGGTCTTATAAGCCTGATATACCGCACCATAATGGAAGGTGTTGACAGCCTTTACGGGATCGGTGGTGGCACGATCTACATAAATGCCGGTGTATACGCCGTCAAGGAGGACACCAAGAGCGAGCTCATATGCCATTTCGGCCTTTGCTCTGGCGTGCTTGTATGCGGTGGTTGCGGCGCTCGCAACCTTGGCATGAACATCGTTGATTTTCTGGATAAGCGCTTCGTTGTCAAGCTCAACAGCGGCTTCGATGGTGATTTCGCCATTTTCGGAGGCGGAGAGAACCATTTTATATTTGCCTGGGGTGAGGGCCTGAATTTTCGCATTGTCAGGATATTGTGCTTTGAGTTCTTCGAGACCGCGAAGAATTTCACGCGCGACAGTTTCGACGGTAGTAACAGTAACGCCAAGCTTGGTGGCAGCGCCTTCAATCGCCGTGTGAAGTTTTTCACGGATTTGTTCGTCTGTATTCTCGTCATCGGAAGAAACGGTGGTCTTGACTTCCTGACCGTCCTTGAGATAACCAAGTTCATGTGCGAGGGTGGTGATATACGCCACGGCTTCCTCGTAGGACTTGCCGATGATAGCCTCTTCTTCACCATAAAGAAGGACGGCTCCGTCTTCATTCGCACCATAGACGGTGCATACTACGCCATTTTCATCTGCGGTAATTTCAATAGAGGGGTTGATTTCAATGCCGATGTAAGTGGTAGCAGCGGCACCCTGCTCGCCTTCGGGTGTTGGGGTTTTGCACGCAACAAAGGGGAGACAGAGGGATAAAATCATAATGACAGCTAATAGTTTTTTCATTTTTTATTCTCCTTTTTGTTTTCACAGAGGGGCGAGGTTTGTGGTATTTGCCTTTCCTCTGTACCCTTATTTTAGCAAAAATACAAGAAAAAGTCAAGAAAGGAAAAAGTGAATTATTCTTAAAAACGGTTAAGAGATGGTTAAGATTTTTTTCGTTTGTACTCTGCCGGGGAGACACCCATTTTCGATTTGAAAACGGTTGAAAAATAGAGCGAGTCGGAAAAACCCGAGAGAAAAGCTACATTTTTCACCGAGTCAATTCCGCTTTCAAAAAGGGTGATGGCGTGTTTGATACGCATATTGCGCAGGTATTGCGCGTAACCGATACCCATTTTCTCTTTGAAAAGATGCGAGAGGTATTTTGGATTGTAGCCGACCTCGTCTGCTATCGAGGAAAGGGAGAGGGTAGGGTTGGAAAAGGATTGGTCGGTGATGTCGAGAATGCGACGGAGCAGTTTGGTATGCTCGCCACTCGGACTTTTCATACGGGAAAAGGTATATAAGAGCATACTCTCGCCCGCGAGGTCAACCGTTCCTTCTCCTGCGCGAGAAAGGCTGTCGAGCCAGAATGGCTCCAATGTGTCGAACGAGGGGAACAGACGGGACACTTTCCTGATATCAAAGCGACGGAGCAATTCCTCGCCGCGTGTGCCATAAAAGTCGATATATAAAAGTTCCAGTTCCTTTCTTTCCTGAAAACAAACTTTCTCTCCTTCAAAGCAGAAGAGCAGAACCCCGCGCGAAATCGGGAAGGAAACCCCGTCAATCTGCGCGACGCCATCGCCCTGAATGATGAGCGCGATGCGGTTGGAGGTCAGGATGCGGGGCACTCTGAACGTGTCGGGATTGCTTTCGCGGACAAAGCAACGGATGTTCAACGGCTCGATGGTATCTGCCGAATGGAATTTACATATATTTTTGCTTCTCATCGTCTTTTCCTTTAGGTTTGTTTTTTACAGTATACCATATATCAGGGTAATTTTCAACTGAAAACTAACTTTTTTCAATAAATATATGGAAAAAATCTATTGTTTTATCGCTTATCGGGTGCTATGATAGAAGTGAAAATCCAAAGAAGAGGAGGGGCGTATATGTACTACGGTCTGATTGTTTTATCTACCCTGATGTTCGGCGGTTCCTTTTTGCTTAACGATTTACATCGCAGGATGCGCGCATCCTGTCTTAAAGTCAGTTTACAAGGCTCGCTGTTCAGTGCCATCGCGGGACTTGCGGTGTTGTTGATTATCAACGGGTTTCGCGTGCATTTCACCTTCGGGGCGGTGTTGATTTCCTTTTTTGCCGCACTCAACAGTATTGTTCTTTCCTATTGCGGTATTGTGGCACTCGGTAGCATTAACCTTTCTCTCTACTCGCTCTTTATGATGCTCGGAGGAATGATGCTTCCGTTCTGGCAGGGGATTTTCTTCTACGGAGAAAAAATCACGGTAGCGAAAATCATCTGCTTTGTTCTGATTTGTGTCGCACTTCTCGTTACGGTGGAAAAAGGAAAGGGCAACAAAAAAGCCGTCATCTATTATATTGCGATTTTCGTTCTGAACGGTATGTCGGGTGTGTTCAGTAAAATCTTCGTCAGCCTTCCCGACAATACGGCAACGCCGGGAGATTATTCGATTGCCTTGGCGTTGTGGACAGGACTGCTTTCCGCTCTCATCCTTTTGATTTTCTTTCAAAAGAATAAAGACGACGGCGTACCGCCTCTCACCTTGAAGAGTACATTGGTCAGCGCGTCGAGCGGTGCTATCAATAAGGTCGCAAACTATTGTTTGACGATTGCGCTTCTTCATGTGGATGCCTCGGTGCAGTACCCGATGGTAACGGGCGGTGTGATGATTGTTTCCACCCTCTGCGCCCTCCTCACTCCGAACAAACCGAAACTGCGCGAGATTGTGTCGGTGTCTGTGGCATTTATCGGTTTGATTGTCCTCTTCGTTCTGCCGTATTAACACTTAAAATGTAATCTATTATTTGCAAAAAGAGCATAAAAAGGAGAAAAACAAATGAAAAAACTTAAAGTTGGCATCTTTGGTGCAGGTCGAGGCGTTGATGTCTCAAGAGATTTCCGCATGCTCGACTGCGAGATTGTAGCCCTTTGCGATAACATTCCGGAGCGTCTGCAATATGGTGCAAAGCGTGTCGGTGAAGGCGTTGCTCTTTATGATGATTTTGACAAATTCATTGAGCATCCGATGGATGCATGCGTGGTAGCGAATTACTTCCACGAGCATACTCCGTTTGCCATTCGTCTGCTGGAGCGTGGTATCTCGGTTTATTGTGAGTGCATCGTCAATGGTACGATGGCAGAAGGTGTGGACCTTATCCGTGCGGCGGAGCGTAGCGACGCTATCTTTATGCTTGCGGAGAACTATCCCGGTATGTGTGTCAACCAGGAAATGCATCGCATTTGTCAGGAAGGCAAGCTCGGTCAACTTCTTTATGCTGAAGGAGAATATAACCATCCTGCCGATGCTTATGACACGGCATTTGTGAAAACATACAACTACGATCCACAACATTGGAGAAACTATCTTCCTCGTACCTATTATGTCACACATTCTCTTGGTCCGCTGATGTATTCGACGGGTGCGCTTCCCAAGCGCGTTTGTGCGATGGCGGCGTTTGCACCTCGTCCCGAGAATGCACCGAGCGCTTCCTTCGTAGGCGACCGTGCGGCAGTGATGATGACACAGAACGACGATGGTTCTATCTTCCGTTTCACAGGATGTGCCGCCTTCGGCGCTCACGGAAATGCCTATCGTATTTGCGGTACGAAGGGACAGGTAGAGAACCTTCGCGGTATGTTCGATAAGATTATGCTCCGTTATAACGAATGGGAAACGCCCGAAGGCGAGGAGAGCGTACAGTGCTACACACCCGCCTGGGCAGAGGATATCAATCCCGAGGTCGTCAAGACCAGCGGTCATGCAGGCGGTGACTATGTTATCGCGCGCATCTTTGTAAATTGTGTAAAGGAAGGAAAACAACCGCCCTTCCCCTTCGATGTGCATTCCGCGGTGGCGATGTCCTCGGTTGCCATTCTCGCGCACCGTTCGATGCTTGACGGTGGTGCCCCCTATGACATTCCCGACTTCCACAACGAGGAGGAGAGAGCGAAGTGGGAAAACGATACTATATCTCCCTTCCCGAAGGCAGACGGCTCGGTGGACATTCCCTGTTGCTCACACCCGGATTATAAACCGACCGAAGCACAGTTGCAAGCTTACCTCGAATTGCTGAAATAAATGAAAAACCGGATTGGTCAATGCCAATCCGGTTTTTTGTAAGACGAAAACCACGCGATAGTCGCGTGGTTCAAAAGAGGCTCTGCCGATAAAGAGAAAGTCAATAAAAAGCAAGGGCAGAACTTTATCGTGTCAAAGGCTCCCTTGTGTAAAGGGAGCTGTCGAGCGAATGCGAGACTGAGGGATTGTGAAATGCTACGGAGAGAACAAAAAGAGGAAAGAGAAGTGAGCAACAATCCCTCC
>JAFVYW010000027.1 GCA_017508465.1 Clostridia bacterium
CCATCTTGCGCCCGACACCGCCAGGTGTCATCCTCGAGCGAAGCGAAGGATCTGGGCGCTGCAAGCATATATTTAGGAGGGAGACCATGTTTTTTGTCTACATTTTGGCAAATAGCACCAATACCGTGATTTATATTGGAGTAACGAATAATCTTCAACGGCGAATATATGAACATAAGTTTGAACTTTTTGAAGGTTTCACAAAGAAATACCATATTCATAAGTTAGTATACTACGAAACATATGCCAACATAAATGATGCAATCATGCGAGAAAAAAAGCTAAAAGGCTTACTACGGAAGAAGAAAGACGAGTTAATTGGTTCAACGAATCCCAATTGGGAAGACCTATCATTGAGGTTGTTTCCTGACATTTTCAGATAGCGTCTATGCCATCTGCCCCAACGCCATCTTTCGCCCAACGCCATCTTGCGCCGACGCCATCTTGCGCCCGACACCGCCAGGTGTCATCCTCGAGCGAAGCGAAGGATCTGTGCGCTATCATCACCTCGGTGGCGAGTGAGATTCTTCACTTCGTTCAGAATGACAGTTGTGGCGAGTGAGATTCTTCGCTCCGCTCAGAATGACGGATGGTGGTGGATTGACGGATGGTGGCGAGTGAGATTCTTCACTTCGTTCAGAATGACAGTTGTGGAGAGTGACATGTTTTGTTAGTGAAGTTTTGACCTATGGTCAAAGTGAAGTTTGCTACGCAAGTGAAGTTTTTGCTAAAGCAAAAGTGAAGTTTCGCCTTTGGCGAAGTATTTTCATCCACCTTTGGTGGATTTCATTTCGCCAGGGGCGAACCATGATATCGGCTTTTTTCGGCATTTTTTCCCAATTTAGTGAATATTTGTATAAATTACACGAAAAAAACTGTCACTTTTTTGCAAAATAATGGTTGATTTATTTTAGAAAATGTGTTACAATATAATTGCAATTTGAGAGGATGCGCTTTTTAATAATAAAAATGTATGGTTGGACTTTGTATTTCGTTGCGTTTTCCACCCTATTTTTTTGCCCTCTCATAAATAATGAATTAAGGTTCCTGATATGCTTGATTTACAAAAGGCGGGCCTCTTAAAAAGAGTCTCCGCTTACATTCTCGATATGATTCTCGTCATGATTCTTGCCGTCGGTTTCGCCTGTGCATTCTCCTGGATGTTCGGCTATACGAAGTACGAAACCACCCTCGACGAGCGTCGCGACTTCTTTATTGAAAAATATAATTTGCAGGAATATGCAAATGAGTTCCTCCTCTCGGACACCGAGTTTGAAAAACTCACCGATGAACAAAAAGAGGCGTACACAAGCGCCACAGAGGAATTCGAAAAGGATCCCGAAGCCAATCACGCGTGGGGTATGATAATTTCCCTCTCGTTCCTGATTCTCACCCTCTCCGTCCTCTTCACCTATCTTGTTCTCGAATTTATCATCCCTCTGGTTCTGGGCGGTGGCATGTCGGTCGGGCGCAAGGTGTTTGCTATCGGCGTCATGCATGAAAACTATGTGAAGCTCAAACCCACTACCCTCTTCGTGCGCTCCATTCTCGGAAAATGCACCATCGAGACCATGGTGCCTATGTATCTTGTGCTTCTGATACTCTTCGGCGAGCTCGGTATCGTCGGCACGCTGGTGCTTGTCGGCATGCTCGCTCTGCAGTTGATTCTGATTTTCACTACGAAAACGCACGCCACCATTCACGACCTTCTCGCCCATACTGTCGCAGTCGACTATGCGAGCCAGATGATTTTCGAGAGCGAAGAAGAGATGCTTCGCTATAAGAGCGAACGCGCACGCGAGCTGGCAGAGCGCGAGGATTACTAAAGAATAATTGACGGCGTCGCCGTTTCGATTGTTATAAATCTAATCACCATATAGAAAGGGATTTTTATGAAAGTTGTATTGCAGAATCTCACAAAAATCTTCCCCAGCCGTTCCAAAAAGCCTGGTGAAGAAGTTGTTGCGGTCAACGACTTTACTTTTGAAATTCCCGATGGACAGCTGATCGGTCTGCTTGGTCCTTCGGGCTGTGGAAAAAGTACCACGCTCTACATGATTTCTGGCCTTCAGGAGCCCACGAGCGGAAAAATTTTCTTCGGAGATGACGATGTTACCGACCTCTCTCCCGAAAACCGTGGCGTCGGTCTGGTATTCCAGAACTACGCGCTTTACCCTCACATGACAGTAAAGCAGAACATTCTCTTCCCGCTCCAGAACCTTCGCGGTGCGGACAGACTTACCAAGGAAGAAATGCTCGAGCGCGCTTATGAGGCGGCAAGACTCGTTCAGATCGACAACCTGATGGATCGTAAGCCCAGCGAGCTCTCCGGCGGTCAGCAGCAGCGTGTTGCTATCGCGCGTGCGCTTGTTAAGATGCCCCGCGTTCTCCTTCTTGACGAGCCCCTCTCGAACCTTGACGCAAGACTTCGTCTGCAAACCCGTGAGGAAATCCGCCGTATCCAGAAGGAAACCAAAATCACCACCGTATTCGTAACGCACGACCAGGAGGAAGCGATGAGCATCTCCGATATGATCGTTGTTATGAAGCTCGGCGTTGTTCAGCAGATTGGCGTACCCCAGAATGTATATGACGATCCCTCGAACCTCTTCGTTGCGAAATTCCTTGGCACACCTCCTATCAATGTATTCGAGGGCCATGTCAAAGAAGGCACCCTTTACCTCGGCGGTAAAATGGAAACCGAAGAAGTTTATGAAGAAACCAAAATCCCCGAAGTTGCAGAGGGCGAAGAGGCTATCCCTGTTACCGAGACCAAGACACGCATCGTTACCACCTACGAAGGCGGACAACCTGTCCTCTCCGTTCCCGGTGTTGCTGACGGCCCTGTCACCATCGGTATCCGTCCCGAAGGCTTCGTAGTCGACCCCGAAGGTCCTATGGTTTGCAACCTCCAGAATGTCGAGGTTATGGGACGCGATGTCTCCGTTGTTTCGACACATGAAGCAAGCCTGAACCCCACCATCCGTTCTATCGTAGACGCCGACAGCGCTATCCAGCTTGGCGCAGAGCATATCCGCTACTCGCTCAAGCGTCATAAGGTACACCTGTTCGACGCAGAGACCGAAGAAAGAATTTATTTCGAGGTGTAATATGGCAGATTACTCGACCACTCAAACACCCGAAGCTATTGAGAAAAAGGGTTTTCGCAGAACTCTGGATGACTGGTACGAGAAATTCAACAAATTCCTGATCAAAATCAAGTTTGACAAATGGAAGGGTTGGGTATATCTCGCGCCCTGTATTATCCTGCTTCTCATCTTCACGGGTTGGCCTATTCTGAACACGCTCCGTATGGCGTTCCTCGAAGGCTATGACACCATGCTTGAGCTTGGTGGCGAGCCCTTCCAGTTCGGTATCGGTAACTTCACGAAGGTTATCCAATACCGCGGCTTCAAGGATTGCCTCGTCAACACCATGCTCCTGTGCGTGCTCACCGTTCCGATTTCGACCTTCCTCGCGCTTCTCATCTCCGTATGTCTAAACGCAATCGGTCCGCTTTCGAGAACGCTCCAGACCATCTACTTCCTGCCCTATGTTACGAACTCCATCGCAATCGGCATGGTATTCGCAGCAATGTTCAACATGGTCGGTACGGCATTCGGCGGCGAAAACGAATTGATTGTTACCGCTGGTATCATCAACAATGTCATCGAGTTCTTCGGTGGCACAAAAATCAACTGGATCAACGAAGGCTCATCCTATTGGGCGAACATCTTCGTTATGGTCGTATACATTGTATGGAATGCACTCCCCTTCAAGATTCTCATTCTTCTCGGCGGTCTGCAATCTGTCAACAAGCAGTACTATGACGCGGCAAAGATTGACGCGACACCCAAATGGCGTGTATTCACCAGAATCACCGTTCCGCTTCTCTCTCCTATGATTGCCTATGTCGTTATCACGGGCTTCATCGGCGGATTCAAGGAATATTCCTCTATCGTCGGTATCTTTGGCGACGATATGGGACCGACGGGCGACCCGAGACGACTGAATACGATGGTCGGTTTCAACTACCGTTTCATCGCAGAAGAACAGGGACGCGCCTCTGCCGCAGCACTTATCCTCTTCGCTATCATATTTGTGGTTACGATGATTAACCTCTATGTATCGAAGAAGAAGACACACTTTTAAGGAGGCATAAAATGACTGAACAATTTGATAATCAGAATGCTTCCTTGGAAGCAGAAACCACTCCTGTGCAGGAAGAAATCGTTCCTGTGGCAGACGAGGCAGTGATGGAAGATGCCCTGGACGCCGATGCCGTAATGGCAGCGCGCGACCTCGACCGCGTACGCAAGACGCAAAGAGTGATGAAAATTATCTCCACCGCCTTGATTTATGTCTTCCTTATCTTTGTCGCTATCGTAATTATCTTCCCCTTCTATTGGATGCTGATTTCCTCCGTGAAGTCTCTCGAAGAGTATCGTCTCTCCGTTCCCACCCTGTTCCCCAAGAGAATCCTTCTCTCGAACTATGTGGAAGCCTTCAATACCGCAAACCTTGGTAGACTCTTCCTCAACACGATGTATGTCGGTATCGTGTCGACCATCGCCTCTCTTGTTATCACCGTCCTCTCGGCGTTCGCATTTGCCCGCCTGGAATTCAAGGGAAGAGACGCCCTGTTCGGCGTGCTTCTCGCTACGATGATGATCCCCGGCGAGCTCTTCACCATTACCAACTACCAGACCGTATTCTATTTCGGCTGGATGAACACCTTCACCGTTTTGATTGTTCCCTTCCTTGTCAGCGTGTTCTACATCTACCTTCTCAAACAGAACTTCATGCAGATTCCCAACGAGCTTTACCTCGCGGCGAAGGTCGACGGTACGACCGACCTGAAGTATCTGTGGAAGGTTATGATCCCCCTCTCTTTCCCCACCCTGATTTCGATCACCATCCTGAAGATGATGGGCGCGTGGAACTCGTATGTATGGCCCAACCTCGTTACCTCCTCCGATGAGTACCGCTTGATTACCAACGGTCTTCGTAACGCCTTCGTTGAATCCACGGGTGATGTCAATATCCCGATTCAGATGGCGGCAGTTGCGATGGTATCGGCGCCTCTGTTCCTTGTATTTATCTTCCTTCGCAAATATATTATGAAGGGCGTATCCCGCTCGGGTATCAAGGGATAATAACTATGTTTTTATAAGATGCAAATCTTACTAAAAAATATTTTTTATGAAAGGAATTTCAAAAAATGAAGAAAGTTCTTCTCTCGTTTGTTCTCGCCGTAGCTATGATCGTAAACATCCTCGCTATGGCAAGCTGTGGCCCTCAGGCAAGCAGCGGCAAATTGGACCCCCTGAACGAAGGCTACAATGGTAGCGAAGTTACCATCACCTTCTACCACACCATGAGTGCTACGAATCTTCAGCCCGTTCTGAACGACGCTATCGAAAGATTCAATGTTCTCTACCCCAACATCACCGTAGACCACAAGCAGGTCGGTGACTATGATGCAGTTCGTGACCAGATCAAGACCGAGCTCACCGTAGGTGCGC
>JAFVYW010000028.1 GCA_017508465.1 Clostridia bacterium
CGAACGAAAAACCTAAATAAAAAAAGAGAAAACCGTAGGTTTTGACCTTAGTTTCCTCTTAATCTGTAAACGACAGAGGCAATTTGATTGTACCTCTGTCGTTTTTCGTTCGGTTATGCCTAAATGAAGCAGCCCCTTTTTTATTTAAATGTAGAAAAAGTAGAGATAACCGAGAACGCCTGCTTGCAGGAGAACGCCAAGGATATTGACTACGACAAAGTACCAGTGGCGTGTCTTGTGGCGAAACAGAAGCATGCCGAGAGCGCCGCCGATACCACCGCCAAAGAAAGAGAAAAGCAAGAGTACCTTTTCGGGAATTCGCCATGCACCAAGTTTCGCTTTTATCTTATCAATCAGGTAAAGAAGCAGGGTGAGCGCAGAAATACCACCAAAAATGTAAAGAATTATTTTCAAAAGTTCCATTTTTATCTCCTTATGCTTTGTAATTCAAAACGAAATCAGCAAGGTCGCCTGGAGTGCGAAGAAGGTGGTCAGCGCCGTTTGCACGCAGTTCTTCCTCTCCACGGAAGCCCCAGAGAACGCCTACGGTAAAGATACCAGCACGCTTTCCTGTAATCATGTCGATTGAAGTATCACCGAAATAAAGGCACTCATCAGGCGTGACACCGAAGTAGTCAAAAGCGCCCTTGACCTCGGTGATGTCGGGTTTGACGGGGCCACCTGGTTTTTGCCCTGTGACATAATCGAAGTAGCCTTTGCCATAGGTGGCGTTTATTACCGCTTGCGCTTGCGCGTCCAGCTTGTTGGAGACGATGGCAAGATGGTAGCCATTTGCCTTCAGGATATCGAGTTGCTCTTTGAGACCATCGAAAATCGTCGTTTTATAGGTAACATTGTCACGATACATCGGAGCGAATTCCGCGAATACTTCCTCGAAAAGCTCGGGGGTATCCAATCCACGACGGGAAAGCGCCTGGTGGATCAGGTTCGGTGCGCCACCGCCAGCGAGGTAGTTATATTCCTCATCAGCAAAGGGCTCAATGCCTCTTTTTTCAAGGACAAAATTACAGAAATAGGCAATACTGTGAACAGTATCGAGAACGGTACCGTCAAGGTCGAATATGCATAGTTTAATCATTTTGGTTTTCCTTTTTTGTGATATTTTCATTATACTACAAAAAAGGAGAAAGGTCAAGAGGTTTCTTACGGTTTGATTGAAATAATAATATCTCCCGTACCGGTCTCAATTGTGGATTTGCCGCCTGTGGTACTGAAGGGTACCCTTATATCACCAGTATCGGTTATGGGGTTGAAGATTTTCTCGGTGAGAAGGGTTCCCTCTACATCACCCGTGCTTGTCATGACATAAAGTTCACTTGCATCACACCCATCGAATTCGACATCACCTGTTGAGGTTCTGATCTCCATTTTCTCTTCGGCAACAACATCCGTGAGCTCGATATCGCCCGTATCGCTGAAGGCGCAGAAGGAGGCGCTACGGACAGAGGTACAATCGACTTCTCCTGTACTTGTGGAAATGCTGATGCGTTCTGTCACCTGGATGTTCTCCGCCTGGATGTCGCCCGTTGTAGCAGAAACATCGATAGCGAGCGCGTGAACATTCCTGAGATAGGCATCTCCCGTGGTCATTCTGATCAGTAAGTTGTCACGGGAAGAGGATTTGAATACGACATCGCCCGTATCGGTTTTGATGTCAATGAAGTTAAAGAGAAATCCTTCTTCGACTATAATATCGCCCGTATCGGTCCAAACGCTTATATTCTGGTACTCGCCTGTCGGCAGATAAACTCTGACTTCTCTATTTTCGAAATTGAATATTTTCTCATACCATTTTCTGCTATCCGTTCCCCAAATTCGGAGATCACCATCGTCGACCTCGATACCGAGTGTGACATTTTCCTTGTCGTAATATTCTACCCTCGCTTTTCCATCATCCGAAGGAAGAATGCGGATATCAGCGGTGGTTTCGCTGATTTGAAAGCCTTCAAGCGTTTCATTGATTTCCTCGACTCGCAGCGTATACTGTCCGTATTGCAGCTTCATAAAATCCCAACCGACAGCACTCATAGTAACGGCAAAGATTGCGCCGCCAAGCACAAGCAGTATCGTCGCTAACAGAAACAATTTTCTCGTTTTTCTTCTCATTGTTTGTCTTCCTTTCTATAAAAAGAGTGAACGATGCCTTCCATGGTCTTTTTCGTGAAGAACCATGCGCCCTTGGTCACATATCTGACGCCGAAGAAGGCGAAGACGAAAAGTCCTGCACAAAAAGCGGATATGCCGAGCATCACGAAGGTAAATACAAAGTTGCCCTCAAAAAGTGACATCAGGCAAGCGCCAAGCGAACCGATGCTCGCGACAGGGAGCGCGACGGTAACCGCCCAAAGAGATGCCACAATGCTCCAAAGTGAAATGAAGAGAGACAGTACAACAACGAATGCGGTCGCGAGAAGCACAATCCAAAGGGGCGAGCCGAGGACTAAAAGGACGATTTCCCACGCTTTTCGGCGTTTTTTCGTTCTGGGGCGTTGTTCCTGACCTGTCGATTGCTGTTCTGCCAAAATGTCGCGGACGATGTCATCGATTTTTCCGACACTTGCGACGGCTTCTTCTTCCGTCATGCCCTCTTCGATGCGGTCATCAATCATCTCGCGATAAAAGGAAAGTCTTTCTTCCCTTTCCTTCTCGGGCATGGTGGATAATTTCGTTTTCAAATAAATGATAAATACATTTTTTGTCATTTTGTTTCTTCCTCCCTCATGACATAGCGATAGATGTCCATAATCTCGCGCCATTCTTCCTGAAAGTCCTCGATTCTGCCGAGCCCTGCCTTGGTGATGTGATAATACTTGCGAAGTCTGCCACCGTGTTCCATGGTGTAGACGGTGAGCATGCCCGAAAGCTCGAGACGCTTCAGGATAGTGTAAAGCGTGGATTCCGACATCTCGATATAAGGCTTCATATTCTTCAACATCTCATAGCCATAGGAATCGCTATTCTTGATTGTACTCAAAACACAGACATCAAGAAGACCTTTTTTCATTTGTATATCCATAGAATACTCCTCCTTGTGATATATATCGTATCACGAAGTATTGTTTTTGTCAAGGGGTTTTTCGAAAAAATTTGAAAAAAACACGAAAATGGTGCAAAAAGACCTTGAAAAGTGTGGAAAAGAGGCAAAAGGACCTTGAAAAGTGTGGAAAAGAAAAAGGAGTCTTGGCTGGGTTAATCTCAAACAAGACTCCTTTTTGTGTATCTGAAGGATATTTAGTTTTGCATATGTGAGGCTGAACCTGTTTGTTCGGTCAAACAAAGCTTATTCCCACTCGATGGTGCCAGTGGGTTTTGGGGTGAGGTCGTAGAGGACGCGATTGATGCCTTCGACCTCGGTGGTGATGCGGGCGGTGATACGGTGGAGGATGGCGTAGGGGATTTCCTCGATGGTGGCAGTCATGGCGTCAGTGGTATTGACGGCGCGGATGATAGCAGGCCAACCTTCATAACGGCTGTCATCCTTGACACCGACCGATTTCATATCGGGAATGGCGATAAAGTACTGCCAGACCTTGCCTGCGAGACCTGCGTTATCGAACTCTTCACGAAGGATAGCATCCGCTTCACGCAGGGCATGAAGGCGCTCGCGTGTGATTGCGCCGAGACAACGGACACCCAGACCAGGACCAGGGAATGGCTGGCGATATACCATCGCGTGAGGGAGACCAAGGGCTTCACCTACCACACGGACTTCATCCTTGAAGAGGAATTTCAGGGGTTCGCAGAGTTCAAACTGAAGGTCCTCGGGAAGTCCGCCGACATTGTGGTGGGACTTGACGGCTTTTTTGCCTTCCGCCTGCTTGATGGATTCGAGGATATCGGGGTAGATTGTACCCTGCGCCAGGAATTTTACACCTGCAAGCTTACGCGCTTCATCGGCAAAGACATTGATGAATTCCGCGCCGATAATTTTTCTCTTGCGTTCAGGTTCACTGACTCCTGCGAGAAGGTCAAGGAAGCGGTCGGTTGCATCAATATAAATGAGATTGGCATCGAGCTGGTTCTGGAAAACCTCGATGACATTTTCGGATTCGTTTTTACGCATCAGGCCGTGGTTGACATGTACGCAGACGAGTTGCTTACCAATCGCCTTGACCAGCAGGGCGGCAACAACGGAAGAGTCAACACCTCCCGACAGGGCAAGGAGGACTTTATCTGCGCCTACCTGCGCTCTGATGGCTTGAATTTGTTCTTCGATAAAGGCGTTTGCCTGCTCCATGGTAGTAATACGAGCAAGCGTTTCGGGGCGTTTCTGAATATTCATGGTTTTTCTCCTTTTGTGTCACTATTTTATTTTGTGACAATCGTCTCGCACCACAGGCAACGGACATTTCCGTGGCTGTCGCGTGTGAGATATCTCGGCAGTTCCTGCTCATTGTGTGAGATGCACTTGCTATTTGGGCAGGGGGTTTCACTGATAGTTAAATTCGTGGTATCGACGGCAAATCTCTCACCATCGTTTTCACGGAGCAATTTTAAAATGAGCGCCATGCGAATGAACTTTCCGTTATACGCCTGACGGAAGTAAGCGGCGCGCGGATCGTCATCCACGGCAACGGAAATCTCGTTGACACGGGGGAGGGGGTGAAGGATGGACATGGTTTCCTTCGCTCGCGTCATCTTCTCGGCGGTGAGACAATACGAGTTTTTGAGTCGCTCATATTCCTCGGGATCGGAGAAGCGTTCGCGCTGAATTCTCGTCATATAAAGAACATCTGCGCGAGGAAGGGCATCCTCGAGGTCGCGCACCTCCTCATAAGACATTCTGGAGAGATATTCTTCCTTAATATAATCAGGAATAGCGAGTTCTTCGGGTGAGACGAGAATGATGTGGTTATTCTCATACCGCGAAAGTGCGGCAATAAAGGAATGTACGGTTCTGCCGTATTTAAGATCACCGCAGAAGGCGACGGTAAGTCCCGAGAATCTTCCCTTCTCGCGATAGAGGGTGAGAAGGTCGGTGAGTGTCTGTGTCGGGTGCGCGTGTGCGCCATCTCCCGCGTTAATCAGTGGGATAAGCGCCGAGCAAGCGCCGACAAGAGCAGCTCCCTCGCGTGGGTGGCGCATCGCGATAATATCGGCGTAACCGCTCACGATTTTTGTCGTGTCGGCAACACTCTCGCCCTTGCTGGCAGAGGAGGAGGAGGCTTCAGAGAAGCCAAGCACACTACCGCCAAGACCGAGCATCGCACTCTCAAAGGAGAGGCGCGTTCTTGTCGATGGCTCAAAGAAAAGGGTGGCGAGCGTTTTGTATTTACAAGCCTCGCGATACTTTTCCGGATGGGCGATAATATCACACGCGGTAGAACAAAGTTCTTCTATTTCTTCGACGCTGATGTCGATAATGTCAATTAAACTTTTCATTTTTATGCCTTAATCCAGGATTCGTCAGAAGGATTGTTACGGAATGCAATCAGGCGAGCAATATCCTCGGGATTGATGTAGCCTTCTTCTGCGGCGCATTCTGCAATGGTGTCGAAGTTGGTAAGGGATACATTTTTAACATTCGCTTCGGCGAGGCGGACAAGTCCCTTCTTCATACCATAGGTGAAAATGGACGCGATACCAAGCACCTCGACACCCGCTTCACGAAGAACATTGACAACCTCGATAACACTACCGCCAGTAGAGATGAGGTCCTCGACAACAACGACCTTCTGTCCCGGAAGAAGCTTACCTTCAATCTGGTTCTGTCTGCCGTGGTCTTTCGAGCCGGAACGGACATAACCCATAGGCAGACCAAGGATGTGCGCGGTGATTGCCGCATGCGCGATACCTGCGGTGGAAGTACCCATCAGCACCTCGCACTCGGGATAGTGAGTACGGATGACTTCGGCAAGTCCTTCTTCGACATCGATACGCACCTCGGGCGCGGTGAGCGTCAGGCGGTTGTCACAATAAACAGGGCTTTTGATACCGCTCGCCCAGGTAAAAGGCTCTTCGGGGCGGAAGAATACCGCTTTGATAGAGAGGAGGTCTTTTGCAATTTTCTTTTCCATATTAGTTATCCTTTCTATTTTCACAAATTAATCTACAAATTCTCTGACACAACGCTCGTAGGCGGCAACAGGATCGTCTGCGGCGGTGATAGGTCTACCGACAACGATGTAGTCCGAGCCAATCCGCTTCGCTTCCGCAGGTGTCATAACTCTCTTCTGGTCTCCGACATCACCATCGGCAAAACGAACGCCAGGAGTAACAGTAATGAAGGATTTACCGCAGGAGGAGTGAACGACCTCTGCTTCCTTCGGCGAGCAGACAACGCCGTCAAGTCCCGCTTCCTTCGCGCACTGTGCATAGTGCATAACAACATCCGCGATAGGACGCTCAATCAGAAGGTCATGACGCATGGTTTCCTCATCGGTGGAGGTAAGCTGTGTTACGGCAATCAGGAGGGGGCGCGTGCCATCGGGACGGGTAAGTCCTTCGATTGCCGCCTTCATCATCGGAATTGTACCCGATGCGTGAAGGTTTGTCATATCGACATCAAGGCGGGAGAGAACTGCCATCGCCTTTTTCACGGTGTTGGGGATATCGTGAAGCTTCAGGTCAAGGAAGATTTTGTGTCCGCGGCGTTTGATTTCGCGAACGATTTCAGGACCTTCGGCATAGTAAAGCTCCATACCGATTTTTACGAAGGGTTTTCTGCCAGTAAACTGGTCAAGAAAACGGAAGGTTTTTTCTGCGCTGTCAAAGTCGCAGGCAATAATTACATCTTTTCCCATTTTATATCTCCTAACATTTTTATACAACTCTGATGATATCGGAAAGGCTTTCGATACCGTATTTTTCCATCGCGCGAGGCAAATCCTCAATAATATCGCGACATGCATAGGGGTTAACGAGGTTCTCTGCGCCGACCTCAACGGCAGTAGCACCTGCCATCATCATTTCAATGACATCCTCTGCCGTAGCAACACCACCCATACCGACAACAGGAATGGAAACGGCGTGCGCTACCTGATAGACCATCCGGACGGCTACGGGAAAAATGGCTCTGCCAGAAAATCCACCCATTTTGTTGGCGATAACGGGACGACGGCGAGCAAGGTCGATACGCATGCCGAGCAGGGTGTTAATGAGGGCGATGCCATCGGCGCCTGCCTCTTCGCAGGCTTTCGCAATCGCTACGATGTCGGTGACATTGGGCGAAAGCTTCATAATGACAGGCTTGTCTGTCACCGCCTTGACGGCGCGACAGACCTCGGCGGCAGCCTCGGGGCTTGTACCAAAGCTCATACCGCCACCATGGACATTGGGGCAGGAGACATTGACCTCGAACCAGCCGATTTCAGGACACGCGTCCAGTTTCTTTACGGTATAGACATATTCCTCGACGGAAAAGCCCGAAACATTCGCCATAACCTTCTTGTGAAAGACCTTTCGCATCAGGGGAAGTTCATGCGCGATGACCTGCTCGACACCAGGATTTTGAAGTCCTACGGCGTTAATCATGCCTTCGGTACATTCTGCAATACGAGGGGTGGGGTTGCCGAAGCGGGGTTCTTTTGTGGTACCCTTGAAGGAAAAGGTGCCAAGAATATTGATATCATAAAGCTCGGCAAATTCGTAGCCGTAGCCAAAGGTGCCACTCGCAGGAATGATGGGGTTATCCATCGGTACGCCACAGAGCGTTACATTCAGTTTGCGTTCCATAAGAGTTCCTCCTTTTCAAGCACGGGACCTTCTTTGCAGATGCGTTTATTTCCTGTCAAGGTCTGGCAGGAGCAACCCATGCAAGCGCCGAAGCCACAGCCCATACGCTCTTCAAAGCTTAACTGACCGCTGATGGTGGTCGCCTTGCAGAGTGCTTTGAGCATGGGTTCAGGTCCACAGGTATAGAAGTAGGTTGCGTTTTTATGCGCGGGAAGAGAAAGGCAATCGGTGACAAAACCGCGTGTACCATACGAGCCGTCAACCGTAGCAACAGAGACCTCGACACCGAGGGCGCGGAATTCTTCCTCGTAAAAGATTTCTTCCCTGGTGTTAAAGCCGAGGATAACGCTCGGGCGCTTGCCTACGGCAAGAAGTCTCCTGCACAGAAGGTAGAGGGGGGGCACGCCGACGCCACCGCCGACGAGAACGGGAGTATCGCCCGATTTGGAAAGGTCGTAGCCGTTGCCAAGACCTGTCAGGACATCCAGCGTACCCTCTGTCATTTTCGACATCGCCTCTGTACCCTTACCTACCACTTTATAAACGAGGGTGAGGGTGTCGCCTTCCACATCACATACCGAGATGGGACGACGGAGGAAGAAGCCGTCGAGTTTAATGTTTACAAACTGACCTGATGCGGTAATGTCGGAAGTATCTCCGACAAGACGCATACGGTAAACCGTTTTGGTCAGGGGGGTGTTTTCCACAATTTCAAAAAAACTTTGTTTCATATCTCACCTCACGCATCGATGGTCGAGATGCAAAGCGTGGTCTCTTCCAGGACATCGAGAAGAACCTTTACGGTGTCAAGAGAGGTAAAGATGGTGACATTGCTTTCGGTCGACTGCTTACGGATTCTGTAACCGTCCGAAGAGGAGGAAGAGGTAGAGCCAACGCCCGAAGTATTGATAACATAGGCGATATGTCCCTGACGAATGGAGTCAAGGATTTCGTTTGAGCCGTCGGAAATCTTGCGAAGAATGTGTGTACGGATGCCGTTTTCCTTCAGGAATTTCGCCGTACCTTCGGTCGCTTCGATATTGAAGCCGAGGTTATAGAAACGGCGGATGAGAGGAAGGGCCTCTTCTTTGTCACCTCTTGCGATGGTCGCAAAGACGGTACCGTAATTCTGCAAACGCATACCTGATGCCTGAAGGGCTTTATAGAGAGCACGGTTGAGTTTATCGTCATAGCCGATGGCTTCGCCTGTCGACTTCATTTCAGGAGAGAGGTAGGCGTCAAGACCTGTGATTTTGTTAAAGGAGAATACAGGCACCTTGACATACCATCTCTTCTTTTCCTCGGGGTAAATATCGAAGATGCCCTGCTCTTTGAGCGTCTTACCGAGGATAACTTCGGTCGCGATATCCGCGAGGGAGTAGCCTGTCGCTTTGGAGAGGAAGGGTACGGTTCTCGAGGAACGGGGGTTGACCTCGATGATATAGACATTCTCGTTTTTATCTACGATAAACTGGATATTGTAAAGACCGACAATGCCAATGCCGAGACCGAGCTTCTTCGCATACTGGAGGATAATGCCCTTGACCTTATTGGAGATGGAGAAGGTGGGGTAAACGCTGATGGAGTCACCCGAGTGGATACCTGTACGCTCGACAAGCTCCATAATGCCGGGGACGAATACATCGCGACCGTCGCAGATGGCGTCGACCTCAACCTCTTTACCTGTGATATATTTATCCACAAGTACGGGCTTGTCCTCGTCGATTTCGACCGCGGTCTTAAGGTAGTGGCGAAGCTGCTCTTCGTTCGATACGATCTGCATCGCTCTGCCACCGAGGACGAAGGATGGACGGACAAGAACAGGATAGCCGATTTTCGCCGCTGCGGCAACACCGTCCTCAATTCTGGTGACGGCTCTGCCTTCGGGCTGAGGAATGCCAAGCTCGTGGAGAACCTTCTCGAAGAGGTCACGGTTCTCTGCTCTGTCAATGGCATCGCAGTCTGTACCGATGATGGAAACGCCGCGGCGCATCAGCGGATCGGCAAGGTTGATAGCCGTCTGTCCGCCGAGGGAGGCGATGACCTCGTTCGCACCTTCAAATTCGAGAATATTCATGACATCCTCGGGGGTGAGAGGCTCGAAGTAGAGCTTATCCGATGTGGTATAGTCGGTGGAAAAGGTCTCGGGGTTGTTGTTGATGATAATCGCTTCATAGCCCGAGCGCTTGATGGTGGAAACGGCGTGAACGGTGGAGTAGTCAAACTCAACGCCCTGACCGATACGGATAGGGCCTGCGCCGAGGGTGATAATCTTCTTTTTGTCGGTAACAACCGATTGGTTCTCACCATAGTAGGACGAATAGAAATAGGGAATGTACGCGCCGCTATGCAGGGTATCGACCATGCGGAACACGGGGCGGATGTTCTCCTTATGTCGCATATCCGAGATGGCCATTTCCGACACGCCCCAGAGCTTTGCAATATAAGCATCGCAGAAGCCAATCATCTTTGCGGCCTTCAGCGTTTTTACATCGTTTTTCTTTTCCTTTAAGATATCTTCCATCTCGACGATGGTACGGAATGCCTCGAGGAAAAGCTCTGTGATTTTCGTGATTTCATGCAGGCTCTCAATGCTCTCGCCTCGGCGAAGCAGTTCCATGACGGCGAACACGCTGTCATAGTGCATATCATGAAGGTAGTCACGAAGCTCTTCATCCGTGTAGGCGTCGAACTTCGGCAGGTGGAAATGCACCGCGCCGATTTCAAGCGAACGCACCGATTTGAGAAGCGCCTCGGTCAGTGTGGTACCGATTGCCATAACTTCGCCTGTCGCCTTCATCTGCGTGCCGAGAAGGTTCGACACCGAGGTGAATTTATCGAAGGGGAAGCGAGGGAATTTCGCTACGATATAGTCAAGTCGAGGCTCGTGAATGGCGGTAGTGCCTGCCACCTCGATTTCGTCAAGTGTCATGCCGACGGCTACCTTGGCGGTAACGCGTGCGATGGGATAACCGCTCGCCTTGGAGGCGAGGGCGGAAGAACGGGAGACGCGGGGGTTGACTTCAATAAGGAAGTATTCCGAGGTCTCGGGGTTGAG
>JAFVYW010000029.1 GCA_017508465.1 Clostridia bacterium
CCGAACAAGACGGAATGCCCGTGCTTGAAATGCTACTTCCAAGCAATATGCGAGAAACTGCCTAAAAAAGCAGTACACGGAAGGTAAATTGCCTTCCGTGTACATACCGTCCCGAATTCTCCGTTAAGAACACAACGGATTGAGTGTGGTTCTTTTCTTTTTTAAAACCATAAAAATCAGCGTGATATCCGTCAGGATACCACGCTGAGAACGCTTTCTGTCGGCTCAAGCTCTGGAGTCGGAGCCGATTGCGCCATGGATTTTTTATAAAGGGTTCTGTTCTTTTCTGCAAGCGTTGTGATGCTCTTGATGACCTTCTGTGGAGAGAGCCACCAGTCACGGCACCAGATACGCAGAATCGACCAACCACGCGATGCGAGGAATTTTGGCTTGTATACATCCCTTTCCATAATGGAAGACGAGGAAGCGAATACGTCCTTATCCAGTACGACACCGACAAGATAACGGTCCAGTTCCTTGTCGTAAATCGCGAGGGAAAGCCTTGTGTTCTCGTTACCGAGATTCAAGTGCACCTCATATCCCGCCTTTTTCAGCTTTTCAGCGATACGCTCTTCAATCGGTGTCAGCGAGGTCAGCGTTTCCGCTGTGGTGTGCGTTGTCAGGAGGCTATCCAGAATAGAGCGCACCTCTTTATCCTGTCCGAGAGAGACAGCACGCACATATTCAAGATATTTGCGAAGGAGCTTTGGTCCGAGGTTCTTCGCTCCCTCAATGTGCAGTTGCTCTGGCTCAATGCTCGTTACGAGCATAATACGGCTCTTTGCGCGCGTAATTGCGACATTCAGGCGGTTTTCGCCACCCTCTGCGGAAAGAGAACCAAAGTTAGAATACACTTTACCCTCGGCGTTTGGCGCATAACCAATTGAGAAAATGATAATGTCTCTTTCGTCACCCTGTACATTTTCAAGGTTCTTGACAAAGAGGGAGGTGTCCTCGCCGTTTTCTCGTCTCGCTCGTTCACTTTGAATCTGTGCGCGGAATTCGGCATCGGCAAGACACTCTTTGTCAATCAGGTCGGCGATACAGGTTGCCTGATCGGCGTTGAATGTGATAATACCAATGCTTTCCTTATGCTCGCGCGTCCTGAAAAGCTCACGGAGCAGGCGAATAATCTCTTTCGCTTCCGCTACATTCTTGCGGTCAATCCACTTGCCTGCAACCTTATATCTTTCGATTGGTCGTACACGCGTGTTGCACGAAATATTGGGAGCTACCTGAAGGTTTCCACCATAGAAAGCGTTGTTTGAAAAGTCGATAAGTTCGCTGTGACGGCTACGATAATGGTAGGTGATATTTGCGGCTTCATATCTTGCAACCGCGAGGTCGAGCAGGCTTTCCACTTCAAGTGCCGCCTGCACGGAAACATCCTCCTGTGTTTCAGGGTCTGCACCGAGATAACGGCGCATGAAGGTTGCCGAAGGACGAAGCTGCTTTGAGTCACCTGCGACAACGATATGCTTTCCACGGAAAATGGAAGGAATGGTGCTTTCAATAAATACCTGCGATGCTTCATCGAAAATAACAAGGTCGAACAGGTCTTTTTCCAGAGGAAGAAGGCTCGATACATTTTCCGGAGAGAGAAGCCAGCAGGGGAAGAGCGTCAGAATAAACTTTCCGTACATCTCCATCGTCTTGCGGATAGGCCAGAAGTTATTCTCGCGCGAGATGGCATAGAGATAATCCTTGTTGTCCTTGCTTGTCTCATACAGATGATCGTATTCCTGACTTGTCTTGCCCGCGCAAAGCTTGTTCGCAAGCTCGAGCTGCATCGTTTTGAGTTTTGTGATACGCGCTGTGATATTCTCAAAGTCGACAAGTGTCGCAAGCTCGCTCTCACATTCACGCTCCGCCACAAGCACCTCATGATAGATACGAACCTCCGGGAGCTTTGCTAAAATATCGGTGTAGTTATTGTAGCTTCTGCTTGCCGTATAGGCGAAGTTCAGGAGGGCAATCTGGCTGTCATCCAGCGACATGAGCAGCTGATTGACATCACGCAGAGAGATATAGTTGTCAATGGCATCATGTACATATCGCATATACGCGGTATTACCACGAAGAATGTTATCGATAACCGCTAGATAACCATCTGGTGTCAGGACGCGGTAAAGGCAATCATATTCCTTGACATAAAGAGAAATGGCGTCGAGCGTTTTCTGAATGCTTGCTTTGACGGCACGCACCTGCTTCGGTGACGCCCAATGGGTGCGCGATTTCAGTTGTGCGGTCAGAGTCGCAACACTGTCAAGGTTGTTTTTATTCTGAATCTCATAATAGTACGCGAGCGCCTGACGGAAATAGGGGTGCTTCGCTGTATTGAACAAACCGCGGCGCGATTTTGCAATCTCTTCAAGCTTGCTCTTCACCTCGGAGAGTGTGGGAATATCAAGCCCCGTTTTCATATGTGTAATCACGGGATTCTTTTCCACATCCTCAACATAGTCATAATATATTTTCTCGAGATTGTTCGAGCGGATGATAAAGAGCGCGTCCGTCAGTTGCTTATAGGTGAGCGCCATAAGCTGCGGATTTTCAAGGAGCTTGAGATACATCGCGTATTCGGAGGAATTCTTCTGAAGGATATACGAGGACGAATACATCTCAAACAGAGAAAGACCAAAGGCTCGCTTATCGCAGAGAAGATGTGAAATGGTCTCGAGCTTTTTCAGCTCAACAGAAAGCTTATCTTCAAGCTCGCCATATTCCTTTTCCAGGGCACTGACATCGACCAGAGCCTCCACGAGAACGCTTTGGTGCGCCTCATGACACGCCTTGTAAAAATCGCGTTTTTGCTTGGATTCATCGGTTAAGAACATGGCCTTTTTCTGTAAAAGACCAAGGCGTGAGAATACGACATCAAGCGCCGCTTTCTTTTGCGAAACGACGAGAACTCTCTGGTTTTTGCCGAGCGCATTGGCGATAATGTTAACAATTGTTTGCGATTTGCCCGTTCCGGGAGGTCCATAGACAACAATATTGCCATCTGCATTTACGCGACGAATAACCTCACTCTGCGCAAAGTCGAGGTCGCGCACGACATAACTCTTCGGTTCTTTTTCGTGTCTTTTTGCGCGCTTTGGCTTCGGTCTTTTCGCAGTGCGGGGGGAGAGAAGCGCTTCGATTGCTGGGGTGGTAAGCTTGTGTTTTTCAAGAAGAGAGTAATCGTTATAAATGGAATTGGCAAGAGGAAAACGCGCAAGAAGCGCGCCATAGCGCACCGACAACTCGCTCTTTGCTTCAGGCTCCTTGAAACGGGAGTAGGTATAAATATTGCGTGAGTCGGGGCATTCAATGCGGATTTTATTCTGCGCAAGATAGAGAATCAGATCCTCTACCGTCGGGAATTTATCGAGATTATCAAATTCCAGTTCAAGCTCGGAAATATCGAGATGCTTTGCTTGCGCATACGCAAAAATCAGGGCGCGGTTGAGTTGGATTTTCTCGTTGGCATTATAGAAAATCAAAACCTTTCCATCGTCGCCGATTTCAACGCGTACAGGGAAGAGCATAAGGGGAGCTTTGATAGCGATTCTCTGTGTACCAGAGCCTATGGAACCAAACACAAAGGGATAGCCGATATAGAGTTCATATCGACCGGTTTCTTTTTCAATTTCCTCAATTTCGCGTTTCAGCTCGGTTATTTTTTTGATTTCGTTTTCGATGGCTCGCGTGCCTGCCTCACGGCGGATACGATCGTTACGCGCCTCGGCGCGTCGTCTGTCCTCGGGGGAGAGGTCATCCGGGATCTCGGTGCGTCCCTCAATCTGCGCCTCAATTTCAAGGTTATTTAATATTTGTCTCTTTTCGGAGGGGCTGATCAGAGTGAGTGGGAGTTCACCACTCGTGCGCAGAAATGTCAGGAATTCCTGTACCTTATTCTCACGTCCTTCAAAGATATGACCGATATCATACGCCGACTTTCTCGCTACCGATTTGACATAGAGACATTTGCTCTTACCGCCAATTTCTACCAGACGCTCCTTGTAGTAGGTATAAATCCCTTTTTTCATATAGCACCCTCCTTTCCGTCAGGGACGACTCTTTTACCCATATAGTATATCACACCCATAAATAAAAATCAATTATTTTATAAAAAAAATTAGAAAAAACGGGAAATTTTGTTTGTAAAAAGCAACTTCATATTGACAGTGTTTCCAATGTATGATAAAATATAGATAAAAGTCATGAAAAAGGAGACATGAAAGTGTCAAAGCATGAAGTATCCAAACCGTATTTTCCCGGTTTTACTCGTAAAAGTGTAACTTTTTCCATCGACGACGGCAACCTCGTTTTGGATAGAAAATTCATCTCCATTGTTGCCCCATACGGCATCAAGGGCACTTTTAACCTTTGCGGAAACAATATGACCACAGAAAATCGTGAAGAGGTCATAGCCCTATATCGTGGCTTTGAAGTCTCCAACCACTGCGCATATCACCCATACTGCCTTGAAGAAGAAATGCGTGAGCGTATTGTCGAGGAGCCCTTCGTGGAGGAAAACGCCGACCCCGATAAGATTTATCCCTACGCAAAGATTCCAGGACTTTACCATATTCATCTCCCCAAGGGATGGAGAAACGCTGCGTTTGTCGACGATTACCTCAGATTTGCCGAAGAAGGGCAGAGAACGCTGGAAAATGTGTTCGGCGTCGGAAATATTCAAGGCTTCGAATGGCCCTTCGGCAAGCAAAAGAGCGTCGAGTGCTACGAGAGATTGATTGCCATGGGCTTCGTCTATATCCGTATCGGTGGCAATGTCCTCGATACCACCGGCTACGCCATCCCCGAGGATTGGTACAACTGGACATTCAACGCCACCGGATTTGCGATTCGAGGCCAGGTTGAAACCTACGCAAATTATCCCGATGACGGTGAACTCAAATTCTTCTGCATCGGAGCACACTCTATCGACTTCCTACACAATAACAATTTTTCGGACCTTGAGTTCTTTGCACAAACCTTTGGCAACAAGCCCGACCTCTACTACTGTGCAGGCATATATGATATCTTCACCTACTGCAACGCGACAAAAGCGCTTGTTATCACCGACAACTTTATCGAAAACCCCTCCGACCGTGACATCTACATCAAGGTCGATGGTGAGAAATTTATCGTCCGCTCGCACACCAAGCTCGACCTCGAAACCAAAACTCTCGTCTTTTTGAACATCTAATCTATTTACCCGATTCCTCCGAAAGATGAACCGAATTAAAACCTACCTAAAAGGAGATAAGACAATGTCAAAGCATGAAGTATCCAAACCGTATTTCCCCGGTTTTACCCGTAAAAGTGTAACCTTTACCATCGATGATGGTAATCTCGAGATGGACAGAAAGTTTATCTCAATTGTTGCCCCTTATGGCATTAAGGGAACCTTTAACCTCTGTGGCAATCGTATCATTGAAGGTAATCGCGAAGAAATTCTTGAACTCTATCGTGGCTTCGAAATCGCGAACCACTGTGCATGGCATCCCTTCTGTTTTGGCGAGGAAGTCGCAGAGCGAATCACCGATGAGCCATTTTCGGAAGCTACGGCAGATCCCGATAAAGTTTATCATAACCCCAGAGTCCCTCACCTCTATTATGTCCATACCGCAAAAGGCTGGCGTAAGGGAACATTCGCTAAAGAATATCTTCTTTTCGCGAAAGAAGGACAAGAGCAGCTGGAAGAAGTATTTGGCGAAGGAAATGTACATGGCTTTGTCTGGCCCTTTGGCAAGCAGAAGAGCGTGGAATGCTACGAAGGTCTTGTAGCTATGGGCTTCCCCCACATGCGTATCACAGGTAATGTCCTCGATACGACAGGCTATGCTATCCCCGCGGATTTCCTGAACTGGTCTTATAACGCGAACAATAAAGCCATTCGCGCACAGGTGCCGATTTATGAAGCATACCCCGATGATGGCGAACTGAAATTCTTCTCCATCGGCGTGCATTCCATTGACTTTGAACGCGATAATAACTTCTGTGACCTTGAATACTTTGCTCGTACCTTCGGTAACAAGCCTGAACTTTACTATACCGCAGGCGTGGATGAAATCTTCCGTTATAGTGTCGCTGCAAAATCGCTTATCGTCACAGATGCGTATGTAGAAAATCCCTCTGATATGGATATCTACATTAAGGTCGACGGTGAAAAATTCATCGTCCGTGCCCACACGAAACTTGACCTCGAGACGAAGATACTCGTATTCTGATTTTTTTAAATCATCTCTGAAGATGCTCCGCTTTCTTTCAGAAAAAAGATACAAATCATAAAAAACAAGCCGTTTTGTAACGCATAGTTTACAAAACGGCTTGTTTTATTCCTCGGGAAGCTCGCCTGCGTCGGGATAACGGCCTTTGAGTTCGAAGCCATCAATCTCATGACGGCACATGGCATGGAAGATGCGGTGGCGAAGTCCGGGGTTTGTTTTTTCTATCTGTTTTAAGAGCAGCTTCATGTTTTCTCTCTCTGTCGCATGATCCTCGGGACAGGGGTTCTTCGCGACAGGGAGTGCCTGACGGCGCGCAAAATATTCGACATCCTTTTCCGTCGCGTAAATCAGGGGACGGATAAGGGTGAGTTGCCTTATTGAAAGATAACTCTTCGGGGAAAAGCAGCCCAGTCTGCCCTCGAAGAAGAGATTCATCATAAAGGTTTCCACCGCATCATCAAAATGATGACCGAGCGCCACCTTGTTACATCCGTTGTCAACCGCCGCCTTGTGAAGCGCACCACGGCGCAGCTTCGCGCATAGAGAGCAGGGATTTGGCTCTTTACGCACATCGAATATGATTTTCGCAATCTCCGTTTTGGTTACCACGAAGGGAATATCGTGTTTTTCGCAAAGTTCTGCGATCGGTGAAAAATCTGCCTCTGGAAAACCCATATCAACGGTGATAGCGACAATATCAAAATGCTTTGGATAAAACCTGCGCAACGCCGCAAGCGCGACGAGCAGAGTAAGTGAGTCCTTACCGCCCGAGACACCGACGGCGATTTTGTCGCCCTCGTCAATCATTCCGTAATCATCCACGGCGCGACGGGTAAAGCTCAGAATTCGTTTCAATTCATTCATAACATTTCCTTTGGAATGGCATATACTGCAAATAAAAATGGAGGTATCTATGGCAATCCGAATATTTATAGACCAAGGGCATAATCCCAGAGATTTTAACACGGGCGCGGAGGGAAACGGCTTTTTTGAGCAGGATATCACCTATGATATCGGGAGATTGCTCTTTGCGCTCTTTGCGGACAATCCCGAGTTTGAGGCGCGATTGTCCCGCCCGACAAGCGACACCGTACTGGGTACGAATAATACAACCGCTCTGATTGCGCGCGTGGAACGCGCCAACGCCTTTAGGGCAGATCTTTTCCTTTCGCTCCATGCAAACGCATCCATCAATCCCGATGTCAGTGGCTCGGAGTGCCTGGTGTATAGTCCAGAAAGCACCGTTGCCGTCGCTGTATCCAGTGAAATTCTGACACAGCTCAATGAGATAACAGGGCTTACCAATCGTGGCATCTTTTACCGCCCGGGGCTTTATGTCCTTCGCAAAACGGTAATGCCTGCCGTTCTGGTCGAGCTGGGCTTCATCTCAAACCGCGCCGATGCGGAGCTTATGGCATATTCGCCATCTCTCTTTGCCATGGCGATTTATCGCGGCGTCCTGACCTATTACGGCTTTTTGCCATGATGCGGTCCTTTGAAAAATGACCTTTATGAAGTGCATTCGGTCAGACGATTCCGTCAGGACAGCTTTATCTCGTCAATCTCCAGCGTTTCTCTTGCGACTGCCGTACTTTGTACGGGAAATTCGTATGTTGCGCCACAGTCGACACAGTAGACCTCAACGCCACCCTCGGTAAAACGGAAATCGAGATTCACACTATGACAGGGACAGTCCACCTTGCCGTCTGCTTCCAGCTCGCGTACAAGAAAGCGTACGATATCGTAAAGCTCCGCATCTGGTAGAATTTCCTCGCTCGCCATATCCTCGGGTTGAATGTCCGAGAGATCCTCTGCTTCGAGTGTTGCGAGCAGACGCGAGAGCTCTTCCTCTGCTCTTGCAGCCTCCGCGTTTACATTTTCCTCTGTACCGAGAAAAGCAATATCCATATTCGCATAGGGACATGCGAGCAGGAATTTATCTCTTTCAAAAACGATAGTCTCGCTTACAACATAGGTGTGCGGACTCTTGCAGAATACACAAGGGATGGAGAAGCGCACCTTCTTATCGTCTCGGAAATGGACCTCCATCGCCGATGCGCCACAAGGGCATTTGATACGGAGCATATTGGCGTGGAGCTGACCTACAAAGCCGTGTATCATATCGCCACAGGTGGGACAACGGTAGGCGATGCTGTTTTTCTTGGGTGTGAGTACCATAATTATTCCTCTCCTTGTGTGAGAATACGGGCAAGCTCCTTGGCGAAGGGAAGTGCCGCTTCCATGCCGTTTGCTGTGGTAATGTTACCATCCGTGACGCAAATATCGCCCGTGACAACAGCTCCGACGAGCTCATCCTCGAATCCAGGGAAGCATGTTGCCTTTTTCTCTTTGAGAAAACCGCGTCTGCCAAGCACCAGAGGCGCGGCGCAGATGGCCGCAATATGACCGCCGTTTTCATCGACCGAATAAAGCATTCTGTCGACAAAGTCGGATGCATCCAGATTGAGTGAACCAGGCATTCCGCCTGGCAGAATGATGTGCTCCACACACGAAGGGAAGTCAGAGCGCGCGCAAAGCTCGCGCTCTGTCATATCTGCCACCACAGTAATACCGTGAGAGCCGCATACCTGCTTTGTATCAGTGCCGACCGCTACGGTCTTGACATCAAGACCATGACGGCGCAGCACATCTGTTGGGGTTAAGGCTTCAATCTCCTCGAAGCCTGTTGCAAGACATACAATAATCATAAATTTTCCTTTCAAAAAGGGTTAATCAAGTGAGCGGCGGGAGAGCAATTCTTCCCATTCCTGCATGCTGATAAGGACATCACGCGGCTTCTGACCATTCTTTTCGCCTACGACGCCGAGGTCCTCCATGATATCGATATATTTCGCCGCTCTGCCGAATCCGATAGAGAGCTTTCTCTGGAGCAGGGAGGTTGAAATTTTGCCCGCATGCAGAGCTACCTTGACGGCATCAAGGAAGGTCTGATCGTTGAGATATCCCTCGCCCGACGATCCGTCATCATCATCGTCGTCCGCATCTGATCCCTTGGACTTCGAGCATTTGGATGCCGCGCGGTTAATCTGCTCGAGGACATCGGCATCGTAAGAGTCTTGTCCCTTTGCCTGCGCGCGCAGGAAGTCGAGAATGTTGTCGACCTCGGTATCCGATACGAATGCACCCTGTACACGCAGAGGCTTCTGTCTTGTGACAGGGAAGAAGAGCATATCACCACGGTCGAGCAGCTTTTCCGCACCTGTCATCTCGAGAATCGTTCGCGAGTCGACGGCAGAGGCTACTTTACAGGAAATACGCGAGGGGATATTCGCTTTGATAACACCGGTGATAACATTGACAGACGGACGCTGTGTACCAATAATCAGGTGGATGCCCGCGGCTCTCGCCTTCTGCGCAATACGCATAATCAGGTTTTCCACAGGATCACGCACCTGAATCATCAGGTCATTCAACTCGTCGATAACAATGATAATCTTCGGCATGGGTGTGCCAAGTTCAGGATTCTCCCTGACCTTCGCGTTATAATCATCAATTTTCTTGACGCGCATCTGCTCGATGAGGTCGAAGCGCTTTTCCATCTCGTCGACCGCCCACATCAGTGCGCCTGCTGCCTGTTTGGGATCAATAACAACAGGGACAAGCAGATGGGGAATACCATTGTAGGGCTGGAACTCAACCTTTTTCGGGTCAATCATAATCAGCTTGACCTCGTCAGGACGCGCGCGGAAGAGGATACTCAACATCATCGCATTGATACATACCGACTTACCCATGCCCGTCGCGCCGGCAACAAGTACATGGGGCATCTTGGCGATGTCACCGTAAATCGGCATACCTGCGACATCCTTGCCCATGCAGACCAGTGTCTTGGATTCGGAGCTTCTGAACTCTTCCGACTCAATCAGGTCGCGAAGATAAACATTGGATGGCTTTTTGTTGGGAATTTCAAAGCCGATGGCACTTTTGCCGGGAATCGGGGCTTCCATACGCACACCGTCCGCCGCAAGTGCAAGGGAAATGTTGTCAAAAAGATTGGTAATCGCACTGACCTTGACGCCACGCGCGGGCACAACCTCGTAGCGCGTGATACGCGGTCCACGGTCATAACCCTTGATGGTTGCTTGTACGCGGAAGGATTCGAGGGTATCGATGAGTTTTTCACCATTGTCATTGATTTCTATCTGCGCATCGGCATCGTCTGTGGGGGGTGGCGCTTTCAGAAGATCAATCGGCGGGAATTTGTAGTTTGAATAATCTACAACAGGTTTTTCCCTTGGCTCTTCCTTGGGCTTCGGCCTTTCCTCCGTCGGGCGTGACATCGAGCTCACATATTCAGCAAAGCGGGAACTACCCGTTCGTGTTGCGCCGTCAAAGGGAGGAGCATCCTCTTCCGCTTCCGTGGGCGTGTCTGCATCAATAATATCCTCTTCCTCAATCGCCTCTGCGCTCACTTGTTCAGTAGCTTCAGGCGGTTGCTCATCGGGACGAGGCTCGGCGTTAGGATCTGTGCCACGGAGGAAAGCAAAGAGATTTCTTTGCTCATGAACCATAGGATTCTGCTCTTCGGGAGGGATATACGCATCGGTCACATCCTCTTCAGGAGAGACCTCGGGTGTGATTCCGTCCTCTTCCTCATCTTCACCCTCTATGAAGTCGAGAGGGCTTTCCTCTTCTTCCTCTTCATATACAGGCTCTTCGATGATTTCGCGCGTGACCTCCATGCGCGACCTCTCGTTTTGTTCATAAAAACCACTTGTGGTCCATTCACTGGGAATAAAGGTGCCCTGTGCGCTTTCCGCACCACCTGCGCCTTGTTCGGTCTCGAACTCGCGGACAACGGCTGAAATTGCGCTGGTGTCCTCTGGCATCTTGGGGGACTGTGTCACAGAAGGCGTAGCCTCGGCTGTCCTGGGCACAACAGGCTCCGTACGCATTTGCGCGTTGCCTTCCTCGCGAGCCACCATTTCGGCAACCTTCAGGAAAGGATCGTCCTCGCTAGTAGCATCAAAGGAAAATTCTCCCCCCGTCCCCTTGTCGCCACGGGTAAATACCGTTGATTCGCTCTCACGATAGAGAGGTGCTTCGGGCTTCGGCGGTGCAACTTCAACTTCTTCAGGAGCACTTTTGGGCGTCTTGTCAATTGTGAGAGTAAAGGACTCGCCATCAGCATTCAGGGGACGGCGCGTCGGCTCTTCGCCAAAGGTGAAGGTGGATACCTTCGATCTCTGCGCCGTTGTGTCGATGGGTTGTACCTCTTCCGCCTCGCGCACAATCTGCGCGATGTGCGCGTAGGATTCTGGCGTCAGAAACTCCTCTCTCGGCGCATACCCTTGTGCTTCAGGGCGCACAGGCTCCTGCTCACGCGTAGTCTCATGCGTATGTGCAGAAACACTCTGGGCGTGCGAGCCCTCGGTTTGCGCACTTGCTACGCGCTGTGGGCCTTGCTCGGAAATAATGCTCGCCTTTCTTCTTTCAAATTCCTGACGGCGACGCATCTGCTCGATTTCTTCCGGGGTAATGTTGTCTATCGTCTCATGAAGTACAGAAGAAGTACCCTCGGGCGCTTTTGGGGCGCTTCTTTGAAGGATTTCCTGGTTTCTTGCAATATCAAAAGCATCAAAATCGGCGCCGAATGCCTCTTCCGCATTCATTTCTCCATGCACGGGGGCTGTCGGCTCTGCATCAACTATAATCGGCGTATCCTCCTGTTGTGAAGGGAATGTGCTTGGAATATCATCGATGATGAATGCCTCATACGCATCCGCGTTTACCATATCCTCCAGCACCGAGCCTTGCGTAAAAGATCCGCCGACACTTTCTCCGTCCTCGTGAATGACTCTGTCATGAAGCATCGGGTTTTCTTCTTGCGAGCGCGCGTCGCGCACCTGTGCAATACCGAGGGCAGGGATCTCAAGACGCTCGAGACCATCGTCCACATCGAAAAACTCGTCCTCCATCAACTCGCGTTGCTTCTGTGCCGTCACCTTGGATTTGCGCTTTTTCGCTTTTTCTTCGGGCGAGAAAACGGATTTGAGCCACTTTTCAATCTTCGAGAAGAAGGTGAGAATCGCCGTCAGACACCTGATGCCAAAGCGCATCATGGAGTTGCCCTCCCTGGCAAAGAAAAAGGTGATATACAGTGCGAGTATCATCAATGTAATGATAATCAGACCGACCGAACCACAAAGCTTTGTAATACCGAAAGCCACGACCGAGCCGATAAGACCACCGCCCTTCAGCTCTGTACCCTGCGCATAGTATTCCTTCGGTAAGAATTCGACATCCTGACCGAAATACTTTATGGCATAAACTGTCGAGCAGAAGAACACCAGAGTCAATATGCTGAAAATCAGACGGGAAAGACGCCTTTTTTTGTATGTATCCGATGCGTAGAAAACTGCATGCAATATAAGCAGAAAGGGAATGAGGTAAGCGCCAAAGGAAAACAGACCATAGAGCGCATTCCGGATGAACCGACCTACCGTACCGGTGTCACTTGCAAAAAAAGATATACCAATGAACAGCGCGAGGGCGCAAAGAATCACAGGAACCGCGCGTTGAAAACCCTTCAGAGCGGGAATGTTCTCCTTTTCACCCGATGCGCGTGGAGGTGTTTTTCTGGGGGATGGCGTACCCCCGGGAGTGCCATTTTGTTTCTCAATTTGTTTCGACATATATCTATCTCCTGACCTGACTTAAATCAGAATATTTTTTCTCATTTTAATTGTACCAAAAATGAGAGTAAATTGCAAGGGTTTTTCACAAAAAATTATAAAAATATTATGAAAGAATGTGTTGCCGTATCCTTGACTTTTCGTGCAGTGTCTGCTATAATAGTATGAAAGACAAACGCAAAGAGGAGATAAAAATGCGTATCTATAACTCACTCACAAGACAGAGAGAAGAATTCGTGCCTCGCGAAGAGGGAAAGGTATCGATGTATACCTGCGGTCCTACCGTCTATCACTTTGCACATATCGGAAACCTTCGCTCCTACATTATGGAAGATATCCTGGAAAAACACCTTCGTTATGTTGGTTATGATGTCACTCGCGTCATGAATATCACCGATGTCGGACACCTGACCTCGGATGCTGACGAGGGAGAAGATAAAATGCTCAAGGGTGCGCGCCGTGAGCATAAGACAGTTATGCAGATTGCAGAGTTCTATACCGAAGCCTTTTTCCGCGACGCCGATAAACTCAATATCAAGCGCCCCGACTTTATTGAGCCTGCGACCAACTGCATTGACGAATTCATTGAAATGATACAGGCGCTTCTCGAAAAAGGCTATGCGTACAGTGCAGGCGGAAATATCTACTTTGATACCTCAAAGCTTGAAAAATACTACGTATTCGGCGAGTTCAACGAAGAGGATCTCGCTGTCGGCGTACGCGAGAGTGTGGAAGCGGATAATAATAAGCGCAATAAGGCGGACTTCGTTCTCTGGTTCACCAAATCGAAATTTGATGACCAGGAGCTCAAGTGGAATTCTCCCTTCGGACTTGGCTATCCCGGCTGGCACATCGAATGCTCCTGCATCAGTAAGAAGTTCCTTGGAGAATATCTTGATATCCATTGTGGCGGTATCGACAACGCCTTCCCCCATCACACCAACGAAATTGCGCAGAGTGAATCTGCTTTCGGCCATGAATGGTGCAAATATTGGTTCCATGTTCACCACCTCAATACCACGGGGGGTAAGATGAGCAAATCGAAGGGCGAATTCCTTACGGTATCTCTTCTCGAAGAGAGGGGATATAACCCACTTGCTTATCGTTTCTTCTGCCTTGGCTCTCACTATCGTAAGAACCTTGTTTTCTCTTGGGAAAACCTTGAGAACGCGCGTATCGCCTTCGATAAACTTATCGCGAAAGTTGCTTCTCTTAAAGAAGACGGCGCGCTTGATGAGGAAGCCTTCCGCGCAGGAAAAGCGAAATTTGTGGATGCACTCGACAACGATCTCAACACCGCCCTTGCGGTCACCGCTCTTTACGATGTCTTTAAATTAAAGACCAACGATGCGACAAAGCTCGCACTTATCCGTGATTTTGATCGCGTCCTTTCCCTCGACCTTATCCGCCTTGCCACAGAGGTTGCCAAGGAAGCGCCGGAAGATCCTCACGCATCGCTCGATCCTGAATTCAGGGCATATATCGAGGACGCTATCGC
>JAFVYW010000030.1 GCA_017508465.1 Clostridia bacterium
GCACTTTTTTATATTTCGCCTGCGGTCAGGCGGATGATGAGGTCGGTGTCATCGGGTTGGACTTTGGCTTCGTGGGCGGTTTTGTTACGCGAGATTTCACCGCAACGGTCGCAACGATGCACCAGGATATATCCACGCTTCGCGTCTGGGATGGCGCGGATGGGGCGGAGAATGCCACCACAGGGGTTGGCACGGTCACCCGGGAGAATGTCTACATGCAGAGAACAAAGACAAAAGGGACAGTGGTTGCGCGAGGTGTAGCCGAGAGGGAGAACCTCTTTGCCACAATTCTGACAGATAAATCCACTATCGTTTTTCTGAAATCTTTTTTGTTCCATGTCTTTTCTCCTTCGTATGATTTGTATGTTTTGTGCTATATTTATTGTTGTGTGAGTGATGAAGTTTTCAGTACACGCTGAATCATATCGCTGACAGTTTTAGAAGTGTTGATGGTTTTCAGATGGATGTTCTGGTACTTTTGTTTTCCAAGAACGAACAGTTCATGAGCGAATCCTTGCCCAATCTCGTCCACATTTGCAAAATCAAGAGTGATGTCAGTAAAGAGTGTGATACACTCCAACAAGCGCTTCGCTTCCGAACGCGATACGGGATTGCTACCCAAAAACATGTGCGCAATCGGAATGGTTGTTTTGATGAAACCTTCTTCTACTGGTGCAAAGGTGTTGAATACCTCGGTCAGCACTTTTTTTGAATTGTTAGCGAGTGTCATTGTTACCACCGTTCCATTTTCCATATGCAGAAAGTTGTGCAGGTTTCTGTCTTCTGTTTGCGAAGTCTTAAAATTGTTTCGTGTGAAAATGTTGTCATCGGAATAAATGATGAATTCATCCATGATATGAGAAGTGAAGAAAATGCCCTCGCCCGTATGAAGATGTTTGGCGGTTGTGAATTTTCCTGCAAACAGAAGGGAAACACATTCACGAAGGGTAATCATTTCATTTTTACATTCTTTCATAAATGCCTGGATGTTTTTAAAAATACCGATTCCATCGTCCTGAATCACAATTTGTGTATCGAGGCAAGTTTGCAAGACCGTAACCGAGATGTTCTCTGCCTTGGAATGCTCTATGGCATTGTTCATCATTTCTGTGAAAGCATAGTTCCAGATGGAATTCACATTCTTTTTAAACTGTATATGTGGCAGGATGAACTGCTTATATACCTGGTCTTCGCCTAATGTACCATCATTTTTAAAGGAATAGCGAAAGACTGTTGTTTTCAAAGCATACGCGCTTCCGCTTTTTTCAATCCATCCGTCAGCTTCCATTTGTCTGACATAGTTGTAAACACTGGATTTGCTGATGCCGAAGGAATCCACGGCAGCCTTAACATAATCTTTTCTGCCGCTTTTGATGAGGCGCAAAATATATTGTTTGATTTTATCCTGATTTACTACTTTCATATTCTTGTCCTCCGAACAGATTGGTATGTGCTATTATATTATCATATTTTTCAAAACAAGTCAACATATTTTCCAAATAAAATAAAAAACTTTCCAAATAAAAAATTCTATCTGGAAAATAAAGCAAAGAAAAGGCGCCTTTTCCATAGTTTTTCAAACGAAGAAAAGAATATGCAAAAAAAACACGCTTGCTGCATGCAAGCGTGAAAAATGGTCAGAAGATTGTGACTTTTGTTTTTGTCGTAATATTGCGTTACACTAAAGAAAACTTCTCTATAAGATTTTTTGGCTCCACCTTTTTGCCAAAATATAACGGTTGCGCCAAAGAAAACTTATTTATAAGATTTTTGGCTTCACCTTTTTGCTATCAGGTAATGTTTGCGCCTAAGAAAACTTATCTATAAGATTTTCGGCTCTACTTTTTTTGCTTTAAGGTAACGGTTGCATCAAAGAAAACTCTTCTATAAGATTTTTTGGCTCCACCTTTTTGCAAAAAGGTGGAAAAAAACCTTCGTTTCCTTTATTTACCCACGCAGAATTTTGAGAAAATGTCGGCGACGACCTCGTCGCTCACACTCTTACCATCGACTTCACCGAGAGCACCGATGGCGAGTTCGACATCGCTGGAAGCGCAGTCGGCATATAAGCCAGCGCGGTAGGCGGAAATGGCGCCGTCAAGAAATTCGCGCACATGCAGAAGCGCGCCAACCTGACGGGAGGAGGAGAGAATAGCATCCTCGCCTATAACGAGCTCTTCCGAGAGGAAGAGCTGTTCGACCATCTCGCGTAGAGCGTCAATGTCGCCACTCTTCGCGCTTAAGGTCACGACATGCTCAAAATGAGCAGAAAACTCGTTTATGTCAACAAAGGTTTGCATATCCACCTTGTTGATAACACAAATAGTGGGGCAGGGAAGCTGCTTTGCCATCTCGATGAGTTCATAATCCTCTTTGTCAAGGGGACGCGATGCATCAAAGACAGCGAGAAGAAGTTCTGCTTCTCCGACCTTCTCCCTGGAACGGGAAACACCGATTTTTTCCACAGGATCATCGGTTTCGCGCAGTCCCGCGGTATCGAGAAGAGAAAGGGTTACTTTGCCGAAGGGGACGGTGCGCTCCAGCACATCGCGCGTTGTGCCTTCAATATCGGTGACAATGGCGTAGTCCTCGCCTGAAATAGCATTATAGAGTGAGCTTTTGCCCACATTGGGCTTGCCTGCGATAACAGTGCGGATGCCCTCGCGGATGGCGCGACCTGTTTTGTAGGTGGAAAGAAGCTTTTCCACCTTGGCGCGTACACCCTCTAAAATAGAAAGGCTTTCCGCATCGGTGAAGTCACCGAGGTCCTCGTCGGGATAATCGATGCGCGCGTAAATCGAGCTCATCAGGGAGATGAGATCATAACGAATGTCATCAAGCGCCTTGGTTAATTTGTCGCGTGATGCGCCCGATGCCAGACGAACGGCACTCAAGGACTTCGCTTCCAGAAGGTCACCGATGGCTTCGGCGTCCGTCAGCGTGATTTTGCCATTTATGAACGCGCGCCGCGTGAATTCGCCGCGGTCTGCCATGGTAGCCCCTGCGGCAAGGAACGCTTCGAGAACCGAGCGAGTAACAAGCAAACCACCGTGGCACGAGACCTCGACGGTATCCTCTCCTGTAAAGGAGCCCGGCGCGACAAAGCGAACGGCAAGTCCATCATCAATGCGCTCGCCATCGTATAGAATGTCGCCAAAAACCATCTCCCGCGCAGGGCGTGCGGAGAGGGGGGCTTTGCCTCGGGGGATAAAAACGCGGTCGGCAATCGCGAATGCGTCCGCGCCCGACAGGCGTATAACGGCTACCCCACCCTTGCCGGGTGGGGTAGAGATAGCAACAATTGTACTGCTCGGATTACGCATCGGCTTCGGTCGCCTCTTCGGCAACAACCTCTTCTGCGTCCTCTTCCTCGATGGTCTCAACGCGAGTGACGATGAGATCTTCGTTGCATGCGCATTCGCCTGCGTTTTCACAGGTGCAGGAAGAGACTTCTACATCCTCACCCAGAACCGTCGCATCCTCGTCGGGAGCGAACTCTTCTGCAAGAGGTGTACGGCGTCTTTCATCTTCTTCGAAAATTTCGCTGGGGCGCTTTTCGGTGAGATAAATCACAATCTTTCTGTTGTTGTCAGAGCCGATGGAGTTGGTGGAAACGCCTTCGATGCCCTGAATTTCCGAGTGGATGATACGGCGCTCGTATGCGCTCATAGGCTCGAGCATCACGGAGCGCTTATTGCGCAGCGCCTTTGCAGCCATACGGCGGGCAAGTGCGCGGAGCGTCTGCTCTCTCTTTGCGCGATAGCCTTCGATATCAATGGTTACGCGGCTCTTAATTCTTTCGCCCTTGACATTCTTCTGCGCGCTCGCAAGGTTTGCGAGATATTGAAGCGCGTCGAGGGTGTCACCGTGGTGACCGATGAGGGCGGAGGCATCCGCGCCAACGATATTGATGCGGCGAGTGCCATCCTCGCACAGATAAAGCTCTGCCTCTGCATCGAGGCCGAGGTCTGCAATCAGGGTTTTTACAAGGTCAAAGGAGAGGTCCTCGCCTTGGGCAACCTCCATCCTCTCCATCTTTGGTTCGCTTTCAGCGACGACGGAGGACTGTGCTTCGGGAGCTTTCTTTTGGGGCTGTGCATTTTTCTTCTTTTTCTTTTTGTTTTTAGGAGCCTTGGTGCCTTCTGTCGCGCCTTCAGGGCGTTCGGTTTGTTGTCTCTGGGGACGCTCGGGACGCGTTCTGCGCTCGGCGCGAGGGGTTTCGTCAGCGACTTCCATCGACGCCTTGACCTGTGCGGGTTTTACACCGATGATGCCGAAAATACCTTTGCTTCCAGCATGGATAATCTGGAAGGAAACATCGTCAAGAGGACCTGCACCGAGAAGGGCTCTGGCGTTTTCCTGTGCTTCAACAACGGTTTTACCCGATGCGATTACTTCTTTAATCATTTTCTTTAATTCCTTATTCTATTAAACAAATTAGAGAGTTTACTTTTTGAGACTGCCGCCTTCGATGCCACCAGGGCGCTTCTTCTTGTCGTCGGTGGGCGTCGAGCCTTCAAGCTCGGGAAGGTCGTCATAGTCTTCATCGTCGATATAGTGAAGAGATTTCACTTTGGGTTGGGTTTTGATAGCTTCGCGCTGCTGCTTTGCTCTGGCTCTTTCGGCCTTTTCCATCTCACGAAGCTCTTCTTCGGTGAAGGTGGGAAGGGGCATAGCCTTCGCAAGAATAAAGGACTGAAGCATACCAAGGATAGACTGGTAAATCCAGTACAGACCGAGCATACCAGAGAACTGGAACGCGAAAATCAGCGTCATGGCAGGCATGATCAGGTCCATAATCTTCATGGACATCTGGGATTGCGCGTCCTGACCTTGTGCCATCTGCGCGGTACCATTCCAGCGCTTCATGAGCCACATCGAGAGCCACTGGAACGCGGCGGCAAGAATGGGAATGAGAACGAGAATGGTGAAGGGCTTGAAGGAGGGGGTTGCCGCAAGGTTTACACCAAAGACATTGAAGTCGGGCATGAGGGTGATATCGAGACCTGCTTCTGCAAGGGCTGCGGCGCCATTTTCTGTGTTCAAAACATATTCGTTGATTTTGTTGATGAGCGCAATCTGGTCTGCTTCCGAGCCGCCAACAATGCCAGCGACCGCTTTAATCACATCGGCGCTGATGTTTGCGATATAGGAGAGAGGCGCACGAATAACATTATAAAGAATGATAATAACAGGAAGCTGGATGAGCATGGGCAGACAGCCACTCAAAGGAGAGTAGCCTTCCTTCTGCTGAAGCTCCATAATTTCCTGCTGTTTTTTCTGAAGAGTAGGCTGGTCATTACGACCTGCATATTTCTTCTCAATTTTGGCAATCTTCGGGCGAAGCTTTGCCTGCTTGATCTGGTTTTGTTGCTGCTTGATAGCGAAGGGGAGGAACAGGATTTTGAACGCCAGCGCGAACAGAAGAAGCGCGATGGCATACGAGCCTGTCCAGCTGTTGAACCAAGCAAGCACTTTACCAAATATTTCGTACAGAAAATCAAACATTACTAAATTTCCTTTTCTTCATTTGACTTGGATACATCTTCCGTCGTCTCGCCGCGACCATAGGTGTGAAAGCCTTTTGTCGGGACGGGATCATAGCCGCCACGGCTGAAGGGATTACAACGGAGAATCCGATAAATGGTGAGGAGAGAGCCTACGATGAGTCCGCGTTTCTGGAGCGCCTCAATGGCATATGCCGAGCAGGTGGGCGTAAAGCGGCAACAGGCAGGCTTTATAGGGGAGATGTATTTACGGTAAAGGGTAATCAACCATATCAGAACGGTTTTCATTTCTCTTTTATCATACCGAGTTTTTGAAAAGCGACACCCAGTTGTTCTTTGATGTCTGTGCTTTTCAGGGAGACGGATGCACTCCTGGCTGCGATAACGATTAAAAATCCTACTTTGAGTTCGCACTCACGCATAAGGGATCGCAGGCCCTCACGCAGGATACGGCGTACACGGCTACGCACGACGGCAGAGCCGAGCTTTGTGGATGTTGTCAGTCCGATGCGGTTCTCCGTTTTCTTCAAGGGATGCGCCTTGGCAAGACGCTTTGCCATATAGTCAGGCAAGATATAGACGGCAACGGCTGGCATAACAGCGCGCTTTCCTTTGGTATATGCTTTCTGGTATAAGTGGTTTTCACAAATTGCTTTGAATTTCATTCAAACCTCACTTGAAACAAAAACCCCGATAAAACGCGTCATAGGGCGACTTTATCGGAGATTTTGTATGTCACTCTGGTGACTCAATTAATAGGTGAGACGAGCTCTTCCTTTGGCGCGTCTTCTCTTGAGAACTTTTCTACCATTTGCGGTAGCCATTCTTTTTCTGAAACCATGCTCTTTGTTTCTCTGTCTCTTCTTGGGCTGGTAAGTTCTTTTCATTGGTTCGGCACCTCCTTCATATTTTTATCTTTCTGCTGCATATCCATACGAAAGCATCATACATTATACATCAAAAAGCGAAAAAAGTCAAGGGCTTTTTTACATTTTTATTTATTAAATAAGAATATAACGGAATTATATACTATATAAAAGAAAAATATCGGTCACACGGGATGGCATGACCGATATTTTTATATTCATCAATTGGTAAAGTTATCAAAATAACCCTGTACAAGGACAACGGGAGTGCCTTTATCACCCGAACCAGAGGTCAGGTCGCACAGCGAGCCGATAAGGTCGGTGATTTTTCTCGGGGTGGTACCTCGAGAGGCCATGTTACCAACGAGGTTATCGCCCTTGTGTCGGATGCTTTCCGCGATGGCTTCGCGCAGCTCTTCACCCGAGAGGTTTTTAAAGTCATTATCTGCAAGGTACTTGAGCTTGATTTCGTTAGGTGTGCCGATAAGGCCATCGGTATAGGCAGGAGAAACCACCGGGTCTGCAAGCTCCCAGATTTTTCCCTGCGGATCCTTGAACGCGCCGTCGCCATAGACCATGACTTCGATCAGGCGGCCTGTGCGCTCGAGAAGATTTTTCTGGATCTGAAGAACAAGCTCGCGGGGGTTGTGGGGGAAGAGCTTGATGGTGTCCTCGGTCGATTTGTTTGAGCCGAGAAGTCCATACTGCTCATTATAACCCGAGCCGTCAACGCTCTTGTTCAGGATATCGTCAAGGCCAAGAACGACCTTCGCGCCCGCAGCATTCAGGATGCGCTTGGTGCGCTTACGGGTATGGATATCGCATATGATGACATGGTCGGTGTAGGCAAGAATGGCTTGCGGACGGTTGGCAAAAATGATTTCCACCTCGGCGCCTGCCTCGCGGATGATATCGCCGTAGTATGCGACATAGTCAACGCCTGTGAATTCATGCTTGTTTTCGCCAAAGAGCTCACGGTATCTTTCAAGAGTGAGAACATCAGAATAGGGATTGACACCAGCTTCGTCAAGCTTGTCGATACAAACAAGCTCGTTGCCAACCTCGTCGGAGGGGTAAGAGAGCATGAGGACAACCTTTTTGACGCCCATGGCGATACCACGAAGACAGATAGCAAAGCGATTACGGGAGAGAATGGGGAAGATAACACCGACGGTGTCGGATGCGACTTTCGCTCTGACATCCTTTGCGATATCCTCAACAGTTGCGTAATTTCCTTGTGCGCGCGCAACGATAGATTCGGTGATTGCGACGACATCGCGATCGTGAAGCGCAAAGCCTTCAATTTCGGCAGCTTCAAGGACGCTTTGTGTTACGATTTGTGCCAGATCGTCCCCCTTGCGGATGATGGGGCAACGGATACCGCGCGAGACGGTACCAACTCTGCGCTCGTGTGCTTCTGGTCTTTTTTCCATAATATATTCCTTTCAGGGGAAAACCATCCCTCATCAAAATCAAAGCATTTTACCGACAATATATTATATATCATCCCGTGAAAAAATGCAAGGTGTTTTTGAAAAAAAGTGGGAATCCGATGAAAAAAACTTTGCGCCCATCTCTGCATATAATATGGAGGAAAGGAGAAGTTTTTATGTTGATTCAGAAACCATATTTGCGCGAGCGCGCCGTGATGTATGCCAATCGATGGGCGTTTCGCAGAAATCCCTTGTTTGCCGATTTTGAGAACATTGGTGGCAACTGCACAAATTTTGTCTCCCAATGTGTGTATGCGGGTAGTTGTGTGATGAACTATCTGAATCTTTTTGGCTGGTATTATATCTCCCTCGATGACCGCACGCCGTCCTGGTCGGGTGTCACATTTTTCTATAACTTCATTACCACAAACCAAGGCGTCGGTCCTTACGGGCGAGAGGTCTCGCGTGACGAGGTGGAGGTGGGCGATGTCGTTCAGCTCTATCGCGAGGACAAAGGTTTTTATCACAGTCTGCTGATCGTCGACTTTGCGGACGAGGACATACTTCTTGCGGCGCAGAGCGATGACGCTTACGCGCGTCCGCTTTCTTCGTATACTTATGACCGCGAGCGCTTCATCAAAATTGACGGTGTGCGCTTGTTATCCGAGGACATAGGAGACTGCTTCGTGTCGGTGTATGATGGCGTGGCGATTGTGCCGGGAGGGTAGATATGTTCACCTTGCGGTGAACGTGATATGCTTGCCTTTGGCAAGCGTGATATGTTCACCTCGCGGTGAACGTGATATTTTTTGCTTATGCAAAAAGTGATATGCTCGCTATGCGAGCGTGATAATCAAGCGTGCGTGAGTCTGTGCTTGCACAAGCGAGGCACGCGCAGATTGCTCTGCTCGCAAAAAATCTATGATTTTTAAGGTGCGAAAGCACCAAAAGCGGACGCTTTATGCGAGCAAAGAGTATATGCTCGCTACGCAAGCGTGGCAAACTATTTGCGGTGTCGGGCGCAAAACGGCGGGAGTGAACCCCCGCCCTACATTCTGAAATATTGGTCGCGCCCAGATCCTTCGCTTCGCTCGAGGATGACACCGAAGGTTTTTTCCACGCTCGCATAGCGAGCATATCTCGTTCACCATAGGGTGAACATATCACGCTTGCCAAAGGCAAGCATATCACGTCTCTGAAGGAGATATATCACTTTTTGCGAGAGCAAAAAACTTTGGTGTCGGGCGGAGGGACGAAAGATGTGTTATGTAAAAGAAATATAACTTGACAAAGTTTTAGTTTATGGTATAATTGTAGACAGAGAAAATGGTTTATGAATGAAGGAAGTTTTATGAAAAAATTGCTTGCTCCGGGGCTTTTGCTTCTGGCATCTATTATATGGGGCTTCGCTTTCCCCGCGCAGAAAATGGTGGAAAGTGTACCGCCGATGGCGGTAATTGCATTGAGAAGCGTGATAGCAACGCTTTTCCTTTTCCCTATGGTCTTTGTGTTCGATCGTGTGCAGAAAAACGAGCGCAGATTTGTCAGTCGGCGCGGTCTCGATTTTACCAGACACGAACTTGTCGGTGGTGGACTTCTCGGTGTGATTTACGGTATCGCGAGCGGTGTGCAGCAAATGGGACTTACCGAGGGGACAGATGGTGGCAAGGGCGCGTTTATCTCGGCGCTTTATGTTGTGATTGTGCCCCTGATTGGTCTCTTTCTCGGCAGGCGTCCGCGTCCGCTTGTGTGGGGGAGCATCGGGCTCGCGGTGGTTGGCTTTTACCTGCTCTGCATCAAAGGGGATTTCACCATGACAACGGGTGATCTTCTGATTTTGCTGTGCGCCCTGATTTTTGCCTTCCACATTCTCACCGTCGACCATTTTTCCCCAAGGTGTGACGGCGTTCGTATGTCGCTTGTTCAATTCTTCGTTTCGTCTATTGTCATGACGATTTTATCACTGATATTTGAGGGGCCTCTGGATTTCTCCCTTGTCGCACCCTGTATCCTCCCTCTGCTTTATCTCGGTATCGGCTCCAGCGGTGTCGCATATACCCTGCAAATCATTGGTCAGAAGGATACGCCTCCTGCCGTCGCCTCCATCCTTCTCTCGCTCGAGTCGGTCTTTGGCGTGGTCGGCTCTGTCCTGCTTCTCGGCGAGAGGATGACACTACGCGAAGGTATCGGCTCACTTGTGGTGTTCTCGGCGGTGGTGCTGGCACAGTTGCCACAAAAACAAAAAGCATCAGCTTTGGATAAATAAAAAAGAGAAATTGTAAACAGATGTTTGCAATTTCTCTTTTTTATTGGGATTTTAAGTTGTGTTCTTTCACAAAATCGCGAAGGTCCCAGAGAGTGAATTTCTGACGGAAGGCAGAAAGCTTTCCTGCGTATACAGGAATGGCGCCGGGCAAGCAGTAGAGGTCCATCGGCTTGATGATGCCACCAAAGCGCTCCTTATCAACGATGCCGAATTTTGTCAGCACCTTCGCTACGAATTCTGAACAGTAATAGCTTTTTTTCTGGTGATGCTCAATGCCAAGTGTCGCAAGGAATAGTCCCTTATAGTTGTAGTGATACTTATCTCTCTCGCGATACATATTCTCGACATAAGAGAGCATTTCATAATAGGTCTCGTCCTCCACCCCGAAGGCGAAGATTTCCGAATAGGTATTCTTGAAACGGCGGAAGGTGCCGAAGTCGGGCGATTCCTTGACAAAGCCACCGAGGAAGGGGTTGTTTGGTTTTCGTCTGCCAAAGGAATACATGATGTGAAAATCATCGTGAAAGGAGAGGGAAGCGTGACCGAGAGAATCTCCCGTGAAGGCGCGGATGATACGCGAGAGCGCCGTGCCTGTCTGCGAGAGAATGACATATACATATTTCATCAGAGGGAGATTTCGTTTCCACCGAGCGCAAGCAGGGCAACGCGGAGTGCGCGCGCATGCACAAGGCGTTCTTCTTCATCCTCGGATTTGAGCATCGGGAGCATCTGGCGGAACACCTCACCCTCCGCGGTCATATCACGCAGAAAATGTTCCGTGCCATAAAGGGGCATGGTTTTATCGACAAGGTCAAAGAAATAGAGGCCGAAGGCGTCGGATTCAAGATTCTTGCCTACACTGAAATAAGGGTCGACATCACCGACGAGTTCTACACGGAGCGCCGTTTCCGTTCCGTATTTTTTCTCACAGATCAGACGGCTGATACGCGCGACAATCTCGCCCGAGGTGTTCACGCCCGTGATATCAATCACTTCTGTGACAAATTTTTTGTGACCGAAGGCGAGGCGCTTGACATCGACGGAAAGCTCGCCATCCTGGTAATCAATGACGAGAAGGTTCGCACCGCCAAGACCGCTTTGCTCAAAGCCTGTGCATTCGGGCGCGCCGCAATAGCTGTAAATCGAGTCGGCAACCTTCCTGAAGTCAGAGGCTTCGTGACGGGAGCCGAGCGCATAATAATCTGCGCCAAAGTGCGCGAGGTCGCGTTCGCTGATAGGAGCGCATTTTGAGTCAATCGCGCCATCAAGGTCAGCATAACCACAAACAATATTGACACGGGAGCTATCGTCCACCTTCTTCTCAAAGAGAGGATTTTCGGTCATCTCGCTGGTCTGGAACGCCCAGCCATAGACGGTGACATCCCAGTCCTGAAAGTCGAAGCGTTCAAAGCCATGGCTGAACACATGGACATTCGAGGGAAGTCTGCCCGAGGAATAAATCGGATTTCCAAGGTAGGGGTCGGACGCGCCGGGAGAGATGACAAAGATGGTTTCGGGGCAGTTTTCAAACTCGCGGATAAGGAGTTCTGCCGTCTGGTTGGTGGCATAACGGATATCGAAAAGGTCTCCACTGATGAGGACGGCGTTCACGCCTCTGTCGCGGACATAGGTCATCATATGTTGAAAGGTTTCACGAAGCTCGCGACGGCGCTCGCCACTCTTTTCCATGGAAAGTCCCGTGAAGGGGGTGTCGAGGTGAATATCGCTGCAATGTAAAAAACGCAGGTGCGTTGTCTTTTTCAGTTCTGCCATAGTATGTCTCCTGTGGTCGTACTTTCTTTCAGTATACCACTTTTTACGCCCAAATGCAAGAGTTTTATAAATTTTTTAAAAAAGAGTGCTTTTTTTGCCCTCGCACTTGCACTTTTATGGGATTTGTGGTACAATAAGAAAAAAGACTTAACCGAGAGGTGAGATATATGAAGATACTTGTCGCAGATGATGAAAGAGAAATCCGTAATGTCCTTCGCCTTCTTCTTGAGCGTGAAGGCTGTGAGGTCATACTCGCGTCCAATGGCAACGATGCCGTGCGCGCGGTGGAGAAGAACCCCGACCTCGACCTTTGCATTATGGATATCATGATGCCGAGACTGACGGGCGTGGAAGCGACGGCGCACATCCGCGAATTCTCCAATGTGCCTATATTGTTTCTGACGGCGAAATCGCTGGATGCGGATCGCGCAGAGGCCTATCGCGCAGGTGGTGACGATTATCTTGTCAAGCCCTTTTCAGGCCCTGAACTTCTGCTGAAGGTTGACGCTATCGTCCGCCGATACAATCAATACCGTTCCAAGCCCCTCGCCGAAGATGCTGACACCATACGGCTCGGCTCGGATATCACCATCGCCGTCTCACATCGTGAGGTGCATAAGGGTGGCGTGAGCATTGATATCCGTGATAAGGAGTTTGATGTTCTTGTCTATCTTGCGAAGAACCGCGGAACGACCATCTCCGCTCCGGACCTGTATCAGGCGGTCTGGAATGAGATGCCCCTGCCGTCCTCGTCCAATACCGTTACCGTGCATATTCTGAACCTGCGGCGCAAGTTAGAGGATGTACCTTCCTCGCCGAAGGTCATCCGTACCATTTGGGGAAAGGGATACCAGATTGATTAAATTCCGTAAAATTTTTGAAAAGTTGCGCGATGGTGTTGCCTCCTTGCGCTTGCGCTTCGTCCTGCTGATTCTGTTCGGCTCGGCGCTCGCGCTGGCAACCTATCTGATATGCCACAGCGCTGCACATTTCTATGTCAGTAATGTCTACACCTCGAAGGAAGAGCGCATTGAGCGCGAGCTTTCCTATGTCGAGGATTTGCAGAATTATATCACGGCTCGCGGTATCACCTATGACAGAGTTGACGAGATATCCGATTGGGTGCGCGAGAACCGATTTGTCTACCTTCTGATTTACAAGGACGATGAGATTATTTTCCAGCCCGATGATGACACGCCCGGCAAAGAGGAAACCACCGAGGGCGAAGAGGGTACGGAAGGTGAAGAGGGTACGGAAGGTGAAGAGGGCACGAAAGGCGAAGAAGGTGACGGTCAGGGCGGAGAGTCCGGCGACGGCTCGGGAGGCACAGGTGACGGCTCGGATGACGAAAATGCCAAAGGAAATTCCAACACGGGTAATAACCAGCAGGGCGGAAGCGGTCTTACCATCACCTATCCGACCAAGGCGGAGCTGTACCAATATGCTCTGTCAGGCGAGAACTATCCTCTCATTCTGGAGGACGGCGCGCTCTTCTGTTCACTCGCCGAATTTACCGAGTATCTCTACTATGATATTGCCAATATTTCGAGCCTCGTCATAGCGATTATCGTGTTAGCAGGTGTTCTGATTACCTATTTCTACACCCTGACATCGCGCATTTCCCGCCTGGCGCGGGATGTATCCACCGTTTCGCACGGCTCGATGAATCATGTGGTACGCTCAAGTGGCAAGCATGACGAGATTTCCAAGCTCTGTCGTAATGTCGAGCATATGCGCTCATCCATCGTTTACACTCTTGAAAAAGAGCGCGAGGCGGTCAACGCCAATGTCGAGCTTATCACCTCGATGTCGCATGATATCCGTACACCCCTGACCGTTCTTCTCGGCTATCTGGATATCATGAGGATGCAGACCACGGACGAGGCGATGCTTCAATATATCGCATCGGCACAGCAGACAGCAGGCAGACTGAAAAACCTCTCGGACGAGATGTTCCAGTATTTCCTTGTCTTTTCGGGCGAGCAGAGCCGTACCATGTGCGAGCCATATGATGCGAAAACCCTCCTGCCCCAGCTCTTTGCCGAGCATTCGTTGCTTCTTGCGGAAAGTGGATTTGAGATTGAGGAGCATTATGAGGAGGGACTCTTTGCGACCGATCCTGTTATTGTTACCAACGCGCCTGGTTGCATGCGTATCGTAGACAACCTCTTCTCGAATATGAAAAAATACGCCGAATCGGCGTATCCTGTGCATTTTTATATTTCGGAGGATGCGTCCTGGGTATATCTGCGCATCGAGAACAGGATTCGTGAGAATACCGAGGATGTCGAAAGCACGGGCATTGGTCTGAAAACCTGCGAGCGTATCGCCAAGAACCTTGGCATGCGCTTTGAGACAAAGAGCGAGGACGATACCTTTATCGTCTCTGTCGCGATACCCAAACAAAAGGAAGAAGAAAAATGATACACTTTCTTTATCCCGACAAAGAAAACCGCGAGAGCCTTCTCTCCCTGTGCGGTACGAGTGAGCAGGGCGCGGTGGCGAGAGGGCTTGTGGAGGAGCTGATTGCGGAAGAAGATGACGCGTGTGATATTGCCGTCTGCTTCTCGCATGGTACCTTTCTCACCCGTCGGTTTTATGAAGAATATGAGTTCACCTATCCGTTGGCGCTTTGTGAGGATGCCGATATCGAAGGTGCGCTCTGCGCGATAGAGGAATACTGCAAGAGGGCGGAGCTTCCCCTCATTTACGGCGATCTTACCGACGAGGAGCAATTAGCGCTGAAAGGGCGTTACCGCCTTTCACGCACGGAGGAATTTGATATCTCGGAGGATGACGAAAGCCCCATGTGGATGTATCGCCTCCGCGTGCTTACACCCTGCGAAATTCTTGACACGCCCCCCACGATAAGTGATGGCGTGGTGACAATAGATGCCCTGACGGAGAGTGATATTCCAAGGTATGCGGCGCTTTGTCGCGACGAGAATATCCTTGCCGTATGGGGTGTGGATTACCGTGATATCAATCCCGATATGACCGACCGTGATTTTTATGAAAATGCTCTCGATGAAGCAGAACGCGGTATCGCTCTGGCACTTGCGGTCCGCACGGGTGGACAGTTTGTTGGAGAGGTTGCTCTCTATGCCTTTGACGGCAGAGGTGGCGCGGAATTTTCTCTTCGCATTCTGCCCGAAGCACAAAGGCAAGGCATCGCGAAGCGCACGCTCCCACTCCTTTTTGAAATAGCGAAGGAAGAGTTGATGCTCGAGCATATCGATGGTATCTGCCTTCAGGAAAACACACCGTCAAAGCGTCTGATGGCGTCCTTTATGACACTCGAGGGAGACAACGAAGAGAGTGTTCACTATCGGGTGAGGTTGTAGAATATGATTGTTCGCCTATGGCGAAATGAAATCCACTAAAGGTTTTTGCTTGCGCAAAAAGTGATATATCTCCTTCAGAGATGTGATATGCTTGCCTTTGGCAAGCGTGATATGTTCACCCTATGGTGAACGAGATATGCTCGCTATGCGAGCGTGAAAGGAAACCCCCGCCCTACATCTACACCTCTTCACTCTTCACTTTTCACTCTTTCTACCAATATAAATAAAAAAGAACGGACCGCGGTCCGTTCTTTTTCTTGCGCCTTTGCTTTGAAGTCAAATGCGCGGTATGTTATTCATTAGTCGCCGAAGTTACCCGATTCAAATGCGTCTACAAGACCAGAAAGTGCAGAGACTCTCGTGCTGATAAGACCTGCATAGATGGTGGTCATGTTGTCGCCGATCTGGTAAGCATCGGTCTTAATGGAAGAAAGTTCCTTGGAAGCAGCGCCACCGTTCTGGATAATCTTGTGGTAAAGGTCGCCACCGAAGTTACCATAGATACCAAGAGCGTCTTCGAATACCTTATCGAATGCGCTACGAACATTGGAACGAATGTATGCAAGCATTTCTGCGTTCGCATCTGCTGCGCCAGTACCACCAACGATACCTACGGAAAGTTTCCAGTCATAGTACTCGTTGAGGATGTTGGTAGAGTGAGTAGATACATAGTTAAGGAATGCAGTGCACTGGGAGAACTTGGTCGAGGAAGCAGCGATACCGCCGATACGACCAAGGTTGTGGATCTGGGTGAGGTAGTTTACTTCAACCTCTTCACCCTTATCGTTGATGTAGGTGTCGGAGTAGATCGGAACAGGAACAACGCCGAAGCCGCCGTCCTGTCTCATTCTCTGGTAAACTTCGTCTTCCAGAGAACCTACGCAGATAACGCCACCGAAGAGAACATGGTTGTTCGCGAAAGCAACACGGATGGTATCAAGAGATGCCATCGCACCGCCACCGGAGAATACATACGCGCCCTTACTGGACATGAGCGTTTGGAGCTTTACGCAGAAGTCGGTAAGTTGAGAGTTGGTGGAGGGGTAGGAGTAGGTGTAGTCGGTGATGTTATTACCATGTCTGTTGATGATGGTAATGGGCGTGGTGTAAAGGAGACCGGAGGAAGAAAGACCGGAAGAACCGGAAATCGCAAATCCTACGATACCTTCAAGGTCAACTACGCCAGTTTCAGCATTTTCCATAGCAACGGTATCGCAGTACTGCTTCAGGAGCTCATAGTTCCATCCACGGTTTCTTACGATATGGATAAGGTCTGCATAGTCGCCGGTAACACCGTTGCCGTCTGCGTCGCCAGTAACACCAGTAGCGTTTTCAGTGAGGAGCTTGATGTTAACAGGAACAACGAAGAATGCACGAACGAGGTCGGTGAAGTAGTCAGAAGCGACGAGGTACATCTTCTTGGAAGAAAGAGTAAGGGAGGTCATGTATTCATACATGAAGCCTTCATCGTCTGCATCTGCAGGAACATTCTTGGGGTCATAGTAGTCATAGTCGGACTCAAGGAAGCGGAAGTAGTTATCGCCGTGAGAGTCACCAAGAAGGTTGGTGAAGCTTCCACGAAGAAGCGCGCCGACCATGTCGTATACGAATACGGAGTACATGTCGGGAGCCGCCGAAGAGGTCGAGCTTACGAGGGAGTAAATGCGGTCAATGTTAGCGCCCCAACCATAGCCGGTATCATCAGGCCAGTAGTCGTAGGTGACATTAACTTTGCATTCTTTTGCTGCTTTACCGTTTCTTTCATCGACCTGAATGTCGATGGACTCGTTGTCCGCAGAAGCGCCGGAGAGGTATCTTCTTGCACCAGAAGAAAGCTCTTTACCATGGGAGTTGTCAGACATCTGGAAGAAGATGGTGGTCTTATCCCAAGGATAGTCGGTCTCGGGCTTGACGCCAGGAGGGGTGTCGGGTGGGTTATCATCAGGATCATCGGGCTTACAGGAAGCCAGAACACTGATCATGCAGACAACCATAACGAGAGCAAGCAGAAGGGAGAGAATTCTGTTTTTCATTTTTTCACCTTTCTTTTGTTGTTTTTGTGCCATAAAGATTTCCGCACCTGTCTGGCACAGACAGTTTTGGAACCAAAAAACCAGCGTCTCTCATAAAGATAACACGCAGTTCTTTTTTCCCAAACGCGTGCGTGTGCTATTTTTGGCATAAATACTATATCATATTTATAAAGATAAGTCAAGAAAAAATAAAGGAATTCTTTTTGTTTCTACCATTTAAACAAAAATATCCTATATTCTTTGTGCAATATGACAACGGGATGAGGCGGCGGCTCGCGCCGATGTTTTCTTTCTCGTATTGGGAAAAAAGACGGTCATGTGCATCTGCATTCCCTTTTGAAAAATTACCTCTTGCTTTTTCGCTTGGCTTGTGGTAAAATAATATGGTATGGGTGTTCGACACAGAATGCTCTGTAAATCACACGAGAAAGCCATGGTGCAAAAAAAGAAATGCCCCTCTGCGGAACAGGAAAATAGAGCAATCATGGGTAAATTTGCGTTAAAATGTAAATAATTGTTCTCAAAAATGATTGAGAGAAAGAGAAAAATATGTTTTTTGAAGTAAAAAAGAAAATCGAGATGTATGACAAAATTATCATACATCGTCACGAAAATCCCGACGGAGACGCCTTGGGCTCGCAGATTGGTCTTGCCGCGCTTTTGCGTGAGAACTACCCCGAAAAGAAGGTTTTTGTGGTCGGAGACATGTCGCGCCGCTTTGCTTTTATGGAGGGGAGCGAGATGGACACGATAGCGGACGAGGAATATGAGGGCGCGCTCGCCATCGTGCTTGACACCTCTGCCTCTCACCTGATTTCCGATAAGCGCTACACGCTGGCAAAAGAGACGGTAAGAATGGACCACCATCTTTTCTGTGAGAAAATCTGCGACACGGAACTTGTAGACACATCATTTGAAAGTTGTGCAGGACTTGTCGCGGAATTTGCCCGTGTGGGTGGGCTTCGTCAGACAAGCCTGTCGGCGAAATCGCTCTACACTGGTATGGTTACCGATTCGGGACGCTTCCGCTACGATTCGACGAGTGCGAAAACACACGCGGTTGCCTCGTACCTGATGCAGACGCCCTTTTCGACGAATGATATCTACCGCAATCTCTATTCCGACGATTTTTCCTTTATCCGTCTGCGCGCAGAGTTTGTGCTGAAAATCCAGTTTACAGAAAAGAATGTCGCGTACATCTATACCACGAAGGAGGAGGTCGCTTCTTATGGCGTTGATACCTTCAGCATCAGTCGCGGTATGGTGAATACGATGGGTGAGATTCGCGGTGTCGATATCTGGGTAAACTTTACCGAGACCGATACGGGCATTCTGACCGAAATCCGTTCGAGCAAGTATAACATTAACCCTGTCGCAGTAAAATATGGTGGCGGTGGACACCAGAAGGCGAGCGGCGCTACACTCTCTTCCCGTGAGGATACGATGGCGATGCTTGCCGATTTGGAAGCACTTCTGGAGGAATAAATTATGCAGTACGAAATTATGAAGAAAATCCTTGAAAAAATCAAGGAGTATAATAAAATCATCATCTTCCGTCACTTCCGTCCCGACGGTGACGCGATTGGCTCAACGATGGGCCTGCGAGAGATTCTGCGCGCAAGTTTTCCTGAAAAAACGGTTCTCGTTCTCAACGCGGACATGTCCGACTACCTTGCCTTTCTTGGTGGGGAGGACGAACCGATTGCCGATGAGGAATATGCCGACGCTTTGGCAATTATTGTTGACACGGGTACGGCCGATCGCGCATCCAACAAGAAATTTACCCTCTGTCGCGAGGTTGTGAAAATCGACCACCATATCGATGACAAGCCCTATGGCGATATCTCCTGGGTGGAGGATTTCCGTTCTTCCTCCTGTGAGATGATTGTGAAGTTCTACGACACCTTCCGTGATGAGCTGAAAATGACAAAAGAGGCGGCGACCTTCCTTTATTGCGGTATGGTTACCGATTCGGGACGCTTCCATTTCCGTAGCGTTTCGGGCGAAACCCTTCGCCTTGCGGGCATTCTGCTTGATGTCGGTATCGATATTGATACACTTTATGCACAGCTGTATCTTCGGGATTTTGACAGTCTCAAGCTCGAATCCTATGTATATGAAAAAATGCAGATGACCGAGAGCGGCGTGGCATATATCTATGTCGACCGCGCGATGCAGGAGCGCTTCGGACTGACACAGGAGGAATCCTCTGCTGTTGTCTCTCACCTCGAAAACATCCGTGGCTCTCTTATCTGGATTGCCTTTATCGACAACAAGGACGGCTCCATCCGTGTGCGCCTGCGTTCCCGTTTTGTCACGGTCAATGAGCTTGCCTCGAAATATCACGGTGGCGGTCACGATTGCGCGAGCGGAGCGACCTGCTATTCCCATGAGGAAATGCAAGCCCTGATTGCCGACGCGGAAGCACTCCACGCGAAGTATAAGAGCGAGAACGAGGGCTGGTTATGAGGATTCTGATTACCAACGATGACGGCATCGGCGCTCCCAGCCTGCCTCACCTCGCGGCCTTTGCCAAGAGGCTCGGCGAGGTTGTCGTCGTGGCGCCCAAGGTGGAGCAGAGCGGAAAAAGCCATGCGATTGAGATTTACAAGAAGATTGAAATCAAAGAGGTAGACCTCGGTGTCGGCGTGCGCGCCTATGCGATGGATTCCACTCCTGCGGACTGTGTCCGTTACGCCGTGCTTGGTCTTAAAGAGCATTTTGACCTGATTCTTTCGGGCATTAATCGTGGATTCAATCTCGGAAAGGACATCGTTTATTCGGGTACGGTCGGCGCGATTTTCGAGGGTGGCAGACTCGGTATTCCCGCCGTTGCTCTCTCGACCGATCCCCGCGATTTCACCTCGGCACTCAATGCTTTAGATGGGGTTCTTTCCTTCTTCCAGGAAAAGAAGCTGCTTGAGCGCGCCTCCCTTTTTAATGTCAATATTCCGATAGACCACAAGGGCATCCGTGTGACAAGGCAGGGCGACCTTTATTTCACCGATGAATTCGAGCATATCGGCAACGATATCTATGTGCAGAAGGGACATCCCGTCCCCCAAATTGGCGAGGACCTTACCCTCGATACCGATGCGGTGCGCGGTGGCTACCTTTCGATTACACCCCTTTCCTACGATCGCACCAACCACGAGGTTTTCCGCGCGTTGACGGAGTAATGCGGGGTACGAGGGTTTTGTGCGAGGGTTTTGTTACCTTTTTCGGAAAAAGGTAACACCAAAAACTTTTATAGAAAAAACAAGAGCAAGAGTAAAGGGGCAATCCCTTCATTCCTGCTCTTTTTGTTATAAGATTTTTGCCATAAGACAATGGCTGAACCAAATAAAAATCCTTCTATAAGATTTTTGGCTCCACCTTTTGCCATAAGATAACGGTTGCACCAAAGAAAACTCGTCTATAAGATTTTTTGGCTCCACCTTTTTGCAAAAAGGTGGAAAAAAGAACCTTCGTTTACAGCTCCACCTTTTTGCAAAAAGGTGGAAATCCTTATCGATAACCGATTTCGTGGAGAAATTCGCCGATACGGCGCAGGGCTTCTTTGATATGCTCGGTGGAATAACAATAGGACGCGCGGATATGACCTTCACCGCTTTCGCCGAAGGCAGTGCCTGGGACAACCGCAACGCGCTTTGCGTGAAGGAGGCGTTCTGCAAACTCCTCGCTCGTCATACCTGTTTCCCTGATGGACGGGAAGGCGTAGAATGCACCGAGCGGTTCACGGCAGGGAAGTCCCAACTCGTTAAACCCATTTACAATGAGTTTTCTTCGGATATTGTATTCATCGCGCATGCGGACGACATCGTCCTCGCCACGGCGGAGCGCTTCGATTGCCGAGGACTGCGAGGTGGTGGGAGCGCACATGATGGCATACTGGTGGATTTTTGTAATCACGGAAATCAAGGGCGCGGGAGCGCAGGCGTAGCCGAGACGCCAGCCTGTCATCGCGAATGCCTTGGAAAAGCCGTTGACGGTAATGGTTCTCTCCCACATATGCACAACACTTGCGACGGCGGTATGCTCTTTGCCGAAGGAGAGCTCCGAATAAATCTCGTCGGAGATGACGAGGATGTTCGTTCCCTTCAATATTTCTGCGAGCTTTTCGATGTCCTCC
>JAFVYW010000031.1 GCA_017508465.1 Clostridia bacterium
GTCGCGCTGTTTTCTCTCGATGAGGAAAACTATGAGGGGGATGGAAAGATCACTCACACTGTGACCATTGAAAAGGCGCGTATTCCGTCTCCCGAACTCCCCACCCTTACCTATTCAGGCATTACGCAGAAGCCTGCAATCGAGAGTAACGACTTTTATAATGTTACCTTCATTGAGGAGGGAAAGAATGCAGGGAATTACCGTATTACCCTTGCCTTAAAGGATAAGGAAAACACCACCTTTGCACAAAGCGGGGAGGAAACTCTCACTCTCTTCTATACGATAAGGAAAGCGCCCCTTACCATCACCCTCTCCGATATTACCATTTACAAAGACGGCACAAAGAGCGAGTTCTCTTACTATATCAGCCAGGGTACGCTTTACAAGGGAGATATCCTGCATGTCTCCCCGACGCTCGACCAGGCTGTCCGTGCCGAGATACACCACGAAAACTACGAAATTGAGACAGTGGAAGGCAGAATTATCTACTCCGATCGTAACGCGCCTCTCCAGAGAGAAAACACCCTTTGGTGGATCATTCTTGCTATCGTGATGCTGTTCCTGCTGCTCTTGTTCCTTCTCTATCGTCTCACAGGCGGCAAAACGCCCCCGAAAGAAACAACACCGCCCGCACCACCGCAAACACCCACGCCACCAGAAACGCCCACATCACCACAAGAGCCCACATCACCAGAAGAGCCCGCATCGCCGGAAGAGCCCGCATCACCGGAAGAGCCCACAGCACCAGAAGAGCCCACATCACCAGAAGAGCCCACATTACCGGAAGAGCCCACATCATCAGAAGAGACCGCTTCCCCAGAAGAGCTCACATTACCGCAAACGCCCGCACTGCCGGAGGTTGTGACTTCTCATGGGGCGCAAGAAGAATTGGCAGATGCCCCAGCACCTGCTGCTGAACCTTCTGCCGATAGTGCTTGTGAACACAGCGAAGAACCTTACCTTCCACCCGTCGCGGAACCTGTACCACCGACAGAACCCTCTGACGACGCTACGATAGTGGACATACCACCTGCATCTGATACTGTTGCGGAGGAAGAATACATCTCCATTTTCGACGTCTTCCCAACAGTTGAATACGAAACGGAAGATGAACCACCGCGCCTCGGAATAACGCCGCCTGCATCCGAAGCTGTAGCGCAACCCTTGGAGGCTTCCTCACATCCTGAAACCGCGGTCGCGACAATCGCTCCGACACAAACTGCACCTGTACCCACCAGGACACGAAAGAAGAAAAAACGCAAAAAGAGAGCGAAAAAAGAAAGTGCTCTTGAGCGTTTCTTCGAATTCATCTTTGCTCCATGGCATAGAGATGCCGCACGACACGCGGAGCGAACGGTTGCGCATGCCACTCATGGACAAGGCGATGGTGTATACACCCAGCCGGATACCGAGGGAAGAGACTTTTTTGGTATTACCGAAGAGGAGGCAGACCGCTTGCTCTCCGACCGTAGCGCCGAGGCACTGCTCGAATATCGTAACGCGCCAATCGTAACCTATGGAAAACGCCGTGCAATTATCAATATTGATACATTAAGCGAGCATTTTTCGAGTGGTGAACGCGTGGATATCGAAATTCTCAAAGCGCGCTCGCTCATTCCCTATGACACACTGCACATCAAGGTTCTGGCGCGCGGAAGCATCAACAAACCCCTCTATGTTTTTGCCAATGATTTCAGCCTTTGTGCCATCAAAATGCTTTTGCTATCGGGCGGAAAGGCAGTAAAGCAAAAGACGAAATCCACACCCTTTTCCCTTGGAACAAAAGGAAAGGGAAGAAAATCGTAATTTTTTCTTGCATTTGTTCTTTGTTTGTGCTATAATACATGCGTATAACTTTTTAGGGGGGTGCTTTATGCAAACCAAAAATAGAAGCACAAATAAAGAACAAATCCTGAAAATCACCTATCTTGCTCTCCTGACGGCAATTGTATTCGTCCTCCAGATGTTTGCGGGTAGCATCCGCATCGGTGGACTGTTTTCGATTACTCTTGTCCTTTTACCGATTGTCCTCGGCTCTGTGATTGCAGGACCACTCGGTGGCGCATGGCTCGGGCTTGTATTTGCTCTTGCCGTTTTCTATACCGGTGATGCCTCGGCGTTTCTTGCCGTCCATCCGTTTGGTACGATTGTTACAGTAGTACTCAAAGGCGTATTGGCAGGCTTTTTCAGTGGACTTGTCTATAAAGTTTTCCCGAGAGAACGCCCCTACCTGCGCGCTATCGTTGCCGCCGCCGTATGCCCACTGGTCAATACAGGCGTTTTCCTTCTTGGCTGTATCGTATTCTTTTTGCCCACATTAAGTGAATGGGCAACAGGACTCGGCTTTGCCTCGGCAGGGGAATATATGATTTTCGGACTTACTGGTTTGAATTTTGTGGTAGAATTTCTGACAAATGTTCTTCTTGCTTCTGTCCTTGTTCGTCTTGTCAATCTTCTTGAAAGGCAAATTGGCATACACACCTGATAAAAATAGCCGTGAAAACGGCTATTTTTGTAAACAAAGATTGTCGAAATATAGGTAAACCCATGGAAATTATATATATTGACAGAGATATTGTCGCTATAATCAAGCCGCCCTTTATGCCATCGCAGCCCGATCCTTCGGGCGACGACGATGCTTTCTCCCTCTGTGCAAAGGCGCTTCGGGAGCGTGGGGAAAATGACGAACTCTATTTGATTCATCGCCTTGACCGCGTGGTTGGTGGGTTGCTTCTCTTTGCCCGTAATAAAAAAAGCTGTGCTACCTTAAATCGCGCGCTCGCCGACGGAAAAATCATTAAAGAGTATCTTGCGGTAACGGATGGTTGTGCCGGAGACTATGGCACATTTGAGGACTACCTGATAAAAGACAAAACCACAAGCCGCGCCCACAGTGTACCGAAGGAACGCAAGGGCGCAAAGTATGCGCGCCTGTCCTACGATACCATCTCCCGTGCCACCGATGGCGAACGCCCGCTTTCTCTTGTTCGTGTAAAGCTTGACACGGGGCGCTTCCATCAGATACGAATCCAGTTTTCCGTACGCCACCTTCCTTTGCTTGGCGATGGAAAATATGGCTCTAAAACGAACAAATGTAAGGTCTCTCTTTTCGCGTATCGTCTCACTTTCCCGACGGCGAAAGGGGAAAAGACCATTACCGCCACGCCCGACCTCACCGCTTATCCGTGGTCACTGTTTCCGAAGGAGGACATTGAATGAGTACTGAAAAACTTTATGATAGCAGCGCATATCTCTGCGAGTTTGAAGCCATTGTGCTATCCTGTACGCCAAACGGAGATGGCACCTTTGCCGTCATTCTCAATCGCACCGCCTTTTTTCCGAATGAGGGTGGGCAGAAATGCGATCATGGCTCTCTTGCCGGCGTGGATGTGCTCGATGTCAATCTCAAAGACGGTATCATCACTCACACGACATCCGCGCCTCTCGGCGTAGGAAACACCGTAATCGGTAAAATTGATTTTGAAGAACGCTTTGAGAAGATGCAATGTCATACAGCAGAGCATATTGTCTGCGGTCTTGTGCATGCACAGTATGGCTTTGAAAATGTCGGCTTTCATCTCTCGGATTATGATGTCATATTTGATTTTGACGGCGTACTCACCCGTGAGCAGCTCGATGAGATTGAAGATCTCGCCAATCGCGCCGTGACCGACAACCTTCCTGTTACCGCCTTCTATCCGGATCCTGAACAACTCACTTCTATGACCTATCGCGCAAAGCTCGATCTGAAGGAGGGGGTTCGTATTGTAAAAATCGGTGATGTTGACACCTGCGCCTGTTGTGCCCCCCATGTTGCTACCACAGGAGAAATTGGTCAGATCCGTATACTTGAATTTGAAAAGCATCGCGGCGGAACACGCATTCGCCTGCTTGCTGGCAGACGCGCCCTGCTGGAAAATCGCCGTGTTTATCGCGAGAATTATGCAGTTGCCTGCGCTCTTTCTGTCACCCAGTACGAAACATACGCCGCCGTAAAGAAGCTCGAAGGGGAAATCTCGGGATTGAAATACCGACTCTCCGAACAAATCAGACGCGAAATGGCGCTTCGCGCCGAAATCTTTTCGCCAGAACAGAAGCATCCCGTTCTTCTGTTTTCCGATATGGATATGGATGCCCTGCGCGCTTTTGCCAATCGGGCGACCGAAAAATGCGAGGGAATCCTTGTCCTGGTTCTCCAGGAAGCAGAAAGTCGCAAGCTTCTTCTTTCATCAGGAAGCATCGCGCTCCGTACGGTTTTGCCCCTTCTGAAGGAAAAACTATCCTTTCGCGGTGGGGGAAGTGATGTGATGATGACGGGAAGCACCATGGCAACGGCAGAGGAGATTGCAGAGTTTTTCTCTCATCTTTGATACAAAAGGAAAAGGCAATCCGTGCGGATTGCCTTTGCTCATTCATTTTTTATTGAATTGAATCAGAAGGGAAGCCTTCGATGTAAGTTGACGAAGCTTGATGCCTGCCGCCGCGAGCATCCGCTTGGACGCCAAAGTCGATGGCGTTGTCGCATACTTATCCGAAAGATAAATTACCTCACTGACGCCTGCCTGAATGATGGCCTTTGCACATTCGTTGCAAGGAAAGAGACCGACATAAAGGCGCGCGCCCTGAAGAGACTTTCCGCGATTGTTCAAAATTGCGTTAAGCTCCGCGTGTACAACGAAGGGATATTTTGTCTCTCCCTGCGTTTCATCTCTGCCCCAGGGAAATGCGTCATCGTCGCAGCCATGTGGGAAACCGTTGTATCCCGTAGAGAGAATTCTATTCTGCTCATCCACAATACAGCATCCGACCTGCGTGCTCGGATCCTTGGAGCGCATCGATGCAAGCTCGGCGACGCCCATGAAATATTCGTCCCAGGAAATATAGTCACTTCTTTTTTCAGACATATCGTTATACCTCAAAGAATGGTTTTCTTTAGTCTATCACAAAAACCAATTTCTGTCAATCATTCTTTGACAAAAACTTGAAAAAAAGATTAAAAAACACATTTATGTAAACTAAAGTAGCAAAAATGAAAGGAGATGCCCTGTGATAACTTATGAAAAATGTAGGCTCTGTGGTCATAATTGCGGGATTGACAGAACGAAAAGACACGGAAAATGTCATATAGACGCTACGCCACGCATCGCACGCGCGGATCTCCATCTGTGGGAGGAACCACCCATCACGGGCAAAAACGGTTCAGGCACCATCTTCTTTTCTGGTTGCTCTCTGGGGTGTATCTATTGTCAGAACCATAAAATCTCCCGAGGCGCATATGGCAGAAAGGTCTCTGATGATGAGCTTGTGCGCCTGATGCTCTCTCTCGCAGAGCGAGGCGCGACGAATATCAATTTCGTCACCCCGACGCATTTTATTCCCACCCTCGCCCGCGTCATTCCCGAAGCGAAGCGTCAGGGGCTTACCCTTCCTGTTGTCTATAATACCTCCTCCTACGAACGCGTGGAAAGTCTCCGTATGCTTGATGGTCTTATCGATATTTATCTGCCCGACCTGAAATACATGGATAGCCGTCTCGCCCTTCGTTACAGTGGCGCGGAGGATTATCCCGAGGTTGCTATGGCGGCGATAGATGAGATGATGCGTCAATGTCCGACACCCGTTTTATCTGACACGCCTGCCCCCTCACCCGCGAGCGAGGAGAATGAACCGACACCCGTCCTTCTTCGTGGCGTGCTCTGTCGCGTTCTTGTTCTGCCTCGCGCTGTTGCCAACGCTTGTCTTGCCGTTTCTCATCTTTATCGCAAATATGGGGAGCGCATATATATCAGCCTTCTTGGACAATATACCCCTATGGCGGGCATGCCCCCGCCTCTGAATCGTAGGATTACCGCAGGTGAATACCGTCGTGTTGTGGAATATACGCAAAAACTTGGCGTAACAAAGGCTTTTGTTCAGTCGCTTGATGTCGCAGACGAAAGTTTTATTCCGGATTTTTATGAAGAGATTTCCATGTGACTTGACAAACACGGAAAAATGTGTTACAATATGTAAGAAATAAAACCCGTGAGGGAGTAGCAAGCGTATTTTTGCGTAACAAGTCAACATCCTGTCGCAGTGCCGACTGGCTTGTTTTAATTTGCGAGACTCATGTATACAAGCTATGCATGGTCACTTTGCCGAGCATTCTTGTATGCTCGGCTTTTTTCAAAGAAAAAAACAAAAAAACAGGAGACAAAAATGTTTAGTTTCATCCCGAACGAGTATTTCCTTCTGGCGTTTGGCTTAATCCTTCTTATCAAGGGTGGCGACTGGTTTGTTGACGCCGCGTCAGGAATTGCAAAGCGCTTTCATCTTCCCGAGCTTCTCATCGGTGCGACTGTCGTTTCGATTGGTACCACCCTGCCTGAAGTAATGACCTCCGCCATTGGCGCTATGTCCGGTGCTGGTGGGATTGCCTATGGTAACGCTATCGGATCTATCATTTGTAACACCGCTCTGATTGCCGCTACCACCATTGCTATCAAGCCTGGAAAAGTCGACAAGAAAACCTTGATTTTCCCCGTCAGTGCCTTCTTTATTGTCGCGGCATTCTATGTACTTGTCGCCTACACAGCAAACAGATTTGCGCGTTGGACGGGTATCGTTCTTCTTTGCGCCTTCGTTGTTTATATGGTCATCAATGTCCTTAACATGAAGAAGAATCCGCAGACGGATGAGCTGGAAGCCCCCGAGCTTCACGAAGAAGAGAAGAGCGAAGGCGGTTCTATGATAAAGGACATCCTGCTGCTGATTGTCGGCGCGCTCGTTATTGCTGTCGGTGCATATCTTCTTGTCGAGAATGCTACTGCAATTGCAAAGCAGCTGGGCATGCCCGAATCGGTTATCGCGCTCACCGTTGTTGCCATTGGCACATCCCTTCCCGAGCTTGTCACCGCAATCACCTCTCTTATCAAAGGTCACGGCGCACTCTCTCTCGGAAATATCATTGGCGCGAATATATTCAACCTCGTCCTTGTATCTGGTACAGCCATCACCATCAGCCCCTTTACCGTACCGCTTCAGTCGGTACTCTTTGGACAGAACGCCTCGTTGATTCTCGATATCCCTGTAATGCTTGGCGTTATGGCAATTATGACCATTCCCACCATTTTTGCAGGCAAACTGAAAAGATGGCAGGGCATCGCACTTCTTACCATCTACTTCGCCTTTATGATTTTGCAGTTCACCTGCGTTAAATCGGTAGGCGCATAATCCATCCTGTTATCCAGAAAAGCACTTATGAGAAAAACCTCTCGTAAGTGCTTTTTCAAATATGCGATTTTCTATTGCAATTTAATTCTCTATATGTTATAATAAAAATGAAAATATTTGATAGTCTTCCACGGAATATAAAGGGAATTTTATGATACGGAAAAGTAATGAGAATGATATAGAATTGCTTCTTGCACTGTTCGCCGAAGCGCGTGCCACTATTGCCGCTCTTGGCATCGACCAGTGGCAGAATGGTTATCCTGATATCGATGTTATCAAGCGCGATATTGCTCGTGGTGAGAGTTATGTGTATGAAAAGGACGGAGAAGTGCTTGCCACCTTCGCGATGCTTAAGACGAAAGAGCCGACCTATGACATAATCTTTGAAGGCGCGTGGCAAAGCGCGGATGATGCAGACTACACCGCCATTCATCGATTCGCAATCGCCGTACGCGCACGAGGTCAGGGAATCGCGGGGGAAATTCTCGCCTTCGCCGAAAAATACTCACGCACCAGTTATAAATACTCTCTCCGTATCGACACACACGAAGGAAATGTTGTGATGCGGCGTATGCTTCTGAAGAATGGCTTTTGTTATTGTGGCGTTATTCATCTTGAAAATGGTGACGCCCGCGTGGCGTACGAAAAATTGCTGAAAACTTAAAGAAATCTGTAAAATGTATGAAATCTTTGGATTTGTATATTGAAATCATAAATAATCTTTTGGTATAATGAAGAAAAAGACCAAAAGGAGTATGTTTATGAAACCAAATGTTAAAATCGCATACATTGGCGGTGGCTCTCGCGGCTGGGCGCACACCCTGATGGTTGACCTCGCGAAAGAAGACGCCTTCAATGCCGAAGTGTATCTTTATGACATCGATAAAAAGGCGGCAGAGAAGAACGCCAAAATCGGAAATGACCTTCTCGCTCGCGAGGATATTGCGGGTAAGCATACCTATGTTGTTGCCTCTGCCATTGAGGACGCGCTCACAGATGCCGACTTCGTTGTTCTTTCTATCCTTCCTGCTACCTTTATGGAGATGCAATCCGATGTCCATCTTCCCGAGGAATATGGTATTTATCAATCCGTAGGTGATACATCTGGCCCTGGTGGCATCCTGCGTGCGATGCGTACCGTTCCGCTCTACAAGGGCTTTGCACAAAAGATTAAGGAATGCTGTCCGGATGCATGGGTTATCAACTACACCAACCCCATGACGCTTTGCACCGCGACGCTCTATCGCACCTTCCCCGAAATCAAAGCCTTTGGTTGTTGCCATGAAGTTTTTGGCACACAGAAGCTGATTGCCGCCGCACTCAAGGAATTCTCTGGCATCGATATTCCCCACAAGGAAGTAAAAATAACCGTCAGCGGTGTCAACCATTTCACATGGATTACCAAGGCGCAATACCAGAACATTGACCTCTTTGAGATTTATCGCGAGTTCGCAGACAGACACTATGAGGAGGGCTTTGAGCTCACCCCTGCACTCTCTTATAAAAACAATTACTTTACCTGCTCGCATCGTGTAAAATTCGACCTCTTCCGTCGCTGTGGCGCTATCGCCGCTGCGGGAGACCGTCACCTGGCAGAGTTCTGCCCTGGTAAGTGGTATCTTGAAAATCCGGAAAAGGCGGATAAGTGGCACTTTGCCCTGACGCCCGTTTCCTACCGTATTGATGACCTTAAAAAGCGCATCGACCGTACAGAAAAACTCTATACGGGACAAGAACCCTTTACCCTTCGCGAGACGGGTGAAGAAGGTGTCCTTCTGATGAAAACCCTTCTCGGAATTACGCCGTCCTTTGTCACGAACTGTAACCTTCCCAATCGCGGACAATGCCCCGATCTTCCTCTCGGCGCTATCGTTGAGACAAATGCTGAATTCTCCGCGAACTCCCTGAAGCCTGTGATCGCGGACGCTCTGCCTCCGCTCGCGCATAACCTTGTCGCGCGTATTGTGAATGAGCAGCAGGCGCTTCTTACCGCTATTCTCGCGCATGATTATGATGCGGTGTTTGAATGCTTTGCGCAAGACCCCCTGGTTACCATTTCCTATGAAAAGGCAAGAGAGCTGTTCCTTCGCATGATGGAAAACACCAAGGAATACATTCCCTATGGCGAGGAGTACCTTGAAAAACAAAAGCAACCCCGATGAACGGGATAGCTCTCGATTATAGTTTTCTGTATTGCAGGGGCGAGATGCCCACGATCTTTTTGAAAAAAATACCAAAATAGTTTGCACTGCCAAAGCCGACCTCGCTCGCAATCTCCTCCATGCTCTTCTTTGTTGTTACAAGCAACTCTTTAGCACGCGCAATGCGTAGCTGTGAGAGATATTCGAGAAAGGTAACGCCGAGATATTTTCTGAAGTAATGGCAAAGGGTGACCTCGGAGAGGAAAAACATCTCACTCATATCACGGAGTGTGACCTTTTCCTGAAAATGTGAGCTTAAGTATTTCAGAATATGCAGGAGCGTCGAAGGCATTTTACCTGACGCAACAAAAGCATCGCGGGCGTCACCCACTCCCCGACTTTTCATGAGATAAATCAGGTATTCGATGAGAATGCGTTTGTTCTCGGTCTTTTCCTTGTCCGTTTCCTCCTCCAGCGCGAGCAGTTCATAGAGAACCTCTTTGATTTTCGCAAAGTTTTCCTTGGAAAAATGCAGTGAGATATATTTCGCGAGCTCTTCCAGATATTCTCTCGATAATTCGCTTACCGCGTCAGCGGGAAAGCATACATTAATACGCACGAAAGTACCGCCTTCGGTTTTGTGCATTGTGTGGGGTGAGATGACAGCAACAGACCCCTCCTCAAGCTCCGCAATCTTGTCCTCGAACAGATACTGTCTTTTTCCCTCAATCAAAAAATACATCTCGTAATAGGGATGGCTATGCAGAAAAGCCATCGACCAATCGTCCTGTCTTTTCAGCAGTGTTGTCTGATAAAAAATAGTTTTCATACCACAATTATAATTCCTTTTTCGGGAATTGTCAACAGGAAAGGAAAAATATGAAAAGCATTCTTCAATTTGGCGAAGGAAATTTTCTCCGCGCGTTTGTAGACACTTACTTTGATACATTGAATAAGGAAGGCTTCGGACCATATGAGGTAACTGTCGTCAAGCCAATTCCCTATGGTACGCTCGACCTTTTCCATAAGCAGAACAACAAATATCACACCATCCTCCGCGGTCAGGAGGCACATGGCGCTGTGGAGAGCGTGCAGAGCATTGATGTGATAAAACAAGTGATCGATCCCTTCACCGACACAGACGCTTTTTTTGCTCTCGCCTCCGATAAAAACCTCGTCCTTGTGGTATCCAATACCACGGAAGCAGGTATCGTCTATCAGGAGAGCGACTCGAAAGAAGACTTTGTCACCATGTCCTACCCTGCAAAGCTCACCCTCTTTCTCTATGAGCGTTACCGGAAGGGGCTCGGCGGTCTTACCATTCTCCCCTGCGAGCTGATTGATAATAATGCGACGGCTCTTCGCGAGTGCGTCCGCAAATATATCAGAAAATTTGAGCTCGGTGATGATTTCTACCGATATAACGAAGAGAATAACACCTTTCTTAACACTCTGGTCGACCGCATTGTCTCGGGCTATCCCCGGGATAAGGAAGTCCTCGCACATCTCACAGAGCTTGTCGGAGAAGAGGATCGTCTGATGACGGTCGGCGAACCGTTTGGTCTCTGGGCGGTGGAGCGTGGCGGAAATGTTGAAAGCCTTCTCGTGGAGGGAAAGCATAACATCAATCTTGTCATTACCGACGATATTGGTTATTATAAAAAACGCAAGGTCCGCGTTCTCAACGGCGCGCATACGGGTATGGTACCCATGGCGCTCTGGATGGGGAAAACCTTTGTCTACGACAGCATGAAGGATGAGAGAATTTTTGCGCACCTCTCGCGTATGCTCGCCGAAATCACGCCCTATGTCAGTGAGAAAACGGAAGACACCGAAGCGTTCGCACGCGATGTCCTGATCCGTTTTGAAAACCCCTATCTCAATCACGCCCTGACGGCAATTCTCCTGAATTCCATCTCCAAGTGGATTGCGAGAAACATGCCCTCCTACCTTGATTATTATGCACAAAATCAGAAGCTTCCCGAGGCATTGACACTTGGCTTTTCCTACCTTATCGCATTGTATAGCAGAGCGAAAATGCGCGAGGACGGCACTTTCTATGCCGTAACACCCCATGGAGAGGTACCGCTTCAGGATACGAAGGAATACCTTCTTCATTTTGCTGATGGTGGCACGGTTCACGACTTCCTGACAGGAGGTATTTTCCCGGACTGCCTTATCTCTATCCCTGGATTTCTGCCCGAGGTGGAAATGCAGGTCAGCCGTATTTTGAACGGAGAGGAACTTGTCTGATGAATATAAAACAACTTGACGCGCGCGATAATGTCGCCGTCCTTTTAGAAGATACCCAGGAGATTCCCCGAGGTCATAAGGTCGCCCTGTGCGATATCAGAGCAGGAGAATTCGTTATCAAATATGGCGCGGTTATCGGCAGAGCAACCATTGATATCAGAAGAGGAGAGCATGTGCATTCGCACAATCTTCGTTCTCACCTTGATGAAGAGGAAAGTTACGAATATCGTCCCGCCTTTTCACCGCTTGAGGTCAGGGAAGGCACCTTCCTTGGTTATAAGCGCGAGGGCCGACGCGCAGGTATTCGCAACGAAATATATATCATTCCTACCGTCGGATGCGTAAACGCCGTAGCCGACGCTCTCGCGAAAGAAGCGAGCGCTCTTAAAAAAGGCTCCATTGACGGCATATACGCCCTGACACATCCCTTTGGATGCAGCCAGCTTGGCGAGGACGGCGAGAATATCACAAAATTCCTCTCCGCTATTGCACAAAATCCCAATGCCACCTGTTGTCTGATTGTAGGTCTCGGTTGTGAAAACAACACAATGGAGGCGATGAAAAAGGCTGCCGCACTCAGTCATGCGCCGGGACTGTGTGTCGTCAACACTGCAAA
>JAFVYW010000032.1 GCA_017508465.1 Clostridia bacterium
GCGTTTTTATCTGTATGGGAGACCTGCGGTCTCCCGCGGGCGTACACAGTTCGTCTTACCTTGCGTTAGTCAAACTTCCTTATGAGAACCAGCCTTTATCTGCCTTTTTTCTTTTTATCCGTATCAGAGCGTGTCACCGAACAACGCATCCACCTCACACAGCATGGTAAGCACCACGCCTGTGCCGTGGTCGTCGTTATCGACCGTTCCGAGCTTCATGTAGTATTCTGCCTCTCTCGCGTTACCTGAACCCATGCATACTCCATACACAGAGCCTTCTTCGTCGACCTTTTCGCGCAGGATGCCAGCGTAGGCAAGGCGAATGTTTTCCTTGTAACTTTCATCGAGCAGACCGAGGCGCAACCCACGGCAAAAACCGATAGAAAAGAGAGCCGTGCAGGAGGTTTCTTCATAAGAATCCTTGCGGTTCAGCACCTGGTGCCATAGACCGCTCTCGTCCTGCACTCTTTTCAGTCCTTCAGCGAAACGCACGAAGATTTCCTTGAGTTGTTCATAACCGTCAAGATCGTGTGGTGCATTCGCTAAAACATCTGCCATAGAAACGAATACCCAGCCGTTTCCGCGTCCCCAGGGAATGCCACTTGCCACCTCGTCCTCGAGGAAGAAAATATGGGAGAAGAGTTCCTCCTTTTCGATAAACAGTCTCTTGGTAAAACCGAGCAACTGACGGATTGCCTCCTCGGCATACCGTTTGTCGTTCTTGATTTTCGCCATGCGGACAAGGAAGGGACAGCTCATGAAGGTGTCATCCGACCACATGTCGCGTTCCCTGTGAAATGTTCCGTCAGGAAAACGCGGAATATTCGTCTCGAGTGCGCGTAGCATCGTATCAAGAACAGGCAAGGTGTCCTCGTCACCTGTTCTGAAATAGTATTCCGCGAGGTTACGCCCGATCGAGCCTATGGAGTCAAGATCGTGCAAGGTCGAGGAAATATCGAGGAATGACGGAGAAGAGAAGTGTTCATGCTCATAGCGCATATAATCAAAATATTCAACCAGAACGCGCATATGCTCTCTGAAATAGTTATAGTATTCCTCACATGAAAGCGTTTCTGCGGCGCGCAAAAGGCCGTATGAGCCGACCATGAATGTATAATGCCATTGACCGAAAAACCTCGATAACAGATAAGGGCGAAGATAATCGTCCTTGTGCGCGAGTTTATAAAACAGCGCGCGCTCGCCACTTCGATAAGGCTTTTTCCATTGAATTTGCTCTTCGGGGGTAACATTCTCTGCATCCTCTCTGAAAAGGCCGAGCGTGAGGAATTTATCACCCCCACCTCTGTGCGAGGTCACCATCGGAAGTCCGACATCACCTGAAAAAGAGAACGCAAAATCCTCTGTGCGCGCGACCTTAATCAGAACCTCGTCCCCTGATTTGAGCATGTAAGGTGCGCCCGATGGCTCTTTGTTGATGAATACTTTGATATCCGCACGCGTATCAAGTGTCAACTCGGTGTCCGACAGCGCGTAGGTCAGGGCGTAGCCAAAGTTGCCCGTCTCCCCTTCGAAAATTCTGGAGAAATCAATGGTATTGTCCCACTCGGGCGCTTTTGGATAGATATACACATTGTCGAAGGGCTCTTCCTTATGATAAAGTCTGGAGATACCAACGCCGTCCTCACCTCTGTATTCTGCGATGGGAGATGTGGCTCTCGCACAGAGAAGATAACATTTTGCCCATACCCAATACCAACGCACCGAGGGCATAAAACGGAAGGAAAAATCGTTTTCGTCCGTACATCTTACATAGAATAAAACGGGGTTTTCGCCTTCTTTCAGGTGGAGCGCACAACGGCATTTTCCGTCCGCGTCGACATCCGTTTCGCTGTCGAAAATCACCTCGTCGTGATAAATCACCTTCGCATTTCCGATAAAGTTGATTTTCGCATCCGTCTCACAGCATGCGAGAATATTCGTTCCGATATAGACGCCATCCCCTGGTTTCGCATTCGGGAAAAGAACGCGCAGGTCGATGGTTCTCAAATCGAGGTGCTTATCGTAATACACCTCGTTTTTCCGATAGGGACGATAGGAAACTTCGCACTTCGGGCGAAGCTTTAACATCTGCGCCGAGATGACGCGCATTGCCTCTTTGGGCGTGTTGACACAAAGACTCATATTCCCCTCCTCAATCATCGTATTCGACATACATCACCGCATCGCTGTGCCAGCCGCCTGTGTGCGCATAATAAGTGCCCTCCTGCCAGTAGACAGGGAGATTATCCTGCGCATGAATCGGCACGACGGGACGCCAGATTTTGATGTCCTCTTCTTTGGGAATGGCGCGCAGAACCTCTTCTCTCTCATACCTTTTTCCACCGTCGCGCGAAAGATAACTTTCCAGAACGCGACATTCGCCATCGAAGCGTGCAATATAGATACGGTTGGTCACGGTAGGCGCAGGGTCACAAGGGTGAAGTCCCGCCTCGCCGACGCCGTAATAATATGCCATACCGCCGACATAGGTCTGCGAACCATCCATCATACCCTCGCCGATCGTCATGGGCGCAGGGGATATTTTTAAGGTGTTTGGCAAGC
>JAFVYW010000033.1 GCA_017508465.1 Clostridia bacterium
AGAAATGGGTGAATTACAGGAAAGAATTACATCAACAAAAGACGGATCTATCACATCAGTTCAGGCAATTTACGTACCTGCCGATGACCTGACAGACCCTGCTCCTGCGACCACCTTCGCGCACCTGGATGCGACGACGGTTCTTTCCCGTTCGATTGCCTCCCTCGGTATTTATCCTGCGGTAGATCCCCTCGATTCGACCTCTCGTATCCTTACCCCCGATATTGTCGGTATTGAGCATTACGAGATTGCCAAAGAGGTGCAGAGAATTCTGCAAAGATATAAGGAGCTTCAGGATATTATCGCTATTATGGGTATGGAAGAGCTCTCCGAGGACGATAAGGTTATTGTCAACCGCGCGAGAAAAATCCAGCGTTTCCTCTCCCAGCCCTTCACCGTTGCCGAACAGTTCACGGGTATGGAAGGTCGCTATGTACCTCTCAAAGAAACCCTTCGTGGCTTCCGCGAAATCCTTGACGGCAAGCACGACAATCTCCCCGAAAGTGCATTTCTCTTTGTCGGTACCATCGACGAGGCAGTCGAAAAAGCAAAGAAGGCACAGGAATAAGGAGGCGTTATGCGTACATTTCCTCTGGTAATCGTCACTCCCGACGGTGAAAAATTCCGTGGCGACGCCGAGAGCCTTCTCGTGCGTACGGGAAGTGGTGACATCGAGATTATGGCAGGCCACGCGCCTTGTCTTTGCTCGATTGCAACAGGTCGCGCACGCGTGCGTTTTGCGGATGGCGAGGAGCGTCTCGCCTCGGCATCTGGCGGTTTCATGACCGTAAAGGGTGGCACAGTAGAGCTTATCACCACCACCTTTGAATGGGCGGATGAAATCGACCTCGCCCGTGCCGAAGCCGCAAGGCAAAAGGCGACCGAGGCCCTCGCCTCAAAGCTTGACGAGCGCTCGCACCTTCTCGCCAAGGCAAAGCTCGAACGCGCCCTCTGCCGCATCGATGTGGCGTCTTATAAATAAAGCGGAAAAATCATACAAAAAAAGCGGAAGCGTCACTCTCGGCGTTTCCGTTTTTTTGTGCAGTTTTCACGAAATAATTTTATGCCCTTTCCAATTGCTTGACAATATGTCTATTCTCATAGTATAATTTAAATAGGGAAAGCCCCCCGATAATTTTCATTTTGCCATCATATGAAAGGAGCCATGATATGAAACGCTTTTGGATTTGCCTCTTATTGATTTTAACACTCTGCACAAGCATTGCCTGTCAGAACGATCCACCACCCAAAACACCTGATGTGCCAGACGATCCACCTACTTCGCGATATCGTTGGGAAGCCGTTTCTTTTCCTGCCGCTCGTTCCTCTGGGGTGAATGTAAAAATAGAAGATACCATGTTCCCCTCCTGTACTTATGAGCAGCTTTACAATTTCGAATTCGGCAACGATATTCAATTAACCCACATGTATGAATTTGACGATACTTGCATCGTAGAGTATCTGGGAGATGGCGATATCAGTGATAGCGCAGAATCCTTTGAGGTAAAATTCGGTATCGGACTTCCTCCTGCAATCATTCGCAACACAGAGCTTGAGCTTGCAAAGACCGTAGATCGTGTTGTCGTCACCCTTACCATCAACGGAAATGTCTTTCCCATCGTGGAAACCACAACCTTTACGGAAGACAATCGTAATACTCTCATTTACGGCATCCCTGTTTTTGATGAAATCGAGGGAAAAGTAACGCATGCGTATCGTTTCAGATACCCTGTCGCTGGCACCGCAAATGTTCCTCTCTCGCTCTTTGATTTTTCTGAAAGCGATACCGTAGAGGTTAGTGTGAGTGCTATTTTCTATGACGGAGAAGAGGTTTTACCGATTTCGCTGAATCCCTGCACCTTCCAGCTTAAAAAGCAGACTCACGGGTTTGCGTTTATCGGCACAGATTCATCCATCCATGGTTATCGCGTTGAGGAAATTATGATTTGCTGAAAAAGGAACAAGCTCGGAATAAAACGCCGATTCTAAAAAGAGACTGTCTCATTTTGAGACAGTCTCTTTTCTATTTTTTTGTTTTCGCCATACGGAAATATCAGACCACGCCCTGTGCGAGCATCGCATCGGCAACCTTGATAAAGCCTGCGATATTGGCGCCTGCGACCAGGTCATAGCCAAGACCGTATTCCTCGGCGGCTTTGAGGGATGTATAGAAAATATTCTTCATAATGGTGCGAAGCTTTTCATCGACTTCGTCGGCGCTCCACGCGTAACGCATCGAGTTCTGCGACATTTCCAGTCCGCTGACCGCAACGCCGCCGGCATTGACCGCCTTGGAGGGAGCGACGATAACGCCGTTTGCCTTCAGGTAGGCGATTGCCTCATTGGTGGTCGGCATATTGGAGACCTCGACATAGTATTTCACGCCGTTTTTCACAATCTGCTCTGCCTCACGCATATCGACCTCGTTCTGTGTCGCGCAGGGCATCAGGATATCCGCCTTGACGCCCCAAGGCATTTCGCCCTTGAAGAAGGGAACGTCGAAACGCTCGGCATAGTCCTCGACACGATTGCGACAGGAGGCGCGCATCTCGAGCAGATAATTGATTTTCTCCTCGGTACAGATACCGTCCTCGTCCAGCACATAGCCGTCAGGACCAGAGATGGTGATGACCTTACCACCAAGCTCGGTAACCTTCTTTACCGTACCCCAGGCGACATTACCGAAGCCCGAGATAGCGAAGGTCTTTCCTTTGATATCCTCACCGAAGGTGGAGAGCATTTCGACGGTATAGTAAACCGCGCCGTAGCCTGTCGCTTCGGGACGGATGAGAGAACCGCCATAGGGAATGCCCTTTCCTGTCAGGACACCTGTAAATTCGTCACGAAGGCGCTTATACTGACCGAAGAGATAGCCGACCTCACGCGCGCCAACGCCAATGTCTCCCGCAGGGACATCGGTATCAGGGCCGATATATTTCTGAAGCTCGCTCATAAAGCTCTGGCAGAACGCCATAACCTCGCGGTCGGACTTACCCTTGGGATCGAAGTCGCTACCGCCCTTACCGCCACCCATAGGAAGCCCTGTCAGGGAGTTTTTGAATGTCTGCTCAAAGCCTAAAAATTTGATAATGCTTTCATTGACGGAGGGATGAAAACGCAAGCCACCCTTATACGGGCCAATCGCGCTGTTGAACTGGATGCGGAAGCCACGGTTGACCTGCACCTGTCCCTTGTCGTCTACCCACGGTACACGGAATTTGATAATGCGCTCGGGCTCGACCATGCGCTCGATGACACCCGAGGTGATGTATTCGGGGCGGCGAAGCAAAACAGGCTCAATCGAGTGAAGCACCTCGCTCACCGTTTGATGAAACTCCACTTCCCCGCTATTGCGCGCCTTGACACGCTCCATAAGTTCATTCAGATAGGCAATTTGAAACACGATTGTCGTCTCCTTTCGTCTTTTAAAGAAAAAATTTCTTTTATTATACTCTAATCTCATGGAAAAATCAAGTATTTTGTTGAAAAAATGCCTGAAAGATATTGGAAAAGGAAGCCGTCCTCTCTTTCAGAAAAAAACAGGTTTATTTTTTTGTTGTGCGGGCAAGATATCTCTATCAAAGAAAAGGGGAGACAATAACTTGGATTACGCAAAGAAAAAAACACATAAGCTTCGCTTGCCTGTACGCTCGTCTCTTTCCTTTTTCGCCTTTCTTTCGCTCGGGCGCGCCTCCACCTTCCTGACAACGCCCATCTTCACAAGGCTTCTCACCCCCGAAGAATACGCCCTCACCCCTTTATATTATACTTGGCTTTCGGTTTTTAGTACACTCGCCACCCTTGACCTGACAGGAAGTATTCTTCTCTCGGGGCTATCGAGACACAAAAAGGAAGCCGACCGCTATCTCTCATCCGCAACCTCGCTCACCCTCACCACCGCCCTTGTCACCTTCTTTGTTGTTCTGCTTTTACGCGGAAAAATGGCAGTCCTGACGGGACTTCCTGTGCATCTTTTGCTTCTGATGTTTTTACAGATACTCTCGGGAATTGTCATCGCAAGTGTCGAATGTCGGGCGAAATTTTTCTACCAGCCAAAGCGCGCCATTCCCTCCATTTTAGCAAGCGCCTTTCTCTCCCCCATCATCGCTTATCTTCTGATCCGAAGTGGCGTTCTGCGCGCCGAGGGGCGCATTCTCGCGACCGTCATATCGACCACACTCGTCGCCATCCCTTCCCTCATTTTCCTCTATCGGCGCGGCAGGTGCTTTTTCAATAAACACATCTGGAAGGAACAACTCCTGCGCGCCCTCCCTCTCTTTCCACACTATCTCGCCCTGATGACGCTCGCCGAGGTCGGTCGCATTTTTGTCGGCAGGCTCGACACGCCTGACGCTCTGGCAAAGCTCGGCGTTGCCGCCACTCTGTCGCATGCTATACCTCTGCTCGCCGCAGGTATCAACTCGGCGTTCTACCCTTGGCTTTTACGCCGTATTCGCTCAAGAGAGTCTGGGAGAGTGCGCGAGGTGACAACTATTGTTGTCAAAATCATCTCATTTGCCGCCATATGTCTGATTCTTCTCTCCCCGGAATTTTATTCAATTCTCGCGCCTAAAGAGGGATACGGAGACGGTCTGTATGCCACGGCACCCCTCGTGATTTCCAGTCTGTTCGCCTTTTTATACACCATCGTCGCAGGCGTGAATTTAGAGTGTGCAAAGCCCTCCCGCATCGCCATAACTACCCTTTTGTGCGCCCTACTCGGCGTTGCACTGACGCTTCCCATGGTGCTGAAATTCGGCTTTATCGGCGCATCCATCGCGACGGCACTCTCCTATATTTTCCTGACGGCGCTTCATTCCCTGCTCCTTCTTCGCACATCGGGAAGGAATATCCTCCCTCTCGCACCGCGTCCGACCATTCTCCTGACACTCGCCCTTGGTATCTCTGCCATTCTGACACTCTATTTAAAAGCCTATCTTCCCCTGCGCCTTCTTCTCCTTTTTGTTCCCCTGCTTCTTCTCCTTGACCTCGCCTTGCGCTCGCGCTCCCTCTTTCACGAGGTTGAATAAAATAAGGGGCTGCTTCATTTAGGCATAACCGAACGAAAAACGACAGAGGTACAATCAATGTGCCTCTGTCGTTTACAGATTAAGAGGAAACTAAGGTCAAAACCTACGGTTTTCTCTTTTTTTATTTAGGTTTTTCGTTCGGTTATGCCTAAATGAAGCGAGCCCCAAAGGCGCTTCGCACTAAGAATTCGGCATTTTAGTGAAAATTCTCATTCAATACCAAAGTATGCTGAATTCTTAATGACTCAGCCCCTTTTTGCTTGTGGGGGTTATTTGGTTTTGTCAGGAAACGGGCCAATCGTATTCCACGCCATCAACCACAATCTTCGCTGTGAGAGTTCTGGTTGCCTGGAAAGAACCGGAAAATCCACCCGTACCAGCGGTTTGCAGATCCTTCGACGAGAAGGAGTTTGTGGTAATCGCCTTGATGCACGAGAGACTATCCGCGTAAACCTTACCGCCGAGAGCCGTCGCCGTCAGTTTTCCGTGGACGGTGAATTTCGCGCCTTCAAAGAGAGGTGCGCTCTCACCGAGTGTCGGGTTTTTCGTCGGGTAGGGGTTCGTGCCATCGTTGGCATCACTATATGTTTCGTCGAGGATGATAATCTTACCAATCGTCAGGTCAACACCCTGGTTTACCGTCAGGGACGCACCAGGAAGCATCTGGAAGTTCTGCCCCATCGTGTAGATAGCACTTGTAGCACCGGGCAAGGTGTTCAGCTTAATCTGATAGTGATAAGACAGGGGGAAGAGGTAGTTCGCCGAGTTTACAGTAACACTTCCGAGGAAGCCCGTTTTGACCTTCAGGGACATGGAGTTGAGGGATGCGCCACCGTACATATCGAGGTCACATACCTCGCTTGTGGGATCATACTTCGCGATGATATAACTACCGCTTGTCATCTGAATAACGCTCGAGGTTGTGTTACCAATCATGGTCGCCGTGGTAGGATTGTGCTGGTCACCTGCGTAGAGGTTACAACAAGCCATCAGGGACGAACCATATTGATATTCTATCGTCGAATGTACATTCATGAAGATAAATCTCTTATAAACGGTCGAGGCATTCTTTCCCCTGCTGTAAATGTAGTACATACGGCTACCGCCGAGGAAGTCACGAAGGACGAAGGGCTGGTAGAGCTTCGCGCCACTTGTTACGGTGGTACGGCTACCGTTGTTCGTCGCGCTTTCGGTGACCTTACCAAAGGCGTGAAGTGTACCATTGACAATGATGTTTGCGCCCCTGCCAAGTTCAAGCTCGGCGTATTTGACCGCGGTGTGTCCTGCATATGCGCTACCACCGCCACCACCGGAAAGCTCACCTGCGATGGTAAGGGTGCCATTGACCGTCAGGGTAACACCATCCGCCACCTTAACGAGAAGGGTACGGGACAGTTTTGTAAGTCCACCGTAATCGGTCGTAGTGCCATTATAAGTTGCAACGAAGTTGCCACTTGATGCGATATTATAATCGCTCTCGCCACTACCCCACGGAAGAATGAGGGTGACATTCGATGCGACTTCCACATCCTCGCGGATGATAACGCTTCCGCTGACATCGGGAAGGACATAAACCTTACCGCCCGATGCTGCTGCGGCATTCAGCGCGTTTTCAATCGTGCCGTATTGCGTTCCGCCGAAGCCGACTGTCGCAACACTCTTAAGAGAGATGGACATCGTCGCTACCAGGGGGGTACGCACGAAGTTTGTCGAGGTGGGAACGAAGGTGACCTGTGCAGTGCTGGTTCCGCCTGCAACAAAGTTAACTGTACCAATGGTGAAAGTACCGCTGACTTCTGCGCCCTTGAAGGTCACAAGTCCAAGTCCGATAAGGGAAGGCATATCGCTCTGGTAGTAAGGACCACCGGATATGGTGAAGTCTGCAAAGGTAAGAGATGCGGGCGTTACGGTGAAGGAAACATAGAGAGAGCCTTCGAGGTTCACATTTCCTTCGACTGTCGCATAGAGCCAGTACGAGCCTGCGTCAAGGCTTGCGCCTACGCTATCGTCATAAGGCAGATATGCGCCATCGCGGCTGGTTGCATAGTAAAGCGCAAGCGTATGCGCCGCATCGGTGTTGGCGAGGATTTCGCCAGGAGCAACATAAGAACCATATTCAAAGCCACTCCATGTGCCATTCATCGTGACATCGACATGCGTCGGAACGATGCGATAGTTGAGTGTGCGTACTGCGCCTGCAAGACCATCGCTCCAGATATAGTTGGTCGCGTCTACAAGCGTCAGGGTAGCGGTATATGTGCCACTGTCCGTACCACCATTATCGACAACGGTGTACAACGCATTCGAGGTAAGACCTGACGAATGTGCCGCGCCGTCATAATCAAAGTCGGAATCTGCGAGGACAGGAAGCTCCACCACAACCTTCGTAATACGGAAGGAGAGCGTTACGGAAAGTGCGCTCGCGTTCACGCCTTCGGTGTAGAATTTCGCGACATAATCACCTGCGGTGGTAGGAAGAGTTGCGGTATAGGTGCTATCGTCTGCGCCGGCAACCTTGTATACAACCTTAAGCTCCTCATACTTCGGTACTGCCGTGCCATTGTCGCCTGCTTCACCATACTGCCAGGAGGGTGTGATGGTGGGTGCGCTTACCCATTCGTTTGTCGCCTTCACAATGCGGAAGGTGAGTGTCAGGGTTGCATTCTCGCTCTCTGCCCATGCATAGTTTGCGCTATCCTTGAGCTCGAGCACAACAGCATATCCGCCAACCACAGTTCCACCTGCGTTTTCCTTTACGGTGTAAAGTGCCGTGTCGGCAATACCTGCCGTCTGGGCGGTCGCGTTGTAGGTCTTATCGGCAATCACAGGGGTGTCAATCTTGCGCTTCGCTACGCTCACGGTGATGGTCTCTGTACGCTCGTTGTAGTTCTGCGTGTTCGGGAAGAACTTCGCTACAAGCGTATGTGTACCTGCCGTAAGGACTGTCGCGCCATCAAGGAGCGCGCCTTCTGCATTTACAAATGCCCATACACCATTGGTGCTTTCGGGAAGTACAAGGTCTGCGAGAGTATCGCCATAGGTCGCATTCTGCGAAAGTGTCAGACTATCGCTGTTCGTCGCCTTATTGACGGTGACGGTAACGGTCTTTTCACACGCCAGATAATTTGCGCTTTCCGCGAGCGTCATCTTGACGGTGTACTCACCTGCATCCACAATATTCTCTACGGCTACGCCACCGCAGAGGATGGTAATCACAATAGTGCTTTCGTTATGCGAAGGTGTACCGACAATCGTGATGACCTCGCCATCATAAGTGAATGTGTAGCTATCCTCTGCCTCAATCGAAGAGGTCGCTTTCGCGATGGTGAAGGAGACGGGCTCGCTCTCGCCATACGCATAGTTTGTATTGTCTCCCGAGGAAACCGCCTTCACATAGTATGTGCCGGCTTTCGTGGGAACAACTTCGGTATAGGTACCGTTCTTCTCTGTTGCATACAGGAAGGTGATATTTGCCATAAGGCTTGTGCTTGCGGAGGGTACATTCGCCTCGTCGCCATAAGTCCAGCCGTCAAGGACGGGGGTGGTGACGGTGACAGGCGCTTGTCTGATGGTGTACGATGCTTCGCGTGTAGCACCTTCGCCATCACGGAAGATGTAGTTGTCCGTGTCACAAAGAGTAAAGGTTACGGTGTAAGTGCCGACATTCACGCCGTCTACACCCTCTACGGTGTAGATAGCGTTCGATGCTACGCCGAGGTCAAAGGCACTGCCCGTGTATACAAATTCCGTGCCCGAAAGGGTGGGAACTTCTACGATGCGCTTTTCGATAACCAATGTGCGCACAGCGGTAAGAATGGTATAATTCTCATCGGTCGTGGTAAAACGAACGGTGTATGTGCCGACAGCAGTCGGTTTTGTCGTGCTATACTCGCTATCAGGCGCATCGGCTTTCTTGTATTCAACCACAACGCCACCATGCACCGCTTCACCGATCACAACAATCTCGTCGCCATAAATGACAGGAGAGGAAACGGAAGGCTCTTTACCCTCTGCCCAGTTGTTCGGTGCTACGGAAATCTGATAAGAAAGGGTGATTTCGCTCTCTTGTGTACCGACAAAGGCATAGTTGGCGCTGTCGCGGAGAGCAAGAATTACGGTATAGGTACCAAGCTCGGTACCGCCGACATCACTCTTAACAATGTAATGCTCGGCATCGGTAAGGCCGGATGTGATATGCTCGCCCGTGTATTCCTTATGAGAAACCTCGGGAACAGCAACCGCCCTCTTCGCTACGGTTACCGTAATGACAACCTCGCGGTCAAGGTAGTTCGGGTTTGTCGAGGTGAACTTCAGGGTGAAGGTGTTCACGCCTGCATTACCAACAGTGGTGTCCAGAGGAAGCTCGAACGCCCATACGCCCTTATCGCTCGTGGGAATGGTAAGGCTCGCGAGCGTGTCGCCATAGGTCGCCGTCTGGTTCTGGTTCACCGTGTCGGTGTTCTCTGCCTTCTCCACTACAACCGTGACGGTCTTTTCACATGCGAGATAGTTTTCGCTCTCGGGGAGCGTGAAGGTTACGGTATACTCACCTGCAAGACGGATTTCCTCGACAGCACTTCCGCCGAAGAGGATGGTAGCAACAATCGTGCTTTCCGTATGCGAAGGTGTTGCCGTGATGGTAAATGCTTCGCCACCATAGGTGAAGGTCGCATCTGCCGCATCTATCGAAGAGGTTGCTTTCGCGATGGTGAAGGAGAGTGCTTCACTCTCGAGGGCGGTATAGTTCGCCGTTGCTTCCACAACTGCCTTCACATAATAAGTGCCTGCATTCTGCGGTACGGTCGCGCTGTATTCGCCATCGGGGGATGTCGCATAGAGAATTGTGACATTACCAAAGAGCGCGCTTGCATGAGGCGCTACAACTGCCTCACCATAGGTGCGGTCATAAACCACAAGTCCCTCGGTAAAGGTGTTGGTTGCCTGCTTGATTTCGTAGGTGAGTTCACGGAAGGCTCCCGTCGCGCCATCGTTCCACTTGTAGTTTGCGCTGTCCTTCAGGGTAACGGTTACCTTATATGTGCCAACGACAGTTGCAGGGGTTTCGCTTACCGTGTAATCATCGGTAGCGGAAAGTCCCGAGGAATATGCAGTACCCGTGTAGACGAATTCGCTCTCGGGAAGGGTGGGAACATCTATCGCACGCTTTTCAATCACGAAGGAAACCTCTGCAGTCATCGTGCTTGCATTTTCGTCGGTGGTGACGAACTTCGCGATATATTTTCCTGCCTTATCGGGAACGGTCGCGGTGAATACTTCACCCTCACGGTCTGCCTTGTAAAGTACGGTATATCCACCGTAGAGTGCTTTCGCTACGGGTGTCGCAGGCGTATCTCCATATGTCCAGCCCGAAAGGGTAGGCGCGATTTCCCATGCGTTTTCTACGGAGGTGATATGGTATGTGATGGTTGCGCTGTCGCCACTGATGTCGGCAATCGCGTAATTGTTCTTATCGGTAAGCTCTACCGTTACAGAATACGCGCCAACGGCTACGCCGCCCTCATCCTCCACAACAGTAAAGAGGGCGTCAGAGACAAGACCTGATGTCTGTGCGAAACCTGTATAAGCTTTATTCGCTACGATAGGAAGAGGAAGTACCTTTTTCGCTACGGTGACAGAAACTTCAACCGTGCGGTCAAGGTAGTTCGGGTTTGTCGAGGTGAACTTCAGAGTGAAGGTGTTCACGCCTGCATTACCGACAGAGGTGTCCAAAGGAAGCTCGAACGCCCATACGCCCTTATCGCTCGTGGGAATGGTAAGGCTCGCGAGTGTGTCGCCATAGGTCGCCGTCTGGTTCTGGTTTACCGTGTCGGTGTTCTCACGAGGAAGAATTCGCACGGTAAGCTCTTCGGTTGCGCCAAGGTAAAGGTCGGTTTCCGCGAGGATAAGACGAAGGGTGTAAGTTCCTGCGTCACGCATCTCGCTCGCGCCAACAAGCTCTACCGATACAGCGCCACCATTGGTCGCGTAATAGGTATTCGGAATGGTATATACCTTTCCGTCATAGGTGGAGATGTACTCTTTTTCAAAGCCAAGGATGCTTGCCTTGCCCTTATTGACGGTAACGGTAACAGTACCTTCTACCGCCTTATAGTTTTTGTCGGTGGGCGTATAAATAACGGTATATTCCGACACGCCAACAGCAGAGAGCGCTGTGGTCGGGGTTTTCCATGTAAAGCCTGCCCCGAGGACGATGTCCGAAAGGGAAAGCCCGGGACGATACTCAACCGCTGCGGGATTTTTGAATTCAACTTCAGGTGTTGCCTGAATGATTGTCATCGTGCCAGAGACGGCACCCTCATAATTCTTATCGTCAATCGTCAGAGTGACATTGTAAGAGCCTGCATCGGTAAAGGAGGGGGCTGTTGCAAGAACGGAAGAAAGTTCCTTCTCGCCATCCAGCACGCGATATGCGGGTGCTTTTGCCGAGCCGTCATAAACAAAGGTGTTGTCCGTAATCACAATGGTTACGGTCTTTTTTGTGACGGTGATTTTCACATCGGCGCTGACCTTTTCATAAAGGCTACTTGTCGGCGTGAATACCGCGCGGAAGAGATGCTCGCCCGCGTCACCGACGAGGGTTGTTTCATCGTATTTTGTGGTATCCCATGCCCATGTACCATGAGGATGGGCATCAAAGCCGATAGCAAAGAGGTTTGTGCCGTACACAACCTCTGCCATCGTGACAGGGGGTGCGCCTGCATCTATCGTACCAACAGAAACGGTAAGCGTACCATTTTCAATCGTCGCATCCACATTGGTATTCGATACGGTAGCAACAATCGGATAATCTCCTGCGGTCGTGGGCGAGGGCATCGTCACGGAAATGCCAAGAACGCTGACATCTCCCGAGAAGCCTTCGACAACATATTGGACATCCGGCATCGGCTTGCCCCAGACAAGAGTGTAAGAACCAACCTTAACGGTGATGCTTGGCTTTTTAATCTCAAATTCGCCCTCTACCATGCCCTCATAGTTCGCATCATTGATGAAGAAACCATAAGCGTATGTACCGACGGCGGTCTGCGCGCCGTCGCCAAGAGGAAGAACCTCAACATCATAAGGAAGGGTAAAGGTGGGAAAATGCTCTTTTCCATCATAAACGAATTCGTCCACAATCTCATCAAAGGTGAGCGTCTTTTTCGCCACCTCAACGGTGACGGTCGCATTCGCGCTTACCTCACCCGTATTCGAAGAAACAAATTCCACGGCAAAGGTGTTCTTACCGACATTTCCGACCTTCGTATCCAGGGCATCCACAAAGCGCCATGCGCCATTGATGCCATCGGGCAAGGTGAGTGTTGCAAGCGTATCACCATAGGTTGCCTGCAAGGTCGCAAGCGCTGGTCTGTTTTCTTCAAAGCGCGCAACAAATGTCATATTTTCGCTCAAGGTCTCGGGAAGCTCCTTGTCCCAGCCGACAAAGGTGAAATTTTCCTTTGTGACCTCGGGGAACGAGATCTCTTCCACGCCAAGGACGAGTTGGCTCGCCACTTCAGCGCCGTCCGAGACGAATGTCACGCGGTATTTTACGGTGTAAGGAATGGTGAAGCGTCTGCCTCGATGGGTGATAATCAGGTTGGTTTCACCCGCTTTTGAGGTGTCACCATAGTCCTGTACCATATCGGGCGTTACTTCCAGCCTCTCTTCGGTATCATTCTCTTTTTTGATAAGAGAGAGTCCCGAGAGATCGGGCTTTTCGCCAAGTCCTACCACGGTGACAAAGTTCTTGCTGTCGATTGCGTAGGATGTCAGTTTATCGTTTTCATTGGAGCACGAAATCGTCAGGAAAAGTCCAAGACAAAGAAGTGAAATTAAAATTGTGATTAACAGTTTCTTTTTCATTATTTTCTCCTCCGTTTTCAGATTAAAAAGTCAAATCAAGGATTTTTGATACAATCATACGCCTTACCTGACGCGAGAATTTCCTTCTGCGTCATGGGAGAGAATCCCGAGGTCGCACGGTCGTAGATTACAAAGTAGAAGTCTTCAGAGCCGGAAGCCATGGTGAGATAGGAGCGTTCGATATCTGCAAAGGATACTGCATAACCACCGAAGGTCCAGTCCTTGCTTGTACCAGAAAGATTGTAGTCAAGAACGCCATAGTTCTTACCGCCGCCATAGAAGGCAATACCTGCATGAACATAATAATTCTCTGGTGTATCGCCATACACGACACCCGCAAACTGTGGCTTTTGCGCCAGGTTTTCGAGCATCTCGCGCACATTGAATTCCATTTCCTTTGAGAAGGTGGACTCGCCAAGCACTTCGATCAGTGTGGAGCTGTCGACATCGGACAGAGGCATCCAGGTATACATACGGACATCGCCTTCCAGTGTCAGCTTTGCGCCATAAGAGGTCTTGGCAAGGTTCTTCCACGATGCCAAAAGCGTGCTGAAGCCTTCAAATTTCGATACGACATCGGGATGCGTACCATTGGCGAGGGCAGCGCCCGCGAAGTGCGAGTCGATACCCACGGCAAACAATCCGGTATGCTCCAGAACAGAATTGCGTAGTGTGAGATAGGTTTTGATATATTTGTCATCGTATGCCGCCTTCTCGTCCGTGGTTAAGGTCGCATACTTGTCTTTGGTTTCATAGTCCTTGCTCGCGGCGCTATCTCCTTCAAGATACGGCGCAGGATTTTCAAAGGTGCCATTCTCGGAGAAGCAGTTGCTGCCGATTTTCACGAGGAATTCGCGCGCACCCGTGATGACGGAATTGGTGACGGTCAGGTGAATTTCCTTGCTCGCGTCCTCCGCATCACCATACGCGCGGAGAACGGTGCGTCCGTTGCCAAGACGGCAATAAGCGATTTCAATATTGTCGCCAAGCACCTCGACCGTAGTACCTGTGTAGGTCAAGTCGCCGAGGCTCATCTTGCCGTCCTCTCCTGCCGTAAGGTCACAACCACGCAGGGTGACATTGGAAAGATTTACGCCTTCATACAGGGCAAAGCAGATGTTGTCCTGACCTTTGACGCTGATGGCGCCTCCCGTCTCTGTCATCGAGACGAAATTCAGAGGTCCGCGGAAGAGTGCATCCGATTTCAGCGCGCCCGTACTGTCAAGCCCGTAAGCAACCGTATGTGCGCTGATGGTGTGGCCATTTCCGTACAGGTCCTCGTGAAGAGAGAGAAGAACCTTTACCTTGGCTTTTTCCAGAATACCAAGGTTAATGAAATGGGTTTTATCATATGTGGTCATGATTTCTTCGTACATCGTCTGTCCATTGAGTACGCCGAAGTCGTCCTTGATGTCGCGGTGCAGAAGCACTACTTTCTTGTCCTTCGCCGCCTGGTAAAGGTCAGCATACGAATAGACATTGACGCCATCCGCGATACACATCACGGTGAAGGGAGCGCTTCGCTCGACAATGTCACCGTGGCGTACACTTGCATAGAAGCTGACCGCGCCACGGAAGGTCGCATCCGAAAAACAGATGACACCGTCACCGTCGACATAGACCTTTTCGTTATCGCTTTCCATCAGGAAGCAATCGTAGAAGTTTTCACCAAGTGGGCTGGATGTGGTAAAGGAAAGCTTCTCACGGATGGATGTGCCTTCGGTGTAGATGCCGCCGACGGCATAGAGATTCTGGTCACCGTATTCCTTTGTGGATTCGGCAATCGAGAGCCCCTTCGGGACAACAAGAACCTCATGCGTGAAGGATTTTTCCACACCGTCACCCGTGCGGAAGGTAAGGGTGATCGGGCAGACACCGCCCGCCTTGCCTGTCAGGAGAATGCCAGACGCGGAAGAAAGAAGGGTAAGGTTTGCATTTTGCGCGGTGGCACTGACCAGGGTGATATCTGCATCCGCGGGAGTGATACTGTAACGCAGAACGCCATTTTGTCCGACGAAGAGCTTCTGTACGGCTCCATCGAAGGAAACCTCAAAATCAGAGCTCTGCTGTTTTTTGAGTGTGCAGTTTTTAACGATGGGTTCTTTGCCGTCCTCGGTATAGGAGAGCGCGAGGACGAGGTCGCCAACAAAGGCAGAATCGGTATATTGATAATGAAGCGTGACCTCTCCGTCCTCGACGGTAAAGGTGACTTCTATGGGAGCGTCGGGATAAGGTGTACCATCGGTTTTGCATATGAGACAGGAGAAGTGGGACGCATCAAAGGCGCTTTCGGTTTCCATCGAAATGGTGATTTTACCATTTGCCTTCGTCGTGCTTACCATCTCTTCCACATCCATCGTGTCGGTGTTTCTGACCGTAATGGTAACGGTGGTGAAGATATTGGAATCGATAAGCGAACGCACCGTGACCGTAGCCACGCCGCTGCTGACACCGCGCACAATACCATTTTCATCCACCAGAAGGACCTTGGGGTTGGAAGAGGTGTAGGAGAGGGCAATATTCTCCGCCGTCGCAGGTGTGAAGACCGTGGTGATGGGAAGTCTTTCACCCACCGTGATGGTATCCTTTGCCGTGCTGGAGGAGATACCTGTCAGAAGGGTGGAGTCTACAAATATAGTCACGCTGTCGGAGAAGTTGCCATCCACCGTTTTCAGCGTAACGCGGGAGGCACCCGATGCCGTGGGTGTGAGAAGAACGCGTCCTTCCTCGGAGTGATCGATGACGAATGTCGCCTCGGGGAGCGTTCCTACCGCCGCCGTCTGTACGACGATGTCGCGGTTTTTCGCAGTTGTCGGAAGAATAGCATATTCAATTGTATAAGTCTCTTCTGCATCAAGACTGATATAGGCTGTATGCTCGCCGACAACCTGTATGCCCGTTACGGGCGCGTCAATCGCCGAGCCCACCGTGCGGGTGAGGGCGAAGAGAACGATCATCAGGACGAGAGGCAGCGCAAGAATAAGAAGAATTAACTTTTTTGCCATAAAACCTCCGTAGGAAAAAGAGTTATCCTACCATCTCATAAAAGCTATTTTCAAGGCGGAACAGATAGTAGAAGAGGGCAACGGATAAATAAATTAAGGTAATAATTGCCGGACCGACATAAGCGCCGATCGTGAGAAGCGCGCTTCCGCCAGTCGCAAAAATCAGGAGCGCGACAGAAAGCGTGCCAATCAGGAAAGCGAAGATAAGACCTGTCAGGGTGGTTTTTGCCATGGTGTGATTTTCGGTGTTTTCGACGGTTACGCTATCGGAATCCAGCCTTGCATTGTTGAGATCCATTCTGGTCGCAATCAGAATATGCGACAGACAGAAGAGAGCGCCAAAGAGCAGGAGGAAGAGCGCATCAAAAAGATTGACATCCGTCATTATCACAAGCAGAATAACGCTCATCAGGAGCGAGAGCAGGGAGACAGTGAAGCAGAAAACCACTTTGCTGATGAGAATTTTTTTCGGTGAAAGGGGGAAAAGCTTATTTTTCATACCTGCAATACCCTCACGCGAGATGTTGGTCGCGCAGAAGGTGTTGGTCAGGATACAGAAAATCAAAGTGATGAACAGAGAGAGGGCGAAGTCAACATTCAACCCCAGAGTGTTCTCGATAAGGGTACGGAAAAGCGTGAAGCAGGAATAGACCATAATCGGCATGCAAAGCGCCATCGCAAGAAAGGAGAATGCGTACCTCGGCTCGCGATAAACGAGCACAAATTCCTTCCTGATCAAAGCAAGGAAGGGGGAGCGCACGCTTATCTTCTTCTTTTTTCTATGCACAACAAAAACCTCTTTGTTCTTGTAAAGAGCAATACGATATAGTGTATGCGTTATCAGGTAAACGGCATACGCGCCGAGCAGTACCACTAAAAGAACGAATAAAAGAGAGAGTCCGACGCGCTGACCAAGCGCAAGGTTCGCGAGGAAATTTGCGGGGAAGGTGATGCGTGTCAGCTTCTGCATGAAGTTGACGAAGTTTTCATTGAACAAAAAGCGAATTGAGCCAAGGGTGAACATCTGCTGAATGAGCGAAAGAAGCTTCGCATAGAGAATGAATGCGCCTGTCAATGCACCGCAGAGGGTGAGAAAGACGGCAAGATAGGACCTCGAAATCAGTCGGATGATGCACAGGAAGGGAATGAGAAGAAGCGCTGCTAAAATAAAAGCAACCAATGGTAAAAGCACCAATACAAGCGCCGTCAGAAGCCAGAACACAAAGGGTGGCTTAAAGACGAGATAAACCACAAGGTTTGCCGTCAGGATAACGGGAAACGCCACAAGATAGTTCGCGAGAAGGAGCGCGGAGAGTTTTGCTAAAAAGACCGTACTGGATTTGACAGGCAGACGGAGGAACAGCTCCTTTCCAGGAAAGTCGGACAAGACACGGCGCATACGGAGCAAGGAAAGAAAGGCGAGTGCGATAATAAGCACCGTATATATCAAATTCAGAAACTCATGCGTACGACCAAGGGTATCATAAACCTTGTCAAAGCGTACCTCGATATAACTCTCAAGAATGGCGTAGGCAAATATGCCAAGAATGAATAATATAAGGAAGGAAATTGCCAGAGAAACAAGCGTGCCTAAAAAGTCAAACCTTCTTTTTCCACGGTTGATAGCGAGCAATTCCTTTATCTCGAAGCGAAAAAGTGTCAGAAAGTTCTTCATGTGCGCGCCACTCTCTGCGTGACGGTGAGGAAATACACCTCAAGGTCCATGCCCTTCTCTTTGAATTCTTTCATGTGAATCTCTTCGAGAATGCGTCCCTGGTCGATGATATACACCCTGTCACAAACCTTCTCGACGGTGTCAAGATTGTGCGAGGAGAAAAGAACAAGATTGCCCTCGTCGCTATGCTTGCGGAAAAAATCTTTGACCGCCGATGCGGTATGCGGATCGAGACCAATCATCGGTTCGTCAAGGATAAACACCTTCGGGTGATGAATGAGTGCGCCCATGAGGGAGATTTTTTGCTTCATACCGTGAGAATAAGAGGAAATCGGATTATATATCGAATCCCCCAGTGCAAAAAGCTTCTGGAACTCCTCGATACGACTCTCACGCTCTTGTGCGCTTACCTGATATATGTCTGCCATGAAGTTGACAAACTCCATACCTGTCATTTTTTCAAAAAGCGCAAATTCGTCAGAAACATATCCAAAGCATTTTTTTGCAAGCAGTGGCTCCTTTGCAAGGTCATGACCGCAGATGGTTACCGTGCCACTCTCGTAAGGATGCATGCCCGTAATACATTTTATTGTAGTGGATTTACCCGCGCCGTTGTGTCCGAGTATACCAACGATTTCACCCGCGTCGCCGTGGAGAGTAATGTCCATGATGGCATAATCAGATTTGCGAGAGTATTTTTTGGAAAGGTTCTCTACCGAGACAAGCATTTTTCCATCCTCCGAGTTAAAAACAAATATTTTTTTGCCATCTCATGAGGCGCGCCATTTGCGTTTCCCCCGAGATATGTAAAGCGATGTTTTACTTTCGCGTGTTTTTGGTACACCAATATTATACCACAAAGTGCGTTTTTCGTCAACGAAAGGGCTTTGTGTTTCAATCATTCAAAGTTTTCTTTTTGGCATAAGTGGATTTTTAGGAACTATTCTTTTTGGAAGTCCTTTAAAATTTTGCTAAATCCGACATTATTTTATAAATTTGGTTCACATTTCCTTCATAATTTGTTCATTTTCACGAATTGTAATCTTTTGTTGTCAAAATCTGGGGTTTTCGACAAAAATCGCCCTGTTTTCCCCATGATAAAATGAACATTTTTTATTTTGGTGTGACATGGTTTTTGCCTTCAGAAAAGAAACAAAAAATGCTCCCACATCGCTGTGGGAGCATCAACAGAAAAAGGGATATGACTATAAAATTTATGCTTTTTGGGATAAGATACGACGGAGCATACTCTTCATTTTCTTTGCCATGAGATAAAAGCCGAGATCGTTGGGATGTACTTCGTCAACGGTGGTATAAGGACGAAGGCTATCAGGGAAGAAGGTAGAGCCGTCGATGAAGTAAACATTTTCGTCGCCACGCTCTCTCGCACGCTCATAGTTAGCGAGGATGACTTCTCTTCTCTGTCGCCATTGATGTGTATGTGTCGGTCGTGTCACCATCACGATAGGAAGGTCGGGGCGCAACTCGCGCAGGCGCAGGTAAAACCTTTCATGTGTCTGGCGCAGAAATTCCGCGTCGCGCGCATTATGGTCATAATCATAAACAAAAACAGACATCGGGAGCGTTGCGAAATAATCTGCGAGAACAAGCTCCGCTTTACAGTTGCCCGAGAGTCCGAAGTTCAGGTAATGAAGCTTCAGGTCGCGACAGCACATCGCGGTGTAGTCACAACCGGGGCGTGTGGTACAGCCACCCATCGTAATGGATGAGCCGTAAAAGACTACGGGCGCGGTTTCGTTTTTATAGGGCTTTGCCGCCTTCAGCATCGAACCTTTCTTAATACCGATATACAATGCGCGAACCTGACCATACGGAGGAAAATAAATCGTGTATTGACGCTTCGTATTGCCAAAGTGCTTGATGCCCTCGTATGCGATATTTTCTCCGCCGTTTTTCAGTGTATCGAAGGTTGTGGAAATCATCGCCATATAGCCATCTTCGCTATAAATTGAGTAGCCATAGTAGCTGATCATCGTGCTATATGCACCAATTCCGACATTGGTATTGACCGAGCGGATGGCAATATACGGAGAATCTGTCACAAAACGAAGTCTGCCACCCGAGGAACGCTTGACAAGATTTCCCACATTGACACTCGCCGATTGTGCCACATCCTGTGGCATACGGACAAAGGATTTTTCCTCTTCGTCATAATAGACGCCATACAAGGAAAAACGCTCATCGAGCGAAGAAATCCACTCAATGTCCTCTTCCTTTATGGTTTCAAATTTAAAATTCGGATCGATATCTTCAATACGCATAATACAACTCCTTTCGCGTGTTTCGTATGCTTTTGTTTGCATTTTTGCACTTAAAACCTGATTTTCACATAAATAGGAGCGTGGTCAGAAGAGTATTGTCCGCTTCTACCGTTGTCAACGATACGGTATTCGCTAACTGTGAATTTACCTTTAGAGAGCAGAATATAATCAATGCGCTCGCGGTCTGGCTCTTTGCCATAGTTGTGATAGGTTGCGCCTTCGTCGCTTATCGTTGCAATATCGTGAGCATCGTCAAAATCCGTCTTTGTCGAGAGAATGGTTTCGCTCGAGGGGGTGGCATTGAGATCGCCCATCAGAATGGCGGGGATGTCACCGAACTCACGAATTTTATCTGTCACAAGGCGAATGCCTTCGATGCGCGCTTCCTGACTTTTATTATCAAGATGCGTATTGAAGACGACGAATTCTTTTTCCGTTGCCTTATCCTTCAGAATAACATAACCTGCCACACGGTAGTGGCTGCTGCCCCAGGATTTACTCATTTCGTCAGGCGTTTCGCTGAGCCAGAAGGTGCCGCCGTTTATCTTTTCATATTTGTCGGTACGATAAAAAATCGGGCAACCCTCGCTGAAAAGCGAATTGTCACGATAGCAAATGTCGGAGGCGTAGTCAGGGAGAATATGTACAAGATAGTCATAATGCACGCTTGTGACCTCCTGGAAGCCGATAATATCCGGCCTGACAAGCTCAATATCCTCGCGCATCAATCGCGCGCGGTAGTACCAGCTTTTGTGCATCACATCCGTCGGCGCAAGATAACGCACATTGGCGCTCATCACAACGACCTCTTCCCTCTCGCCATCAGGAAGAGAAACGGGTTTCCGGTTCAGAAGATAACCAGGTACATAAACAAAATAAAGCAAAAATGCGAGGAACGCCAAAAGCAAAAGCGCCGTCCCTATTCCTTTCCATACACGATTCATATGCGCTCTCCTTTATTCTTTCGGTGGAACTGTCGTATGGTCCTCTTCCTTCTTTTCATTCTTGATTTCCCAATGAATGAGAAGAGCAAGAATCGCACGAAGGGCGATGACAACGCCGAGAACGAGCAGCTCTTTCAGGTCACGAACGATAACCGTATTGACGATTTCGGCACCCATCTTGAATTCAAGCGCCAAAGCAAGACTTCTGCCAAGCGCTATGATAACACTCGTCGGCACTTTCTTTTTGTAATTGGAAACTGCTTGCCAGAGCGCACGGACAGAACCTATGATGATAATAACAATTCCGATTAACTCGAGGGTGTGTACGGTGAATTCGGCGACATATTCGAGAACGCCTTCATATCCGTTCATAAGTTTTTCAAAAAACATCTTTCACTTCCTCCTCTTATGAAATTATAGTTCTGAGAGAGTCGATGACCAACTCGCATTGGCATCCTCCCGAAACAGTACTATTATAGCATAGACAAACGCTTTTTGCAAGCACTTCTTTACAAAAAAAGAGAGACCATAACATTTTGCGCGTTTGGTCTCTCAAAAAACTTTATATGATAAGATTACAGAAGCGAGATTGCATCACTGATGGTCTTTTCGTATGCCTCGTGACCGTACTTATCGACTTCTGCTTTGCTCTTTTCTCCGTGTGTCAAGCAACCAGCACCACCAATACAACCGCTGATACATGCCATACCTTCGATGAAGTTTCCATCAAGGATGCCTTTGTTGAGTTTAAGTAGTGCCATGCGGCAAGCCTCGATTCCATCGCAAACAACAGGTTTCATTTCAAAATCGATTCCCTGCTCTCTCATCGCTTGTGCCGCCGCATCGGCAAGGCCACCACTACGAGCGAATATTCTTCCATAATAGGAGGCGTTATCCAAAACCCCCTCTTCAAGCGTAGAAAGATCAATGTCACGGCTATCGAAGAGAGCCTGGAGTTCCTCAAAGGTCAGAACCGTGTCTACATAAGGTCTGACATCTTCAAGTTGTGCTTCCGCCTTCTTTGCTGTGCAAGGACCGATAAAGATAACCTTCGCATTCGGCGTGGTTTCCTTAATGTACTTTGCAAGCACCGTCATCGGTGAGGGATTGTGCGAGATATGCTCCACCAATTTCGGGAAGTTCGTTTTGATATAACGGACAAACGCAGGACAGCAGGAACTGGTGAGAAGTCCCTTTTCAGAGAGTTCTCTCGCCTCTGCCATTGCTACCATATCGGCGCCGAGAGCCGCCTCAATAACATCGTGGAAGCCGAGTTTCTTCAAGCCTGTGACTACCTGACCAAGTTTGGCGTAGGTGAACTGACTTGAAATGGAAGGAGCAACAATCGCATATACTCTGTAATTGCCACCACGAGTATTCTTTTCGCTCTTTTTGAGAATGTCAATGGTGTTGAGCATGAAGGACTTGTCCATAATCGCACCGAAGGGACACTGGTAAACACACGCACCACACTGGATACATTTATCGTTATCAATGATAGCCGCCTTTTCCTCGTTCATTGGAATCGCCTTGACCTTGCAGGCATTCTGACAGGGACGCTTTCTGCTGATGATGGCGGTATAAGGACATACTTTCGCACACGCACCACACTCGCGACATTTTGATTTGTCAATGTGCGCCACATGGTTCTGATCAAAGGTGATGGCTCCGAATTTACATACATCCTCACAACGGTGTGCCAGGCATCCACGACAAGCATTGGTTACCTCATAGCCACCAACGGGACACTCATCACAGGCAATATCTATGACCTCAATAATATTGGGATTCTCTGTGTCGCCACCCATCGCTATACGCACTCGCTCACCGAGAATGGCTCTCTCTTTGTAAACACAGCAACGCATCGTAGATTCCTTGCCAGGAATAAGCATTTTGGGAATATCAAGAACATGTTCAAGAAGCGTTTCATTCCACGCAAGACGAGCCACCTCACGAAGCACCTTATATTTTAAATGCTGTACTTTTGTATCAAATTTACGCATATTTTCTCCTTAAAAATAACTGACCTTGATACGCTTGCCCATCCTACGCAGGCACGTTGAAAGCTGTTCGACAAGATTCATCTTAATGTTAAAGTTGATGGGAAGATCAGGGTTCTGATGAGCGGGGTTGATCGCACGTCCAACATAGAAATTGATGTCGGTTGCCTCCTCGAAGAGAAGTCGGCTAATCAAGGATGCCCCATCCTTCTTGAAATTCCAATGCTCATAAAACAGGTTTTCCCCAAGATAATCCTTCGCATATTCAATCACGCGGTTCATCGTAATTACGCCTTCTGTAACAAGATCGACACCTTCAATTTCTGCGGTCGGGGGAATGTCGGAGCGTTCAAAGGTCAGACTCGCCTTTACCGTTTTGCCAAGGAAGCGTGCGGCAATCGATGAGGTTGTACCTCCACAGATAATGTGCTTTCCCTCCTTTGAGAAGAAGAGTGACATCATTCTGTCACCGTCATCACGATTCGATGGCGGACCAAAAAGAATATTCATCGGGACACGCTTGCGGATTTTAACCACACAGGCGGTGGTATCATCTCCGGGCTTATGACCGTACAAGCGATCGCATTCATCTACAAGCATTGTTGAGAGATTTTTCGCTGTATAGCCACCGCAAACCAATGCTCGCATATACTCTGCGATATCCTCGCGTTTCCAACCAAAGTTGTAAAGGCCGCCCAATCCTGCATGAGGACATCCGTCACTCATCGCAATAAACACATCGTCCTCTTGGAGTTTAATTGTTGACTTGTATATTTTCTTTCCACCAATGTTCAACTCGTTTTTCGGATAATCGTAAATTTCAAAGTTGCGAAAAGCGATGACTTGGGGATTATCATACTGAATGATTTCAGCAAGATCGTTGTTTTTGATATGGATGATAGTAAAGGTAGAATAGGCAACACCACGTACCGAGCAAACAGGAAGAGTCGCTGCAATAGCGGAAACACACTCTTCAATTGGCAGTCCTGCCGCCATCATTGTTGAGATGATTTTTGATGTCAGAGTAGAAAGAATACTCGCCTTTACTCCACTTCCCAAACCATCCGCCAGAACAATAACAGTAGAATTTTCATTTTCCTCTACAATATCAACGTGGTCCCCACAAAGTTCTTCTCCGATATGGTTGATGCTTTTATAGCCAATATCTGCACATAAATCATTCATCACCAATCGACTCCTTCAACTTGGTTAAGGCAATTTTGGTTTCTGCCGCCGTCTCACCAAGCAAAGAGGCGATTTCCTGCACAATACGCATCTGCTTTTCAACAACGGTATCGGCTACCTCAATTGTCTGCTGGTGTAAACGGGTCTTTCTCTCCCTCTCGCTTTCCGTCTCCGTAATATCACGAAGAATGCCGATAAGAAGATGCGACTCGCTATCGTAAACCACAGTCTGTTCTACATATCTCTTATATTCCGCAAGGTAGACCTTCTGGTCTCTGACTGTACGTCCCGTTTTTTTCACCTGAAGGAAAACCGATGGATCCAAAATACGGACAACGCTCTCGCCAAGAACGTCTGACTCTGCACGGATATTCATGATTCTCTGTGCAGCAAGGTTGATCTGTTGCACCTCAAGGTTTTCGTTGAGAACAATGAGACCGCTCGGACTATGACGGACGACGGTGTCCGAAAAGCTCTCTGCTTTTTCTTTGAGATAAGGTAAACACATCGAGATTTCCGCCTTACCCTGACAGATGGCAATTGCCTTTTCACGGCAGGTATTGTAACCACAGGAGCCACAGTTGAGTTCATCGGACGGCTTGAATTTACCCATCTGACGAAGCACTGCACTAATCTCATATTCTGCTGGGATAAGAAGTCTGTGCTCTATCGCAGTGAAGTGCTTTTTAAGCATCAGAGAATCGGGTTGTTCCACACGGAAGTCTCTCTCGCCTGCATACTGTGCCACAGACATATAATCCATAACAGGTGAGCGATGGAATTTTTCCATAACAGGTCCACCAATACAACTACCTATACACGCCGACATTTCGATAAAACATTTATGTATTTTTCCGTTTTCGATGTCCTCCAGTGCACGCATGCAATTCTCGACACCGTCGATTGCCATATAAGTAAAACCTGGTATATCCTGTGTCATCGTTTTAAGCACACCACCCGTAGTCGGGAAGAAGCGTGCACGGCTCTCCTCGGTCGCATCTAACTCACGCTCAATCTCGATACGCTCTGCTTTGAGCCATTTGCTAAGTTCTTCAAAGGTCAGCACAGCATCTACAAGTCCCTCATAATGCTCTGCTTCGTCCTTTTTGGCAACGCAAGGACCAATAAAAACGGTTTTCGCCTTGGGGTTGCGACGCTTAATGTCAAAACAATGTGCCTGCATAGGAGACATCACATCCGCAAGATAAGGCAATTCTTTTGGATAATATTTCTGAATTAAAAGGTTGATCGAGTGGCAACAGGAGGAAATAACGACATCACGCCCATCCTCAAGCAGAATTCTCTCGTATTCGCTCTTAACGATAGTCGCACCAATAGCGGTTTCTTCCACATCCGCAAAGCCGAGTTTCTGAAGTGCACGGCGCATCGCATCAATGCCAGCGCCCTCATAGTTTGCCACAAAAGAAGGGGCAAGGCTGACAATCACAGGGTCTCCACTCTGAATAAGCACCTTTGCGTTTTCCGTACTATCTACAATCTCTTTGGCATTTTGAGGACAAACAACAAAGCATCTGCCACAGAGGATACACTCATTTCCGATAATATGTGCCTGGTTGCCCGAAAAGCGAATAGCCTTTACAGGACAGTTGCGAATGCATTTATAACAGTTTTTACAATTTGATTTCTTTAAAGTAAGACAGTTTGCCACCGCTTATGCTCCCTCCTTTGCCAATTCGTCTAAAATTGCGCTCTTGAAGAAGTCACGGAACGTCTCTTTGGTCACACCGACATACACTTCGTCATTGACCTGGACGGTTACACCAACACGATTGCATTTTCCAATGCAGAAACTACCCGTGAGGATCACATCGTCCTCAAGGTGATGCTTGGCAATGGAATCTTGCAAAAGCTCTACAATATCCTGCGAGCCCTTGAGATGGCAGGATGAGCCTACACAAATCTGTACAATCAACATATTCTTTATACCTTCGCCAAGACAGCGTTTTTAAAAAAATCTTCTATGGTTTCGGGAGTAACGGAGTAAAAATCGTCATCTACTGTAACGCATACGCCAGCCTGGCATTTACCTAAACAAAAGGTACCACCGAGCTGAACCTTTTCAGAAAGATTATGTTCCTTAATCAACCCCTGAAGTCCCTCAACTACCTGTCGAGAGCCTTTGATGTGACAGGACGATCCAATACAAACAGTAATTTTAATCATTTTTTTATCCTCTCATATTTATGACTTGTGGATGCAGGACTCGTCCCGCATCCACTTTTATTTTTTATTGATAATCTACAACGCCAACCCAACCCATCAGGAACTCGCGTTCATGCTCGTTGCCCTTGACGGACTGTGATGCCGCTACAATAGGCATCCATTTCTGGACATACTGCTTCGCAGTGCCACTTTTTTCGCAGAAGAGGTTGAGATAAAACTCTGCACCTTCGGTATCTCCGGCAAGGGAGAAAAGAAGATAAGTGCGAGCTACATCCGCAGAAGCGTTGCCCTGTGTCGCATGCGACCAGTCAAGGATGTAGGGAGTGCCATCCTCTGCAATGATGATATTCGAAGGATTGAAGTCACCGTGACATACCTTGTTGTGCTTTGGCATACTCTCAAGACGAGTATGAAGATCATAGCGTGTGGTCGCATCGAGGTCGGTCTCTGCGATTTTACGGCTCATCTTATCCTTGAGTTTGTTCAGGAGAGGACATACCTTAGAGTGTACTTCTATCTGAAGGTCAACCAAAAGACGGATATAGGTTTCCTTCTCCTCAGGATTTTCTTCCATCAGCTGTGCGAGTGTCTTTCCTTTGATATATTCCGAGACAATCGCCCATTTGCCGTCAATCATTGTAACTTCCAATACACGGGGAATGCGAAGTCCGGTTTCTTCAATTCTCGCCTGGTTCAGTGCCTCATTGAGAACATCCGCCTTAGAGTATTCCGCACTGAATACTTTGATACAACGGTCACCATCACGGTAGATGGTCTTGCTGTTTCTTACCGCAATTACTCTGTCAAGTTTCATTGTCTTTCTCCCTTCTTATGCCTTTTTACCCTTAAGATAAGGTGCTTTTACCGCATCCGCTTTGGCTACGGTAAGATCTGCGGGGGGCATTGGTTTTTCTACGAAATGCTTACCGTAGTAGGCATTGAGATACATTTCCTTGAGTTCGCTCATCAAGGGGTAACGGGGGTTCGCTCCAGTACACTGGTCATCGAACGCCTGCTCTACCATATCGTCAAGACGGGCAAGGAAGTCCCCTTCGTCAATGCCATAATCTCTGATGGTTGCTTTGATTCCTACACGCGCCTTCAGGTCGTTGATCGCACGAATGAGATTTTCCAGTTTTTCTTCGTCATTCTTACCACCAAGTCCAAGATAGTCTGCAATCTCAGCATAACGGCTCAGGGTGTGGGGGTGATCGTACTGCGAGAAGGTACCCATCTTCAAAGGGGCCTCACACGCATTGAAACGAAGAACCTCTTCAATCATCAGAGCGTTGGCAACACCGTGAGGAAGATGATGGAAAGCGCCGAGCTTGTGCGCCATTGAGTGGCAGATGCCAAGGAATGCGTTTGCAAATGCCATACCAGCCATCGTAGCCGCATTCGCCATCTTCTCTCTTGCCTCTACATCCACTGTGCCATTCTCATATGCGCGGGGAAGATACTTGAAGATGTTTTTGAGTGCGCCGAGAGCGAGGCTGTCGGTGTAGTCAGTCGCAAGCATAGCAGCATACGCTTCTACCGCATGGGTAACAGCGTCGATACCTGATGCTGCAGTCAGTCCCTTGGGGGCGGACATATGGAAATCGGTATCAATGATTGCCATATTGGGAAGAAGTTCATAATCTGCAAGGGGATATTTGACACCCGTCTTTTCATCGGTGATAACTGCGAAGGGCGTAACCTCGGAGCCAGTACCCGCAGAGGTAGGAATGGCAATAAAGTATGCCTTCTCACCCATTTTAGGGAAGGTATAAATTCTCTTACGGATATCGACAAAGCGCATTGCCATATCCATAAAGTCTGCTTCGGGATGCTCGTAGAGTACCCACATAATCTTTGCTGCGTCCATTGCAGAACCACCGCCAAGTGCGATGATAGTATCGGGAGCGAAGGCTCTCATCTGTGCAGCGCCCTCAGTTGCATTTGCGAGAGTGGGATCGGGCTGGACATTGAAGAAGGTTGCGTGCTGGATGCCCATCTCGTCGAGTTTGTCGGTAATCGGCTTGGTATAGCCGTTCTGATACAGGAAAGTATCGGTGACGATGAATGCCTTTTTTGCACCTCTGACAGAACGAAGTTCATCCAGGGCGATGGGGAGGCAACCCTTCTTAATATATATTTTTTCAGGTGCTCTGAACCAAAGCATATTCTCTCTCCTCTTGGCTACCGTTTTAATATTCAGAAGGTGCTTTACACCAACATTTTCCGAAACGCTGTTTCCACCCCATGAACCACAACCAAGTGTCAGGGAAGGCGCGAGTTTGAAATTGTAAAGGTCTCCAATGCCACCTTGTGCGGCGGGAGTATTGAGAAGAATACGGCAGGTTTTCATACGAGAGGCAAATTTTGCGAGTTTTTCGTTCTCAGTTGCCTCATTCAGATAAATGCTCGAAGTGTGACCGTAACCACCATCTGCAACAAGGACATCTGCCTTATCCAGTGCTTCCTCAAAGGTCTTTACCTTATACATAGCAAGCACGGGAGAGAGTTTTTCGTGTGCGAACTCCTCGGAGAGTTCCACACTTTCTACCTCACCGATAAGAATTTTTGTTCCTTCGGGAACCTCGACACCAGCGAGAGAAGCAATCTTGTACGCACTCTGACCAACAATCTTTGCATTGAGTGCACCATTGATAAGAATGGTCTTACGAACCTTATCTGTTTCAGAAGGGGTAAGGAAATAACATCCACGAAGAGCGAATTCCGATTTAACAGCCTCATATACACTCTCCAGAACGATGACCGACTGTTCAGAGGCACAGATCATACCGTTGTCAAAGGTCTTGGAATGGATAATAGAGCTGACAGCAAGGAGAATGTCAGCACTTTCGTCAATGATTGCAGGTGTATTACCTGCACCGACGCCAAGAGCAGGTTTTCCAGAAGAATACGCCGCTTTTACCATGCCGGGACCACCTGTCGCAAGAATGATGTCCGCTTCTTTCATAACGGTATTTGTCATTTCGAGAGAAGGTACATCAATCCAGTCGATAATTCCTTCGGGTGCTCCTGCTGCCACAGCCGCTTCCAAAACGAGTTTTGCTGCTGCGATGGTTGCGTTTTTTGCACGGGGGTGAGGGCTGATGATAATGGCGTTACGGGTTTTCAATGCAAGCAAGCATTTGAAAATCGCAGTCGATGTGGGGTTGGTGGTCGGGATAACCGCTGCAATCACACCGATAGGCTCTGCAATCTTCACTGTGCCAAATGCTTCGTCCTCTTCAATCACGCCACAGGTTTTGGTGTTCTTATACGCATTGTAAATATACTCGGCGGCGTAGTGATTTTTGATGACCTTATCCTCTACGATACCCATACCGGTTTCTTCCACAGCCAGGCGAGCAAGAGAAATTCTTGCCTTATCCGCAGCACTTGCCGCCGCAAGGAAGATCTTGTCTACCTGTTCTTGAGAGTAGGTACTGAAAATCTTCTGTGCTTCTCTCACACGACCAATCGCTTCGTTCAAAGCGTCTACACTGTCAACGATCTGGTAAGTCTTTTTGTTCATCATATATTCTCCTTGAATAAATTCTCTATCTCATAACTTACGGTCGGTGAAACACCATCGTGGGTTTTTACCGTTTTCTCCGACTTTGTTAATATTTTAACATACTTTTCGGAATTTGTAAATAACGAAAATGTTATAACTATGTTATAGATAGTGATATATCCTCGAAAAAAAGAATGGTATGATGAGAAATACAACAACTATTTGAGGTACTTACGTTTCGACTCGCAGAGTGCCGTAATAAACTGTCTGTCTAAATCTGTCAAGCGATAACCCTCTCGGTATATGAGGACGTCACGATAAACCCTCGTGTTTTCGATGCATCGTCTTTGTACCAATCCGTAGCGTTCGAGCACTGCATCTGGTGCAGGAGAAACCCACATAAATGTCTCTGGGTTTTCCGATAGTAAATCAAACTGGCTGGCTCTCTCAAAGATGAAAATACGACGCTCAATATTGTCGGGCAATTCCTCCTTGGCGACCTTCGATAGTGGCAAGGTTGGGACATAAGGATCTGCGTGTGCAATCTCTATATAGGATGTAAGATCCTCAAAGGTGATTTCCTCCTTCGTGGCAAGCGGATGCTCACGACTCATAATAATAAGGTAGGAAAACTCACTGATCATCTCATATGAAAGTCCCTTTTCCTCCAGCATGGCTTTAAAGTAGGCATCATAACTCTGTGCGTAACGAATGATACCCAATTTATAGTCCTTATGGAGAATGTTGGAGATGGTGCGTTGTGAGTTGGTTTCTTTATAGAAAAGTTCGCAAGGATCCGATCCAATGGCTTTTGAAAATTGTGCGAATGCCTCGCTGATATAACACGCACGTGGAACAGAGATCGAAAACTTTCGTTTTTGAGGAACACCCGCCTTGTAGAGTCTTTCCACCTCATCAATCTGTTTTAAGATGGTACGGGCATATTGGATAAATTCCTCCCCCTCTGGAGTGAGCATCATGCCCTTCGCACTTCTGGTGAAAATTGTGATACCAAGATCAGCCTCCAGTTCTTTTATGGAACGGCTGACATTGGGTTGTGCCACAAATAACGCCTCCGATGCCTTCAAAAGCGAACCATGCTTCGCTACCTCCACCGCATATTTCACATGTAAAATATTCATCACACATCCCCCTTTTATCCTGTCATAACTACAAAAAAATCTATATTTTCGCGTGTACGCGTATTATCATGGAAGAACAATGCTTCCGCCGATATCCAGCACATAATCGCCCGAGCGAAGGGCGCGTGCAACATCATGAGAGGATGTCAGCTTTTCCCTGGTGCGCAAAAGACAGACGCCCTCATGTGTCGGGTGATGAAAATCCGTCCCACCCGTGACAATCAAACCCGCCTCATGCGCGATGCGCGAAGATATGCCCACGCGTGAGTTGTGCCCCGGATGCATATTGAACGCCTCATAACCGTCGAGAAATTCGAGAGGCATATCCACCATGCCGCTACGCTTCGGATGCGCCTGGATGAGAAGATAGCCCTCCCGCGCGAACTCTGCGCGAAACCGCGCAAGCCCTGCCTCCACATAATCGGCAATCCGATAGGCGTCGCCCTCATCAATGCCATACAGAAGATAATCGTTGTTGTTCTCCGAAAAACGCAATTCCATACCGAAAATAGCGCATATGCCCGCCTCTTCGGCATAATGGCGAAACTCGCGATACGCCTCGATGTACTCGCCAACGAACGCCTCCTTGGATTTTCCCTCGAGGTGCTTCGGCGTAAAATGGTTGGTCAGCACCATCGCGCTCACGCCCGTTTTTCGATACACCTGCGCCAATTCCTCCGCGCGAAATTCGCTACACGAACTCACAGGATAGCTGTGCGCGTGCAATTCCGTCAGATGCGGATATTCTTTTACCAGTTTCTCTTTTATTTCGGGTATCATCGTTCTTTTTTCACTCCAAACATGCTGTTTTTTCTTTACCTTCTTATTATAGACCACAAAGAAACAAATGTCAAGGACGAAGAAATAAAAGGGATAACCACAAGGGTTATCCCTTTTATTTTGGGTGAGATAGTATTTCGTCAAATTACAATTGCATGGAACGAACCCGAGCATAAATATCCAATTATCCTCCGACAGTAAACACCTTGATTATGTCGGAAAAGCACATGCCGTCGTAAAGTGGAAGATCCTGATCGTTTGCCCATTCATCGTAAAATTCACCATCCGCACCATTGACCGTATGAGGATAGACATATGCTGCCGAGCCTTCTCCGTTATCCTTTATGAGACAAAGGCAGTTACGCAAGCATTCCTCTGCCCTTTCTATCCATTCAAAGTCACCGCTAAGCTTTGCATATGCCATATACGCTCTGGCGGTAAGGCAACTCAGATGATGAGGTAGGGTGTCCCCGAAGCATCCAGATTTGCCGAACCAATAATCATCCCAGAACCGGATGGCAATCTCGTTCAGATGGAAGCTCGGCTGATGCCCTGAAAAGCGTTCAAGGCACCTAAGATGCTTCTTTGCTTCGTTGATAAAAAAGACTTTATCCTCTGAATACAACCCCAATTCCGAGATGCATTTTACCACGGGCGTTACTATGGTCTGCTCATAATTTACCTCATGCTTCGGATAGGAAAGCCCGTTATTTATCATGTTCTCCACATGACGGCGGAAATATGACAGCACTCGTTCCCTCTCTTCCTTTCGGGTGGAGTGTTTGAACGCCTCCATCACCACTCTGATAGACACCGCATTGGAATAACACTTTTCTCCGCCGATTGCATAATATTTATCCGAAAGCTTTACAATGTTATCCAAATATCTGTCATCGAGTGTAAGCAAATACAATTCTGCAAAAAGCAACATGACACCGGGAGCATTATATAGTCTCAGAAAATCGTGACATTTGCCGATATTATTGTAAACATCACCGCATTTCTCATCATAAAACTCACGGAACATAAACTGAATAAACAAATCAAGTGACGCTCTCACTTTCTTATCGTCGCACTTTTGCAGATATTTTACGATAACTAACGCCATATTCAGCCGTTCTCGGCAAGCGTTGTGATCGGTATTGAAATAATCAAAGTACGGCGTTCCCATCCTGTTATCGTAAACAAGATACGCTCCGTACAACGGACTGTTTTGATCAAGACATTGCTGGTGCTCGACGATAAAATGTACCCTTTTCTCTGTCAGAGCGAAAAATGGAGTTTTTACCGCAAACTCGGCATAAGTCTCTACCTCTCCGACCTGGATAGTAAAGCGGTATTCTCCAATTTCCTGCGGAAGATATCTGACGACATATCCGCCGTTTTCAACATTTACCCGAAGCTCATCCTTCCCCAAAAACACGCGTGGAACCCCTTTTTCCACAGTATTTATCGCGAACTCAATGCTTTCACCACAAAATACCGTATAGTGCTTGGCGACAATTCCTATGTACCTTTTGTAACCTGAAAGCTTACGAAGAAAGTCAACGCTATCCTCACACGGAAATATCTCCCACTTAATAACATAGCTTTCCATACTGTCAAGCAACACCGTCTCGGGCTCAAGCTCAAAATAGCCCCTGATATTCGTCTTGCATTCATACTGACTGTAACTCACAAGAGAGCCTTCCGTCAGAAAAAGCCCCAGGTTGTACTTTGAGTTTCCCATCCTCAACGCATTCACCCATGACACATTTCGCCCACACCATATATGGGTATGAACACGGTTCTGCATACAGTCATCTGCATCGGTATATTTATCGTTGAATGGTATTTCTATGCCAAAGTTATCCCGACAAAGGCAATACACCGTGTGAGTAAGATTTTTGATTTCATATCGCATAACAAGATTACCGGTATCGGAGAAACACATATCCCTCTCCACTCTCAGCCTGCTATTCTCATATACCGCGTGAGATATGTTATCTCCCACAAAAAGTTCGGTGAGACGGAAGGGTTCGGAAAACTTGCGACCCTTGCAATTTACTCCACCAAATCCTCTGTCTTCAGAAACAAAATTTGCTTTACTCAAATCATCTGAAAGTGAAAGAGAGGTTATCAAGCCGCTTTCGGAAGATATTTCAAGCTCAAATATATCATTCTTCATTTCTTTGTACATTCCTTTCCATTTTTCTGATTTCTATAAAATACGCGACAGTGAGAAACACCGCCAGAACCGTCCATGAAACCGCATCCGTAAGAGGTACACAATAAAAACCAAGTATTCCAGATAGCGTCAAAGGGATAAGATATCTTACTCCGATTTCGATAAATCCCGATATCGTCGGAAATACTGTCCGTCCCATAGAGTTAAGCACATTTTTAAATCCTGCTGCAAAAGTCAGGGTAAACATAGCTCCACACCGTGTCAGAAGATAAGTCTTTGCGGCTTCCACAGCAATCACCTCTCCTTCACCAAGCATAAAGTTCATTAGTGGCTCGGCAGCAAACCAAAAAGCGACGAAGAGCAGAATATTAACGGCTGTAACCGCCGCAAAAGTCTTTTTTATCCCCTCTTTTATTCTCGCAAGATTTCCGCTTCCCACATTCTGCGCGGTAAAGACGGCGAGTGCTGTGGCAAATCCAAATATCGGTGTCGTGACAATATATCCAACCCTGGAAGCGCATGTATACGCCGCTACATACGCCGTTCCTATACCATTGGTAACAAAGCTGAGAATGATTCCCCCAAACATAACGACGAAACTCGTCACCGCCATGGGGATGCCGATTTTGAGGCATTCCATCATAACAGCTTTCTCGGGCTTGAATATATCAGCGCTTATCCGAAACTGATGATATTTTACCCTGATATATATATAGCAAAAAACCACAGCACAAAACTGCGAGAGCACAGTGGACAGCGCCGCCCCGACAACACCCATAGAAAATACAAACAAAAATATAGGAAGGAGAATTATATGTATAAGAGAGGAAATGAGCAGAAAAACAAGGGGCATCCTGCTGTTCCCTACGGCTCGTAGCATCTCACAGAAAAAGTTATATAATACGCTGAATATCATTCCTATAAAGATAATTCGAAGATAGTGGGATGCGGAATCGATGATATCCCCAGGCATATTCATCATTTTCAGCATCTCATTGGAGAATACCGCACCCAAGACCGATATCAGAACGGCTATGCCAAATGTCAGCAACAAAGCGTTGGCGTATGCCTTTTTTACACCCTCGGCATCCTTTGCGCCGTACCGCTTGCCCACAGTTACGGCAAACCCAGTCATAAGTCCCGTTACCGTATTGAGAAACAGGGTTATAAGAGAACCGGTAGCGCCAACCGCCGCCAAAGCACTGATATCATCCGACTTGCCAACGATCACCGAATCCAGAATATTGTATAGATTTTGAAGAGCGTTCCCGATAATGCACGGTATAGCAAACAGGGTTATCCGCTTCAGTGTATTTCCGTCAGTCATTCGTATACTCCTTTTGCAAAATTCTATATTGAATTTTACACCGCACATACACATAAGTCAATAAACTTTCCGACAAGAAAAATTATACTTTTCCGCAAAGAATACAATGAAAGTGCTTGACTTATCGAAGCAAATGGATTACAATATAATCAAGAACCCAAACGACATGCAAGAAAGGAAGCATACTCGTGTCGCAGATCAAAGAACAACTCTCGATTGCGGAGCTTGCTACCGCAGATTATCTGCTTTCCGATATATTCGCCATGCGGCAAAAGTGGAGCAAGGGCTCGGTTTTTAAAATGAGCAGACCGAGAAAAAGCACAGGACTTATATTCTTAAATAACTGCGAAGGAGAATATACGGACAAATACGGAACAAGCTTTTTCGCTCCCCAAAAGAGCTTGGTTTGCCTCCCATACGGAGGGGAATACTCCGTTTTGAATGTGAGCTGCACCGAAAAATCAAACGATGCCTTTTTGATCGAATTCAATATTGTACAAAACGACAAAATACGGACACTTGGAGATGCACCTTTCCGTATCCCATGTGAAAATCCATATCTCGTATCAGAACTCATGGAAATGGCGGTCAGAAGCCACGAAGCGCTTTTGCCCTCACCTGCTGAATTGAGAGCCTGTATATACAGAATTCTCTCCTACTTAGGAAAAAATAATTTCCTGGCATCCGCATCCAAATACCGTACCATCGCCCCCGCAATACAACTCTTGGAAAGCAACCCTCTTTGTGACATATCGGTAGCCCGAATGTCAAAGCTCTGTCATATGAGCGAGGGAAGCTTCCGCAAGCTTTTCACTGAATACTCCGGCAGTTCCCCTATCGCGTACAGGATTGATGTCAAGCTTCAAATGGCGAAAAAAATGCTCGACAACAGCGATATGACAATAGACCAGATATCGGAAGCCTTGGATTTTAGCAGCGGAGCTTATTTTTGCAAACTGTTTAAAAAACGCACGGGACTTACACCAAAACAGTATAAAAAAAGAGGATAACTTTACTCCATTCGTTCGCATCTGAACGACGCCGTCTCGCTTATCAAAAGGCAAGGCGGGGAGCCATTATCCCGATAAAAGTTTCGCGGTATTCACCGATATGACTGTATCGGATAACGCGAGCATAGACGATATTTACGTTCTGGAAAGGAAAATAAAGATGTATAAGCTGAACGTTCCCGTTATGTGCACAGTAGCCTACAAGTATAAGGAAGAAACGCTGAGAGAGCTTAAAAGATGCGGTGCGGAGCGCGTTGTTATCGCATTGGCTCGTGAGCTTGACTTTAAATTCTCCTCAGATGAGGTTATTTCTATGCTCTGTGAATTGGTTCCTTATTTCAAAAAAGCAGGGTTTGAGGTAGCTGTATGGATAGGAGAAACTCTCGGTCACGACAGGTATTCTGCCCCCGTGGTCGACTACGGCTATCAGAATATGCAGTTGCTCGACGGAAGAGTCGTAGGCGCGTTCTGCCCTCTTGATGAGAAATTTACCGACGATATCGCCGCATGGCTTGAGGCGGTGGCAAGCTCGTCACCCGATATGATCTTGCTTGATGATGATTTCAGAATGGGAGATAATTTCGGCTGCTGCTGTGAACTGCACAAGACGCTGATACGCGAGGATATCGGGGAGAATATACCCGAAAATTTCTTGGAGCTGGTGCTATGCGGCGGTGGTAACAAATATCGCTCGGCATATCTCAAGGCGCAGGGGACGGGGCTTGTCCGTATGGCGAAAAAGCTGCGAAGGAGAGTCGACGGCATTGATCCCGATATTCGCATCGGCGCGTGTATCACCCCCGACAGATGGGACGCGAACGGTGTCGGTCCCGTGGAAATGTCCGAAATTCTTGCGGGCAAAACGAAGCCCTTCATCAGACTTTTCGGGGCGCCGTATCACACTTGTATAACCTCGCTCGGTGCGGCGATAGATAAGGAAAGAACCGAATTTCACAGGCTGAAAAACCTCGGAATAGAGGTGATATCCGAGGGGGATACCTATCCGCGCCCCCGTTTTGCCTGTCCTGCCGCACATCTCGAATGCTTCGATATGATACTGCGTGCCGACGGTGCAAGCGACGGTATTATGAAATATATGATAGATTATTGCTCGGCGCCGAGCTACGATACGGGTTATGTCGACGCTCACTGTAATAACAAAGAGCTCTCAGCAAGGATAGATGCGCTTTTTGCCGACGGAAAATGCTTTGGCTTCACTCCTTTTCTGCCACTCGAGAAGCTTGAGCATTCCTATCTTGACTGCGCAAAGGGGGATGGATTCCGTATACTCGGTGATCAGACTTTTGAATACGACAGTCCCTACGAGCTTCTGCTATCCACCCAGCTTCCCACGACCTACGAGGACGCGGCTCCGAAAATAATTTTCGGGGAAAGCGCAAGGCTTGCCGGCGAAAACGAATTGAGCTGCGGGGCGATAATCGACATAGAAGCCGCAATGATCCTTTCGTCGCGCGGTATTGACGTCGGACTTGATAAAATATGCGAGGATTCCCATGTGAAAAACGGCTTTTCAGATGTGCCCTGCGAGTATATAATCGAGAGCGACGAGCTTATAAGACTCGATCCCATCTCGATACCGGAGTTTGTACTCAAGAAAGGCGCGAGGGCTTTAACCAGACTCGTGAGAGGTAACGTTACGCGCGATTTCGTATATGTTTATGAAAATTCCGAGCGACACAAGTTCCTTGTTTTGCCGTTCTCTGCGAAAGAAGCGCAAAAGTGCATAGGGTATTTTAAAAATTATCACCGAAGAAAGCAGCTTACCGATGCCTATCTTTGGATGTGCGGAAAACCGCTTGACGCATATATAGAAACAAAAAATCCGTCGCTTTATATGCTTGGTAAAAAGAATGATAACGAGCTTAAAATAGGCATCTGGAACCTGTTTGACGATAA
>JAFVYW010000034.1 GCA_017508465.1 Clostridia bacterium
CGCTGGGCATACGGCCAAGAAGTGCGGACACCTCTGAACCGGCCTGGGTGAAACGGAAAATATTGTCGATGAACAAAAGCACGTCCTGATGGCGGACATCACGGAAATACTCCGCAACGGTCAGGCCGGCAAGGCCGACACGCATTCTTGCTCCGGGTGGCTCGTTCATCTGACCGTAGACGAGTGCGGTTTTCGACAGAACGCCCGATTCTTTCATTTCGTTATAAAGGTCATTACCCTCACGCGTATGCTCACCAACACCTGTGAATACCGAGATACCGCCATGCTGTTTTGCGACATTGTTGATAAGCTCCATAATCAGGACGGTCTTACCAACACCTGCGCCGCCGAGCAGACCGATTTTACCACCCTTGGCATAGGGGGCAATCAGGTCGACGACCTTAATACCTGTCTCGAGAATCTGCGAGGTGCCTTCCTGCTCATCGTACTTCGGAGGCTCGCGGTGGATTTCCCAACGCTCGGCCCCCTCGACGGCAGGACCGTTATCAATCGGTTCACCGAGGAGGTTGAAAATTCGTCCGAGGGTTTCAGGGCCTACGGGCACCGTGATGCCCTTGCCTGTATAGACGGCTTCCATACCGCGCGACATACCGTCTGTCGAGGACATCGCAATACAACGGACGGTATCGTCACCAAGCTGCATCGCGACCTCCGAGACAACCGTCGTGCCCTCATGCTCGATTTCAATCGCACCGAGCAGGGGAGGCAGAGAGCCATTCTCGAACTTGATATCCAGTACGGGGCCAATAATCTGGACAACCCGACCAACATTCTTTGTCATAGTTTTATTCCTTTCGTCTGTCCGTAAGACAGCCTTGAATTTAAGAGTATTGCTTTGACGCCTTTACAGTGCTTCCGCACCCGATACAATCTCGGTGATTTCCTGCGTAATGGCTGCCTGTCGCGCGCGGTTATAGTGCAGGGAGAGAGCATCAATCATCTCGCCCGCATTCTTGTTTGCCGCGTTCATCGCGCTACGGCGTGCGCCGTTTTCCGAGGCGACCGCCTCACAGACTGTACCGTAAATCGTACCGCCGATATAATCGGGAAGGATTCTCGCGAGAAGCTCATCGGTCTCTTCATACAGCTCGAGGTCCGACGCCTTCGCGCCTTCGGGAAGCGTGAGAGGCAGGAGGGTAAGCAGCTTCGGTGTCTGTGTCATCATCGAGGTAAACTCGGTGTAGACAAGCTTTACACCCGAGAACTCTCCCTTGATATAACCGTCAAGGAGCATCTCGCCCAGGCGCATCGCGCAGCCGACACCAAATTCATCGACCTCATGGAAGGCATTCGTGTACACCGTAAGTCCGCGATGTGCGAAATACTCATTCGCCTTTTTACCAATCGGAAGGAAGATGGCATCCTCGGGCGCATCGCCGAGAGTGAGGCGGAAGACATTCTGGTTATATCCGCCGGCAAGACCGCGGTCACCCGCAATCACCACATAAAGCATTCTGCCAGTCGTGGGTACTGTGAGATAGGGAGAGCCCTTCGCTTCTTCTGACGAGAGAAGAGAGACGGCAGTATCCGACAAGGCGTCAAGAAAGGGGCGTGTCAAGAGAACCTTTTCACGGGCACGGCGAAGCTTCGATGTCGAGACAAGTTCCATCGCTTTGGTAATCTGCATGGTACTTGTGACACTTTTGATTCGCGTTTTCAAGGCATTCATAGATGCTGGTGCCATAGGAATTCTCCTTTCTTTTAGTCTGCTTTATTTAAGAATTTTTGCTTGATCTGAAGAATGGCTTCCTTGAGTGCGCCCTCGCTATCCGGGGTGAGAACACCGCTCTCACGGATGGTCGCGAGCAACTCGCCATGGGTGGAAGTCAAGCCAAAGTAAAGTTCGTTTTCAAATGCGCCGATGTCCGAAACCTCGATATCGCGCAGTAAATTGTTAACAACTGCGTACAAAATCGCCACTTGAAGCTCTACGGCAACGGGCGAATTCTTGTTCTGCTTCAATACCTCCACGATGCGCGCACCCTGTTCCAGACGCTCTTTGGTATCGGCGTCAAGGTCAGAGCCGAACTGTGCGAAGCTCTGAAGCTCGCGATACTGGGAGTAGAGAAGCTTCAGGGTACCCGAAACCTTTTTCATCGCCTTGATTTGCGCGTTACCACCGACACGGGAGACCGAGATACCGGGGTTTACCGCAGGACGAATGCCAGCGTGAAAAAGCTCGGTTTCCAGGAAGATCTGACCGTCGGTAATCGAGATGACATTGGTCGGGATATACGCGGATACATCGCCTGCCTGTGTCTCGATAATGGGAAGCGCGGTGAGCGAACCTCCGCCATATTCGGGAGCGATACGCGCGGCACGCTCGAGAAGTCTGGAGTGGAGATAGAATACATCACCGGGGTACGCCTCACGGCCCGGGGGACGACGGATGAGAAGGGAGAGGGCGCGGTAAGCCACCGCGTGCTTGGAGAGGTCATCGTATACGATGAGGACATCCTGTCCCTTATCCATAAAATACTCTGCAATGGTACAGCCCGAATAGGGGGAGATGTACTGCAGGGGAGCCGACTCGCTCGCCGTCGCACATACGACAACGGTGTAGTCCATCGCTCCGTTTTTGTAAAGGGTATCTACCACCTCGGTAACGGTGGACTGCTTCTGTCCGATTGCGACATAGACGCAGATAACATCTTTACCCTTCTGGTTGATAATGGTATCGGTCGCGATAACCGTTTTACCCGTCTGTCTGTCACCGATAATAAGCTCACGCTGACCACGGCCGATGGGAATCATCGAGTCGATCGCCTTGATACCTGTCTGAAGCGGTACGGATACCGATTTTCTTTCAATAATACCCGCCGCTTTTCTTTCAATGGGGCGGTATTCCTCGGAGGCAATCGGGCCTTTGCCATCAATCGGCGCACCAAGCGCGTTGACAACACGGCCAATCATTTTCTCGCCGACAGGAACGGAGACAACGCGTCCCGTCCTCTTGACGATACTGCCCTCGCTGATACCGACATCCGCGCCGAGAATAACAACGCTGACGAAGGTTTCCTCGAGGTTGAGTGCCATACCGTAAGTGCCATCGACAAATTCGACAAGCTCGTTTGCACGGCAGTTTTCCATACCGTGAACCTTGGCAATACCGTCACCTACCGAGATGACATAGCCAACTTCGTCCTGTTTTGTCGCTGCACTGTAATTTCTTATCTGTTCTTTGATGATTTTACTGATATCATCTACTTTTGAGTGCATCTTATTCACCAACTTCTGTATTCATTATCAGTCGACAATGACGCTTGCGATGGACTCGGAGAGTGTGTCGAGTCGGCTCTTCAGCGTACCGTCAAGCTGTACCTCACCATAGCGAAGCAGAACGCCACCGAGAAGCTCGGGCTTTACCGTGTTCGTCAGGATGATATTCTTTCCTGTTTTTCTGGTGAGCTTCTCCGTCAGGGCGACCTTCTGTGCGTCCGTCATCGCATATGCGGTGAGCGCTTCCACACGCAGAATGCCGAGCGCCTCGTCATACATCGCGTCATAAGCGCGGACAATGGACGAGAACATATAGCATTCGCGGCGCTCCGTCAGGAGTTTGAGTAAGTTCCTGACATTCCCCGATGAAAGAGAGGCGAATGCCTCTTCCACCATGGCGAGCTTTTCCTCGCGCGTGACGGCAGGGGTGTCAAGAAGTGCTTTGTATGTCGGGTTTTCTTTGAGTACATCCTCTATCAGATGCAATTCGTCGCGCACGATATCCACCTCGCCCGTTTCGGTCGCGAGTTCAAATATTGCGCTTGCGAATTGTTGCTCCAAATTCTTCATCGCATCCCTCGCCTTTACTTATCCTCGCCGACATTATCAATGAAGGCATCGATAAGTGCAGAGTGTTCTTCCCCTGCGACATCACGGCCGATAATGGCCGTAGCGATTTCAACAGCGAGAGCGCCGACCTCGTCCTTGACTTCATTCAGGGCGCGTGCGCGCTCAAGCTCCACCTGCTCTTCGGCGCGGCGGAGGGTGCGGCGGGCGCTCTCCTCTGCCTCGCGAAGAATTTCTTCTTCACGAAGGGTGGCACGGCGTTGGGCGGTGCGACGGATTTCTTCGCCCTCTTCCTCCGCCTTTGCCAGCTTTTCCTGGTATTCCGCTTCCATCGCTTGCGCGCTTTCACGGCTGGCTTCGGCATCGGCGTAAAGGTCGTCAATTTCCTTCTGGCGCGAGTCAATCATATTCTTGATCGGACCAAAGAGATATTTACGCATAGCGAGATAGAGAATGAGAATGTTTACCCAAGCGAAGAGCATTGTCCAGAAGTTGACTCCGACAAATCCTTCAAACTTATCTAAAAACAATTCCATTATAATTCTCCTGTTTTCTTTTTTGTCGTCAACCGACGCTCATTTTAGCCGTTTTTGAATACGAACAAAAGAAGAAGGGAGATAACGAGCGAGTAGATACCCGTCGTCTCGGTGATTGCACATCCGAGAATCATATTGGTACGAAGGTTGCCGGCAGCCTCGGGTTGACGAGCCATGCCTTCAAGTGCCTTACCTACGGCATTACCTTCACCGATTGCGGGACCGATGGAACCGATACCCATGCAAAGACCTGCTGCGAGTGCCTTAAAGGCATCCAGATAAAACTGATTGTACTCCATTTTGTTTTCCTCCTGAAAAGAAAAGTTTTATTTTTTTATTTTTTGTTTGTTTTTGTTATTCTTTGGTAGTGCTATCGACTACGATTTCACCTTCGGTGAGCGCGACCTCTTCAACACCCTCGGGTGCAACCTCTGCGCTCTGCGCTTCGGATGTTGCGGGAACGGTGGCGGGAGGCGGAGATGCCTCGCCGACATAAATCATCGTGAGCAGGCAGAATACAAACGCCTGGACGAAGCCGGAGAAAAGGTCGAAGTAAATCGACAGAATAGCGGGAATACCTACCTGGAAGATGGGGGGCATTACGGCGAAGATTGCCTCGGGCAAGAAGCCGAACACCACATTGTTGAGCGCGGCGAGTGCCGCATAGATAAGAGCGGTCAGAACCGAGCCGCCTGCGACATTACCGAAGTGACGGAATGCCATAGCGACAGGGTTCGCGATTTCGCTGACGATGTTCATCGGCGTCATCACAACGACAGGCTCGGTAAAGCCCTTGAGCCAGCCGAGGAAACCGTTGTTTTTGATGTTGTTATACCACACAAGACCTGTGGTGATGAGCGCCCACGCGCCTGTGACCGAGAGGTCTGCGGTGGTGGAACGGAATATGGCGGTCATGCCAATGACAGAGCCGAAGAAGGAACAACAGAAGAGCGTACCGATATAGGGCGCGAACTTCAGATTGTGCTTGCCCATACAGCTCTCGACGAGATTGTAGAGCATCGTGACGACTTTTTCAACGAGAACCTGTAATTTTCCAGGGCGCTTTTTGATATTACGGGATGCGATAAATGTCAGGGTGAGAAGCAGAATGGTGACAACGAGGAGCGATACCATCGTTTGTGTGACGGGGATTTTAATGTCACCATATATCGGAATCTCAAAATATATTTTCGCACCGTTAATCTCCAGTTGCATCGACATCCTCCTTTCTGCGAAGCAGTCCGCTGACGGTAAGTATGGGGCGTAACATAAGCAAGGGGACAAGAGTCGCGATTGCATTGAAATATGGCGTAATCAGCGCGACAATCAGCGCGACGAGCATGCTTCCCGTACGAAGCAGGAATGAGAGCTTTATCGCGTTATTCATCTTTGCCGACTGTTCCTTGGTGAACTTTTCGATTTCCTCTTCGTCCATCTCTCCCACACCTCTCGCCGCCATTGCTTCGAGCGCGATTTTATCGGTCGAACGGGCGAGGAAGAAGAAATTGAGTACAATCACAAGCGCGCCGAGCGCGGCACCTGTGATGACAGTATAAGAGAAGTCGACAAGGGAAAAGAGGTCGAGCAAAAGAAAGACACCTACCGTAAGCACAACTACGATGACCTCTCCGACGAGAACGCGGAGTGTCTCATAGAGGACGGGATTTTTTTCATTTGTATTCAAGGAAACACCTTCTTTATTTTTTGAGTTTTCTACGCGCCTTCTCTTCTTCTTCCAGATTTGTTACCGCGCGTGAAGCCATCAGGATAAAGCGCACCATCGATACCATGCCTGTGAAGAACCCGACGAGAATCAGCACGGCGTAAATCCATTCGCCGACCGAGGCATAACGCACCAGCAGGTATGAACCACCTATGCCGAGCGCTACGGGAAAGAGAAGGGAGAAAAGAGATTGAAAGACGATGTTCACCCAATGCATTATGTGGATAAATTTACCCATACGCCCTCCGAAACCACAATTTTCTACGATAACATTTTAGCACAAAATGGGTAAAAAAGCAAGAGTTTCTACCTATTGTTATATATTTTGTTACATTTGCCAAACAAAAATGCAAAAAAAGCGTGGAAACGGGGTGCTTCACACGCTTTTTTTGTATAAAATTATTTTTTAACAATCTCGAAGGAAAAAATCAGCAGAGGAATGGTCTTTTATCTTTGCGCTCTTTCCTCGAGAATTTTCTCAATCTGACCGATAATCATACCGTAGGCAACGGGGTTGTCTCCGCCTTCGGGAACGATGATGTCGGCGTACTTTTTCGATGGCTCGACAAATGCTTCGTGCATCGGCTTTACCGTCGTGAGATATTGCGAGATAACCGACTCGAGCGTTCTCTCGCGGTGGCGCACATCGCGCACGATACGGCGCAGAATTCTGACATCGGCGTCGGTGTCGACGAAAATTTTCATATCGAAGAGGGAACGAAGCTCGGGGGCATCAAAAATCAGAATGCCCTCGAGTAAAATCACAGGCGTCGGGCGGATGGTTTTTGTTCTGTCGCTTCGGTTGTGGATGGTGTAATCATAAATCGGGCATTCGATGCTTTCGCCACGGCGGAGCGCCTCGAGGTGCGATATCAAAAGCTCGCTGTCGAAGGCGTCGGGGTGGTCATAGTTAAGCTTTTCCCTTTCGGAATAGGGAAGGTCATCGTGTGCCTTATAATAATCATCGTGACAGAGCAGGGTGATATTCTCGCCGAAGTGTTGTACGATATTGTCGGCGAGGGTGGTTTTTCCACTTCCTGTACCGCCGGCGATGCCGATGATAAATGCGCGTTTCATTCTTCGTCTCCTAAAATGGTCTTATAAATCAAGGGGGGCAGTGCCTCTGTTTTCTTATCCTCAATGGTAAGCGTCTGTGCGAGGGCGGACGCTACGGCATCGAGCGCCTCGGGATGCTCCGTGGTATACAGGACGCCAATAGGTGCGCCCGCATCCACATAGTCACCGAGAGAGAGGGAGAGGATGATTCCTGCGGTGTGGTCGATTTTATCCGTTTTCTGCCGTCTGCCACCGCCGAGCGAAACGGAGAGATTGCCGACCGCTTCGGTATCGATTTTGTTTAAGTATCCGCTATGGGTTGCATAGACGGTTTTTTCGTATTTTGCTAAAGGTAGCTCGAGTGAAGTCGCGCCTTGGCGGGAAATCCATTCCTCGAACTTGCGTAGCGCAAGTCCCTGGTCGAGTGCCTCGGTGGCAAGCGCTCTTGCCTCTTCGGGAGAATACCCGAGGGAGAGGTGGAGCATTGTCGAGGCGAGGGAGAGACAGACTTCACGAAGGTCGGAAGGACCTCTTCCACGCAGAACCTCCATCGCTTCACGCACTTCAATGGCATTACCAATGCCATAGCCGAGAGGGGCATCCATCGAGGTAATCAAGGCGGCAACCCGTCTGCCGAGCGAGCGACCGATACGCACCATTTTGCGCGCGAGAGCCTCGGCGTCTCCGGGGGTTTTCATAAAGCCACCAGAGCCGTACTTGACATCAAGAACGATGGACTTTGAGCCTGCGGCAAGCTTCTTCGACATAATCGAACCCGTAATCAGGGGAATGGAATCGACCGTCGCGGTGACATCGCGCAGAGCATAGAGCTTTTTATCAGCAGGAGCGAGCTCGCCACTCTGACCGATAACACAAATACCAACCTCTTCAACCTGCCTCATAAATTCTTCAGGAGAAAGCTCGGTGCGATAGCCCGCGAAGGATTCGAGCTTGTCGACCGTGCCACCGGTATGACCAAGACCGCGTCCACTCATTTTCGCCACCTTTGCGCCGAGGGAGGCGACGAGAGGCGCGACAACGAGAGTTGTCTTATCGCCGACACCACCTGTGGAGTGCTTGTCGACAGACAACTCGCCAAAGCGCGAGAGGTCAAGTGTGTCTCCCGAGTGCATCATGGCATCGGTCATAAGATAGGTTTCCTTGTCTGTCATGCCGACAAAGCAAATCGCCATCAGAAGAGAGGAGGCCTGATAGTCGGGAATCTCGCCACGCGTAAAGCCCGCTATAAAGAAGTCGATCTCTTCCTTGGTGAGTTCGCCCCCTCTTTTCTTCTTGGTGATGATATCATACATTCTCAATTCTTACATCTCCTTTATGGAAAAACTATCAAAATGGCAAACAAAAGTTTGCATTATTCCATATTTTCTTTGCTGAATGAAGCAGGAAACAGTTCTTCCAAGGTATATTTTTCAATTGTCTCTCCGACAAGCATAATCTCAAAATCGCCCGAGCAAAATTCACGCATTACCTGACGGCATACGCCACAGGGGGCAAAGGATTTTCTGACAGGCTCTCCTTTCGGACCGCCTGAAATTGCGATTTTGACAAATTCCCTTTCTCCCTCGCTTATCGCCTTGAAGAAGGCAACGCGTTCGGCGCAGACCGTCGGAGTAAAGGAAGCGTTTTCGATATTAGCGCCAAGGTATACCTTGCCCGACTTTCCGAGCAAGGCAGCGCCTACCGCCATCGAAGAATAGGGACAATAAGATAATTCTCTCGCCTCACGGGCGAGGGTAGACAGCATTTCGTCTTTCATCTGTCCACCTCATATAAGCTCGCTCGCGCCATCCGGCGTGTACTCTACGCCGAGCGCCTTTGTGACAAAGCGCGCGATGGTGGAAAAGCCATCCTTTGTACCGTGGTTTTTCGCCTCCACACCCTTGCCATATATGATGAGAGGTACATATTCGCGCGTGTGGTCGGTCGAGGTGTCCCCGGGATCACAGCCATGGTCGGCGGTTATCATCAGGATATCCTCTTCTCCCATGTTCTCCATAAAGGTGGGGAGGAAGGCATCAAATTCTGCCAGCGCCGCCGCATATCCATCAATATCCTGGCGATGACCGTAGAGCATATCGAAGTCGACAAGGTTGGTAAAGCACAGACCTTCGGTAAAGGTCTTGTCGAGCAGAACCTTCATCGTCTCCTCCATACCCTCGGTATTCGAGTGGGTGAAGGTCGATCTCGTGATGCCCTGACCAGCGAAAATGTCGGTGATTTTACCGATAGCAATCACCTCTTTGCCACTCTGACTGATGGCATCAAGCATTGTGGGCTTCGGAGGGAGGACAGAGAAATCATGGCGGTTCGGTGTTCTCCGAAACGAGCCGACCTCCCCGACAAAGGGACGCGCAATCACTCTGCCTACGCCATGCTCACCTGTCAGAATGCCTCTTGCGATACGGCAATATTCGTACAGACTCTCAAGGGGAACCACCTCTTCGTGTGCGGCAATCTGGAATACGCTGTCCGCCGAGGTATAAACAATAAGGTCACCGGTTTTCATATGCTCTTCGCCATATTTGTCGATAACTGCCGTACCAGAATAGGGAAGGTTACAGAGGACGCCGCGGCCGACCTTCTGTGAGAATGCATCGAGGATGGATTTCGGGAAGCCGTTCGGGTAGGTGGGCAAGGGACGCTCGGATACGATACCTGAAATCTCCCAATGACCGATGGTGGTGTCTTTTCCGCGCGAAAGCTCGCGAAGACGAGCCACAGCGCCCGAGAAAGAGGCACCCGTGTCAAGATATTCGCAGCCGTCAATCGCGCCAAGTCCAAGCTTTATCAGGTTCTGCGCACAGAACTTCGGGGAAGTGCTGATGCGCTTCATGGTGTTCGCACCTGCGTCGCCAAAGGCAGAGGCATCGGGGGCCTCACCGATACCGCAGGAGTCGAGAACAAAGAGAAAAATTCGTTTCATAACAGTCTCCAAAAAATGATTTGCTCTTATTTGTGCGCCATGCGTACGGCGGTATGAAGAGCAATCTCCATCATCTCGGTGAAGGAGGTCTGTCTCGCATCCGCATCGAGCGCTTCGCCTCGGATAATGTGGTCGGATATGGTGCAGATGGCAAGTGCGCGTTTGCCGAGGTAGGCAGCATTCATATACAGACCTGCCGCTTCCATCTCAACGCCAAGCACGCCCATTCTCTTCCATTTTTCGTTGAAGGTGGGATTTGCGTTATAGAACACATCGCTCGAGAGCAGGTTGCCTACCTTGTATCTCGCACCGATTTTTTCGGTCTCTTCGATAGCAACGCGCATCAGGTCATAGTTCGCAATAGGCGCAAAGGTACCATCGAGGTCATATTGTGAAGCAAAACGGGAGGTGGTGGAGGCGCCCATGCCGATGACGATATCGCGGAGCTGAAGCTCGTCTGCAAGGCCTCCTGCCGAGCCTACGCGGATGATGTTGTCCACATCGAAGAACTTGAAGAGCTCGTACGAGTAAATACCAATCGAGGGGATACCCATACCGCTCGCCATAACGGAGACGAACTCACCATCATAGGTACCAGTGTAGCCCTGAATGCCACGCACATTGTTCACAAGACGCGCATCCTTGAGGAAGGTTTCTGCGATGAATTTTGCGCGGAGAGGATCTCCGGGCATCAGTACGGTTTTTGCGAAATCCGCAGGGGTGGCTTTGATATGTGGGGTGTGAAATTTTGTGCTCATGGTTTTAATATCCTTCCGAAACTTTTTGATTTTTTGCAATTTTGACAATACGGCTCGTGCCAAGACGGCTCGCGCCACGGGCAATCATACCCTCCGCATCTTCAAGCGAGGCGATACCACCTGCCGCTTTGATCTGTACGCCCTCGCCTACATGCGCGGCGAAGAGCTCGATGTCAGCAAAGGTAGCGCCACCGGTGGAAAATCCTGTCGATGTCTTGATAAAGTCCGCACCTGCGCGGGTGACAATGTGGCACATTTCGACCTTTTCCTCATCTGTGAGCAGGCAGGTCTCAATAATGACCTTCAGTATTTTATCGCCACACGCCGCTTTGATCTCGCGGATTTCCTCTTCGACCTCGGTGTATTTTTTGTCTTTCAGCATACCGATATTGATAACCATATCGATTTCGTCCGCGCCGTTTTCAATGGCATCTCTTGTTTCAAATACCTTTGTTTTTGTTGTCATATTACCGTACGGAAAGCCGATAACGGTACAGATTTTCAGTTTGTCACCGACATATTCCTTCGCTTGTCTGACATAGCATGGGGGAATGCAGACCGAGGCGGTGCCAAAACGGATGCCGTCATCGCATACTGCACGGATTTCATCCCAGGTTGCACCCTGGAGCAGGAGGGTGTGATCACATCTTTGTAAGATTTCTTCAAGTTTCATATCGTTTCTCCTTTATAGAGCATTTTTACAGGGGGAATATAATTTCGTTCTTTTCCTGTCTGACGCGGTCGAGCCAGCAGGCGTGGCACATTGCAATATAGCAATCGTTGCCACCGAGAACAATCTGCGAGCCTTCGGTAACGATGCGTCCGCTTCCGTCGATACGCGCGTTGACAATCGCCTTGCGACCGCAGGCGCATATGGTCTTGATTTCCTCAATGGAATCCGCGACCTCGACCAGACGACGCGAGCCCGGGAAGAGCCTCGTCAGAAAGTCGGTACGCAGACCGAAGCAGAGAACGGGAATATCGTAATCGTTGACAATCTCACGCAGGTGGTCAATCTGGTCGGGGGTGAAGAACTGGCATTCGTCACCGATGATAACATCTACCCGCTCTTCCAGATGACGGAAAACATCGATGATATTTTCCTCGGGCGTAATGACGCGGCATTTCGCTTCCAGCCCGATGCGTGAGCGGATGATATCGGCGCCGTCGCGGTCATCAATGGACGGTTTGATAAGCCAGACACGCATACCGCGTTCCTCATAATTGAATTTGGTGATGAGAGCCTGCGCCGTCTTGGACGAGCCCATCGCTCCGTATTTGAAGTAAAGTTTTGACATAGTATTGTTCGCCTGGGGGCTTCCTTCCCTATTATATCAATATTATAACATATTAAAAAATAAAAGGGAAGCACCTTTTTTCATTTTTGTTAGTTTGGGATAGAAAATTCGCCATATTTCACAAAAAAGCAAAAAAATCAAAAAAAGGGGTGGTATTTTTCTTCACTTTATGTTACAATGGTAGTATTCTGAAACGAAAGGAGAGAAAAGCGTGGTACTGATTATAGCGGAAAAGCCGAGCCTCGCGAGAAATATCTGTGCGGGCATTGGCGAGATGAAAAAGGAAAAAGGCTTTTTTGTCGGTCAGGGATATATTGTGACCTGGGCGTTTGGCCACCTGTTCTCTCTTTGCGATATTGAGCATTATAATCCTGCGCCCGAGGGTGCGAAGGGGTGGACGCTTCAGAATCTGCCCTGTTTCCCTGAAAAGTTCCAGTTTGAACTGCGTCGCGAGGGCGATAAGGTCGACGCTGGTGTGAAGGCGCAGTTCCATATTATCGAAACGCTTTGCAACCGCGCGGATGTCGACACCGTTGTCAATGCGGGAGACGCCGACCGCGAGGGTGAGATTATCGTCCGTCTGTGCGTTGAGCATGCGCTGAAAACGAAAAAACGCTTTCTCCGTCTCTGGCTTCCCGACCAGACACCCGAGACCGTCCGCCAGGCACTTTCGGAAATGAAAGAAGAGAGCGAATATGACCTGCTCGCAGGAGAAGGTCTTGCCCGTACCTATATCGACTGGCTCTATGGTGTGAACCTTACGCGATACGCGACAATTCTTTCGGGTAATCTTCTGCGCGTAGGCCGGGTGATTGTTCCGATTGTGCGTGCGATTTACGAGAGGGATATGGAAATCCGCAACTTCAAGCCCGAGAACTATTTTGTGATTGCAAGCGCGGAACTCACCCATGGAGAAAAGGTAGAGCTTACCTCGAAGAAGAAATTTAAAAACACCGAGGAGAGCGATGCGCTCGCCCTCGCCGAACTTTACAATGCGACGGGCGCTGTGGTGACCTCGGTCAGGAGCAAGCAGGATAAAATTTATCCAGGTAAGCTCTATTCGCTCTCGACCTTGCAGAATGTGCTTGGCAAAAAATACAAGATGTCAATGGCAGAAAGCCTTGCTATCATACAGAAACTTTACGAGGAAGGCTATCTTACCTATCCCCGTACCAACTCCGAGTACCTTGCTACCGCGGAGAAGGGCAAAATGCGCACCATTCTCCAGAATGTATCAAAACTGGGATACCCTGTGAAATTCAAGGACTCCAAGGCGATTTTTGACGATTCCAAAATCGAATCGCACTCCGCCCTGACACCGACCTATAAAATTCCCGACAAAAATAAACTTTCCGAAAAGGAAATGCAGGTTTATTCGACCGTTATGCGTCGTTTTGTGGCGGTATTCTGTGCCGAGGAATGTGTCGCACAGAAGAGTGAGATTCATATCAAGGTCGGTGAATACGAGGAATTTGTTCTCAAAGGCACTGTCATTCTCGAGCAGGGCTGGATGAAGTATGACGACGCGACAACAAAGGATAAAATCCTCCCGAACCTGGAAGAAGGTGAGAGCGTCAACATCCATTTCAGACCACAGACGAAGCAAACCACCCCTCCGAAGCACTACACCATCGAGACGCTGAATAATTATCTGAAAAATCCCTTCAAGGACGATAAGGCGAAGGCGAAGGAGCTGGAAGAAAATGGTGAGGTGGACGATGCCGACGATTATCGTGCCATTTTTGAAGGACTTGAACTTGGTACAGAAGCGACCAGGACGGGCATTATCGATAACGCGAAGAAGAGCGGCTATATCGCTCTCAAAAAAGATGTGTATACCATTCTCGAGGGTGGCGAGCGATTGATTGAAACGCTCGAGCGCCTGTCTATTGCGATGGATAAATATAAGACAAGCGAGCTTGGTAAAGCGCTCAAAGCGGTCTATCACGGACAGATGCGTGTGGACGAGGCGGTTGCTCTTGCCCAAAGTGAGATTGCCGCCGTATTTGCGCGGAGCGCGCCGCCCCCCGATATCATTCTGAATGAGGATACGGGAAAGCTCGGCGAAATTTTAGGGCCGTGTCCCAAATGCGGGCGTAATGTCATCCGCGGAAAAAATGCTTACGGTTGTATCGGTTATACCGAAGGCTGTGACTTCCGCATCGGTCTTTCCATCTGTCACCGTGATATTTCAAAGTACGAAATCATGCGCCTTCTCGCAACGCGCTCGACGGCGACCATCCGAGGCTTTCTCTCCAAGCGTACGGGAAAACGCTTCGATGGAAAGCTTGTCCTGAACGAGAAAAACGAAGTTGTGTTCTCCTTCCGATAGATACCGTTTCTGAAGCGAGCGCTACGGTTCAAAACGGACCAAAAATGAAAAACCTCCTCGGGCAGAATGAAAATCTCCCGCAGGAGTTTTTTGCAGTAACAAAAAATGGATGCCCTCATAGAATGTTAGTGTGTGGGGTAGCAGGACGGCTGCCCGCACATAGAACACTTCTCTCTGAAAGGTAAGACATATATGAATAGCAATTGCTTCTGCCGTATTTTCGACGATAACTGCACCTGGATTATCATTCTCGCCATCATTGTTGTTTTTTGTTGCTGCTGCCACAACTAATTCGTTTTTTGACACGGGATATACCCTCTTTCATATCCCATGCGTAAAATACTCCCTTTGATACAGAGCAAGACCGTCGGAAATTTTTTCGGCGGTCCTTGTTCTTTTTTCTTTCTCTGTGGCATAAACTGAAAACAAAAGGAGGGGTGTTTTATGTTTATGTATACAGTTCGGGCGACGAGCCTTCGTTTCGCCCTTGTGCTTGTGCTGTCAGTAAGTGTCTTTCTTCTGGTATTGTTCTTTGGTGGCGGCGAGAGCGTGTACGCTATGGCGGATGGCGAGGTCATCCATTACAGTGGTGTAAGAACAAAGGAAGAGAGAATAGACTTTTTAAAACAGTTTGGCATCGAAGTGAAGGAGGAGAGCGAGCAGAGCGAGAACTTTACGGTTTCGGAAAGCCTCGACCGCGTTCTTCTTTCCTACAATGAGTTGCAGAAAAAGCAGGGGCTTGACCTTTCTAAATATACAGGAAAGCGCCTTGTGCGATACACCTATGAGGTCACAAATTGCGAGAGAGATGGCGCGGTGTATGTCAATCTGTTCATCTCCCGCGGACGCGTGGTCGCAGGGGATGTGTCAGGCGAGGGCGACACGCCTTTTGTGATAGCCCTTTGTGATTTTGTCCCGAAAAATTAAGAAAAAGAGAGAGCATTCTGACAGAGGATTCTGATCGGTTTGTTCTCTCTTTTACTATGGATATCAGTTGCTCTGATAAAAGCAACCCTGCGTGAGATTTTGGCGTTCGAGGGCATCGTAAATCTCGGATAAGGTAGCATTTTTGTCGCGATTCCATTCGGGCGCGACAAGCATCGATTTCACACAGTCGCCTGTAATACGATGCACGATAAGATCGGGGGGTAAGTGCGTCAGGATATAGACAACACGACGGACATATTCTTCTCGTGAGAGAGGGGTATATTCGCCTCTTTCATACATCTCGCAAAGTTTCGTATCACGCATCACATAGACCGAGTGAATCTTGATGCCGGCGAGACGGAAGGTGTTGAGGTATGCAAGTGTGCGTTTTGTTCCCTCAAAATCCTCGTTGGGAAGTCCGACCATCATATGCGCGACAACGCCGATACCGTGGCGCGTAAGCATCTCATACGCTCGCCCGAACTCCTCGGTGCGATAGCCCCGATTACAGAATGCGGCGACATCATCGTCGATGGTTTGTAGTCCGAGTTCTACCCAGACATCCACCCGTGTCGAGATTTTTTCAAGCAGGACACAGATTTCTTCGCTGATACAATCGGGGCGTGTGCCTATGGCAAGTACCAGAACACGCTCGTCGGATATAGCGTCGAGATAGAGCCTTTCAAGAACCTCCACGGGGGCATATGTGCCTGTGAAATTCTGAAAATAGGCGATAGCGCGTTTGACCTTCGGACGCGCAAGAAAGAAGTTTTTCAGTTGTCCCTGAATATCGACAAGCCCTTCGATATGGTCGCCTGCTCCTCGCGCACCACAGAAGATGCAACCTCCCACGCCTCGCGTCCCATCGCGGTTCGGACAGGTAAAGTTGCCGTCCAGACATATTTTTTCAAGGTTTCCTCCATAGGTTTTTCTCATATAGGAGGAGAAGTTATTGAAGCGCATTACTCTGTCTTTTGTAACCATAAGTTGTCAAATTACAAGAAAATCTTGAAAATCGATACGACGCCCTCACTCGCGAGCGTCATGATGACACAAGCGCCGAGAACGCCAAGGGTGACGGCGAGAAAACTTTGTTTCTTCGGGAAATCAAAAAGGGATGCGACAAGAGAGCCTGTCCATGCACCTGTGCCGGGCAGGGGGATGAGGACGAAGAGAAGGAGCCCCAAAAATGCGCCCATAGACAGTTGCTTTTTCTTTTCAGGTACAATCGCTTCGTGCGCGACTTCTGCAGTGGCAGTTGGCTCGGGCATAATTGCTTCGGGCGCGGTTTCTTCACAAGCGCACACCTCAGGTGTGGCTTCTTCGCTTGTGGTTGTCCCGCTTTTTTCTTTCTTATCGTATTTTTGCATTCTGACAAGTCCTCGATTTGCTTTTTTCCGTATCCATTGAATGAGAGGACGAAAGAGCTTTACGCGCTCGAGCAGGTCAAGGATTTTAGGAATGAAGAGCAGAATAAAGGGGACAGGCAACAGGTTGCCAAGCACCGCGAGCGGTGCGTAAATATAAAATGGCAGACCGAGCGCCGCGCCGACGGGAACGGCACCGCGAAGCTCAATGATAGGAAGAATGGATATCAGAAAGACATACAGGGCTTTTTCCCACATGTTATTTTTCTCCTTCTTTGTTTTCTTCCAGCGTGAAGCGTGATACTTCGCCCTCGCTTGTTATAACGGTTTCGAGCCACATGGAGCGTGGGCGCACCCATACCGTACCTTCTCCATACAGGGCGCGATAGACCACGAGGTCCTCGAGTGTTTCGCTATGCTTTGCCAGGGCAAGCACCTCGTAGCGGTTGCCCTTATAGTGACGCCACAGGGAGTGTGGCGTGATTTCTGTATTTTTCATTTCAGTTCACTATCCGCCTTATCGTATACAATAAATTCGCCATAGGTGGCATCTGCGAGAGAGACATCCATGATGGTAACGCCTTTTTCATAAGGCACGCCATGCGCATCCTTCCACATTTCCTGATTGAAGTAGATGGCATCACTTACTCCAAGAAGGTCGGTGAGCCAGTTTGCTTTTTCAAAAAGAGGATAGGTGTGATATCCTGCGCATCTGCCATAGCAGAGATAAATATCACCATAGAAGCCACGCAGGGTGTTGGCGTGGTCATGACCGACGAACATCGCGGTGGTCGATCCGTATTGCCGAACGAGGTCATACAGGCCTGTATTTTCACCCTGGTAGTAAATGCCGACGGTATAGCCCTCGTCAATGCACTCTTCGGCATCCTTGTCATCCTCGCATACCGTGCCGTTTACATCGCGCACAGGGAGAAGAGATGTGATATCGACAGGAGAGTTTTCACCGAGATTTGCGTAATACATCGAGGCGAATTCCTGAATGGGAATGTGAAAGTAAAGCGAGGTCGCAATATCGGGGTTGAGGGATTGCAGACCATCGATTGCCCATTGGTAGAAGCCGAGCTGTGACGCGTCGAAATGGTCATAAATCCAGGACAGACCGCCGCCACCCTCGGGATACATACCCGAATCGAGCATAATGAGGGCATATGCGGGGACATCCTCGTCCGCGCGATAGACGGGGACAATAAAGTTCGACGCGCCCTTGACATCGGATGGACCAACATCGAAAAGGCAGTATTTATAATCTTTGAGCAGATTCCAGAGGGTGTATGCGCTGCTGTCAAATTCAAGATCATGGTTGCCCCATGTGAGCGTCCAGTATTGTTCGCGCTCTTCCATGAAGTTGGCAAAATATTTGTACGCATCGTAAGTGAAGAGGGACATCGTCAAGTCACCCGTCACCACACAGATATGGGGCTTTTGCGTTCGGATGGCACGGTCGATAAGATCCATCGTCTTTTTATCATGTGTCATGAAGCCGAACTTGATTTGCGGGTCGGCAATCTGCATGACGCGAAGGCTCTCACACTCCTTGTCAATCGTGAGGGATGGAAAAAGGGAAAGGTCAAACGCTTGTCCCTCCATTTTGTAAGAGCCATAGGTGTCAGGCTCGTTTTTGTGAATCGCAAAGCGGATGAAATAGACGGCGAGTAAAATCAAAAGCACGGAAAGGATGCCAAGGAAGATTTTCAGTCCCGTGTGTCGCTTCATAACTCTCATACATTATTCTCCAATCGATAAAAGATATTCGAGGGCAATTCTATATTTTTCCTGCCTTTCGAGCATGTGCTCATCTATATTGTCAAGTCGGGAAAGGTCGCTGTTGTGGCGCAGATCGGCTATTTTTACCTCGCGCGCAGCTTTGTTATGGGAAAGGGCCTGGATATAGTCCATATAAGGTACGCCTTCCTTGTGGCAAAGAAGTGTGAGAATATCGGTATATTCCCGCGGTATTCCCATCTCTTCCAGTTCCTCGCGTGTGATGGGGGTATCCTCCATGACATCGTGCAGGAGAGCGCATACGCACGCGCCCTCGCTCGTCATCTGCTCGGCAAGGTGAAACGGGTGAAAGACATAGGGCAGTCCTGTTTTGTCAAGTTGTTCCTTGTGCGCGTCAAAGCAAATACGGAGCGCAATCTTTGTAATCTTCGTATAAATCATGTTTATATGTAAACAACAATTGTCATTTAAGGTCTTTTTCGTGAAGAACTACGCCACGACTTTGAAGTTTTTCCTGCAAGGTGAGAAGAGAAACCTCACCGCATTCAGCAAAGAGGGCGGATGCGATTCCCGACGCTTCGCCTGTGACGGCGCAGCAGGGAATGACACGCATGATGTCCCACATTGCATCGGTACAGGAGGTACATCTGCCAGCAAAAAATACATTTTTTACCTTGTCAGAATAGAGCGTACGGAAGGGAACCTCGTAGACGGGACCTCTCTTTTTCCAGTTGGAAACAAGACCGATGGAATCGGCAAAGAAGGTATGCATCTCGGGGGTATCGAGTGTATATTCGCCATCGACGCGACGCGTCATTCTGACCTGCGGTATGCTCGCAATTGTGACGGGCTCGTGTGTTTTATCCGTCTTTTGCATACGCAGATAGTGGTTATGTGTTGCCTCGTGAGAGAGAATTGTCTGCTCGGAAAGTTCAACCGTTTCGATACTCTGGAAACGGCGCTGTATCAGTGGTTTTCCTTCCGTGCCGTTTTTATCCTCATCGGGCACATCGCATGCACCTACCATGTGGAGTTTGTAACCCTGTTCACTCACCGAGTAGTACCAACCAGCGAGAACATTTCCTTGCTTGAACAGGGCGGTCGGAATATCGGCAAAGGTTGCCACATCGGCATCACCCGTTGAGTCTACAACCGCTTTGACGCGAATGGCGAAACGCTCGGCTTTTCCTTCGCAGATGACTGCCTCGACCAGACCATTTTTTGCAAGCGCCTGCACAACGGTCGTGCCGTAGAGGATTTTCACGCCGAGAGAGAGGAGAAGCTTTTCTGTGTTGATAGCAAAGAGATGAGGGTTAAAGTCAACGGCATAGCGAGGTGTGTTTTCGTTATGCTCGCTTTCGGGGTGGGCAATCCAATCGTGATAACCACGACTGTCTATGGGAGACTCTGCGACAGAGAGGCGAAGCAGTTCTTCTGAAATACCGAAGGACACCTGCCTGCCATATCCGTCACAAAGAGGAAGATAAACGGTGACAAGTCCTGCCGTCGCAAGACCGCCGAGCATGAACATACGCTCACAGAGAATGACAGACTTACCTTCACGAGCTGCCGCAATTGCCGCGCTGATACCCGCGATACCGCCACCAGCGACCAGCACATCACATTCCATTTTGACAGGGGTTGAAAGGGTTTCCTGAATCATCATAACAGACTCCTTGTTTTTTTATAATTATAACATAAATATTTATCAAAATCAAGTGGCAAACCAAAAAAAGAAACCCGAAGCGCACTTCGGGTTTCTTTTACCGTCGCGGTGCTATGGAATGGTTACGATAACCCATAGCGGTACGGCTTTGAGAGATAAATCAATATTTTGCCTTCATGCAGAGAATGTTTGAGACCATCGCGAGAATGGACAACACAAGCAGGGCGATTGAGAGGACGCCTGCAAGAGGCTCTGCATTACCCTTGAAGGCTTCGAGGGCAAAGCCGCTATGCGCTGCGACAAAGAGAATGTCAAAGATGATACAGGAGATGGTGAGTGCATTTTTCTCAAAGCGAAGGTCAAGTCCCTTGAGGACGGTGGGAAGAATGGCGACTGCGCAGTAGATGAGACAGATCAGACCGAGGATGAGCATGACGGCCTTACCAATTCCTTCCGCAAAGTCATTGGTGGTACCCTCAGGCGTAATACTGTTGAGGAAGCAATAGACGCCCAAAACAAGACTTGCGAGTGTGAAAAGAAGGTAGATGAAGAAGGAAATGCGCGAAAAGGTTTTTCTTGTCATAATGGTTCTCCTTTATGTGTTTTTTGTGTATAAAATCTCGATCTTCCGATCGAAAAGTTGATTGTGGCGCGCCTCCTCTACCTCGACACGAAGGCGGTAGGCATAGTCGACAGCTTCGGGAAAATGACAGGTTGCAGGGGCATCATAGTAGGTTTTTTCCTCGTGGACAAGATTGTAGGATGCGCCGTTGAATATATAAAGGCGGAAGGCTTTGAGGTCCACCCCCTCCATCCAAAAATAATTGAATGGATAGACGCCACCAAGGTCGATGTCAAGGATGTTGCCCACGCGACTTACCTTGGCGGATGGATTGGCGAGAAGGTTTTGTCCCTGCGGTCTCGCCTCTGTGGTCTCTTCAAAGGCATCGAAAAGATAGAAGGATACGCGGGAGAGGGTTACCGGAGCAACGGCGTCTGTGATATCAATGCGTATTTCATCTGTTTCAGTTGTCTCAAATTGTCTTATAAGATGCATTCCTATGCATGGATTTGTAAACAATGATTTCCATTCCGCGCCACATTTTGCCAAAATCTCAATGCCGAAGCAACGCTGACCATCATGTAGATTCTCGTCAATAAAGATGGTGTTCAGAGTGATTTTCTTTTGATAATGGTAAGTGAGGGTGAAGGTGTTCTCACCCGTTTGTTCTCTTGTGACTGTGGCGGATGTTTCTGCAAGGTCCTCTTTTGTGTTTTCCTTGAGATACCTCGCGAAGGTGAGAAGAGATGATACATCTCTTTCATGGAAGAGTCCTCTTCTGTCTGGCGGAATGTTCAGAAGAAGTCCTGCGCCCCGTCCGACCGAGGTCATGTACAGGCGGAGGAGATTTTGCGGTGTACGAACATAAGCGTCCTGCTCGGATTTATAAAACCAGCCCGGGCGGATGGAAACATCGACCTCAGCGGGAACAAACAACTCGCCATATCGGTCGCCTACATTCAGCTCGGCGGTGACCTCGTCGAGAAGGGAAGAGGTTTTCAGTGTCGCATAGCAGGGAATGCCCGCCACACCCTTTTCGTTGCCTACCCAGCGTACATCGACAAAGGGGGTTGCGCCACGCGAGCCAAAGACAACTGCCTCGGGCGCAAGCGCGCGTACGGTGTTGCCCCATCTTTCCCAATCGTAAATGGCGTCCTTGCTGCCTGCCCCATCCCACCAGACCTCGTGGATTGTGCCATAATTCGTCAGCAGTTCAGTCAGCTGTGCGACATAGAAATCATTGTAGGCGTCCGTGCCCCATGTGGGCTCGTGACGATCCCAGGGGGAGAGATAGATACCTGTGCGCAGACCATATTCGTGACAGGCATCGACAAACTCTCTGACGATATCGCCTTTGCCATTCTTGTAAGGAGAGGCGGCGATGGTATAGTCGGTCATGTGGCTTGGCCAGAGGCAGAAGCCATCGTGATGCTTTGCCGTCAGAATCGCACAGTCAAATCCGCTTTCCGAAAGCACTCTCGCCCATTGTCTTGTGTCAAGCTCGCTGGGAGCGAAGAGGGTGGGGCTGTCTGTGCCATCTCCCCATTCGTTGCCCGTGAAGGTGTTCATGCCGAAATGTATGAACGCGGTCATAGAGCGCGAGAGCCACTCCTTCTGTCGCTCGTTTGGTTTTGGAATATGCTTCGCCATTGGTAATCCTCGTTTAAAGTAATATGGTTTGTGTGCCCTCGCCTGTAACATAATGCGTTCTGACGCCAAGAAGCGCCATCCACTTTCTTGTCAGTGCGGTGCCAAACATGCGCGTACGATGATTCTTTTTCCGTTTCTCGGGGTTTGCAAGGTATGGGGGAAGCTCTGGTTCGTTGTAGAGCCACATCGGCGCGCACCAGATGCAAGCCTCGGGCAGAATGGTCGCATAGACCTCCAGTCCGACATTCATGTGTCCGTGGTGCGCCATCTGGACAATATCCGATTTCAGAAGGTGGCGGCTTTCCTCAAACAGCACATCACCACCCGCAGGACCGAGGTCGCCAAGGAAGAGAACACTTTTGTTCGGTGTCGTTATCTTAAAGACCAGGGAAGAATCGTTCATCGGGTTCTCGTAGAGCCCTTCGTGCCAGGTGTAAAGAAAATCGATAGTACATTCATCGACCGCCAGCCGCTCTCCCTGCTTTACCTCATAGGCGCGTTCACCAAGTCCTTCCCTGATGGAAAGAAAATCGGGGAGCGTCTCGTGGATATCCATAACGAAAAATTCATGGCAGGGTGTATGTTCGAGCTTCGACCATTTCTCATAGGGTGGGAAGTTATAAACCACTCTTTCGATATCAAAATCGGCAAGCCCGTTCTTTCTGTATTCATCAATAAAGCCCGAAATATGGTCGGAATGCGCGTGGGTAAGAATCCACATGGAAATGTGTCTTTTGCCGATATATTCCTTAAGAAGAGGCATATCCTCGGGGTTGCCACCGTCAATGACGATACAGTTGTTTTCTTTCGTCACGATGACGGAGGACATCATAAATTCGCTCGTTTCTGTAAGCTGGTAAAGAATGGTTTCGGGATTCATATGTATCTCCTTAAATCAATAGGTCACAAAGTTTCATCAAGTAGCCGTCCGCCGCTGCACGAAGCTCCTCGCGGAAGGCCTCTCCTGATTTGTCAAAGATGCCGAACGAAGGGACGCCCGCGGCCTTTGCCGTCTTAACGGCATTCAGATTATCATCGATAAAGAGGTATTTGCCCACCCCCGTGTCGAGTTTTTTTGCTACCATACGGTATATTTCGGAATCTGCCTTCGTGGTAGCAAAGTCATCGCAGGACCAGACATTGTCAAACAGCTCCCATACGCCGAGTCGCTTCAGGCAGACATCAAGCACATCGTGTGGACTTGCCGTCAGAATGTTTAAGGATGCCCCTTTTTCCTTGAGGGCAAAAAGTGCCTCCCTTACGCCCTCCTTCAGGGGGATATGATGGGTATAGTCCTCCTTTGCCAGCGCGAGCATGCGCGAAATGAGAGTCTCGCGGTCCTCATTCATGCCGAGTGTCTCACGGAAATAGTCTGCGGCACCGCCATAGCCAAGCGGGGTAATGATTTTCAGCACATCGGCAGGGTAGGTGACACCTGCCTCGTCCAGAATGCGAAGCATCAGGGCGCCATAGTATGGCATCGAGTCGACGAGCGTGCCATCAAAATCAAATACATAATGTTTGTAAAGTTTTGTTTTCATTTTGCTCTTTACCTGTTGATTGGTTACTTGTTTTTCAAAAATGAATATCTGTTTTTTTACTTGCATCGAGGAAGACGGTTTTCTCTGCGCCTTTGTATTGTATGGTGATTGTCATATCCTTCGGGGAACATAAGGTGCAATCGGTAAGTTTGCCATCGCGCCAGATAAGGTCAACTGTGATGCCACCGTGCGCCACCAGTCCTGAAACTGCGCCGTCACGGAAGGCGCTCGGAAGGGCAGGGAGAAGCTTGATTTTGCCGTCCTCGCACTGTAAGAAAAGCTGACACATACCAGAGCAGTAGCCAAAGTTACCATCAATCTGGAAGGGCGGGTGCGCGTCGAGAAGATTGGGGTAGGTGCCACCGCCATTTGACATATTGGTTTTGAGCTCGGTACAGGGGGAGAGTTGCTTTGTCATGAAGTGGAAGGCGAGTTCGCCGTCTTTGAGTTTAGCGCTTATGTTGAGTTTCCATGACAGGCTCCAGCCTGTGCCATCCATACCGCGCCCCTCGAGGCTCTTACGGCAGGCATCGGCAAGGACAGGGGTGCTTTCTGTGGTCAGGAGCGTTCCGGGGTACAGCCCATAGAGGTGAGAGATATGACGATGCCGCTCGTCAGTTTCCTCATATTCCTCGTCCCATTCAAGCAGTTGTCCCTTTGAGCCGATGTGGAAGGGGGAAAGGCGGGGCGCAATTTCACGGATTTCCTTCACAAAGCCATCCTTGATACCGAGAATATCCGCGCTGCATGAAATGTCGTAAAACAGGTTTTGTATGATGCTCTGCGACATCGTTGTATAACGGGAAACCGCTTGTGTCCTGCCACGATATTGGAAGGTGTTTTCGGGGGAGGTCGAAGGACTGTGAACGAGGTGTCCGTCCACCTCCTTTAATCCTTGAAGATAAAACTTTGCGCTCTCGCAAAGGATAGGATATGCTACCTCGCGAAGATAATCGATATCATGTGTATACAGATAATATTCGTAAAGGTGATGCGCGAGCCAACCGGAAGACAGGTTCCAGAAGGCATACACGGCACTGCCTTGTGTTTTCAGGCCGACGGGATTTGCCATACCCCACAGGTCGACATTATGGTGAGAAACAAAGCCTTCTCTGTGGTAGTAATGCTTTGCTATGGCACTACCCGTGTCAGAAATTTTCTGTATGAATGCGATGAGAGGACCATAGCATTCCCTGAGATTGCACATCAGTGTCGGCCAGTAGTTCATCTCCGTGTTGATGTTCACGGTGTAATTGGATTGCCATGGAGGAACGAGCTCTTCGTTCCAGATGCCCTGCAGGGTGGTTGCCTGCGATCCCTCGCGCGAGGATGCAATGGTCAGATATCTGCCGAAGTTGAAGAGAAGCGCATAAAGACCATTTGTACCGTCCCCCTCACGCAGTCTTTCATCGGTATCTCGCGTGTCAGACGGAGAACAGAGGTCAAGCCTGACGCGCTGATATAGTGCCTGATAATCCGCGATATGCGCCTCCTTGTGCGCGGAATAATCGCACTTGGCAAGGGTGTCAAGCATCGCACAGGAAAGCGCATAATGCTCCTTTTTTGGGGGCGTATTGTAGGAGATAAAACTGGTATTGATAACAAGAATTAAGGTGACTTCTGTCGCATTCCCGATGGTGAGTTGACCGTTATTTGCGCTCACTTCGCCATCGCTGATAGCGCGCAGGGCTGCGGTGAAGGAAATGGTTTCCTCATCCCCATCCCAGACAATCTGTTCGCTCTCGCCCGCAGGGATGTGACCGCGCGCGTGGACGATGTACGGCGCTCTGCCACGCATGGAAAGGACAGCACCCTCGGCAAAGAAGGAATGATGCTTCATCTGTGTATCAAAGGAGAGGGTATAATCCTCCCTGAAATCGCTGGTAAGACGGATAAACATCGCTTTCGCGGGATAAGAAACAAAGTATTCTCTTTTCGCCTTACCAAACGCCGTCGTATATTCTACACGCGAGATGGCATCGTCAAGGGAAAGGGTACGCGTATAGCTGGTACAATCGCTATGCTTTGCCTGGATAAAAAGGTTTCCGACAGGAAGGAAGGCTTGGGAGAAATTGGCGTGAAAGCGCTCCTCGATGATTTGTTGCCCCTCGGCAATCTCGCCTTGCGCGATAAACGCGCTCGCCTCCGTGAGTGCCTCATACGCCCCCTCGTGAAGGTGCTTTTTTGGTGTTCCCGACCAGAAGGTATCGTGGTTAAGGGAAATCCGTTCGCAGGCGATGTCGCCATAGACACTCGCACCAAGAGAGCCGTTTCCAAGCACCAGCGCCTCGATAAAATGGGATGCTGGTTTTGAATATTTTAAAAGATGTTCCATATAATGTCCTTTATATGTAAAGAAAAGTTTTCATATCAACCAAATACTTCGCAACCGCCGACAAGATGAATGGCATCTGTGTCAATCACATCTCTGCCATAGGCATCGAGAAAACGCTCACCATATTCGTCGGTATGCAGGTTGAAGCCGAGTGTCCATACCCCCCAGAAGAGGTCAATGTGTCGGTCTCCGACACCAGCACCCCCGAGGTCAATGAAACCCGAGAACCTCCAGTTGTCGAGCATGACATTGGGCAGGCAGTAGTCCCCGTGCAAAAGGACGCGGGAGGTGAGTGCCTTCTTTGCCTCGCCCAGCGCTCTGTATGCCTCTTCTTCCGAATGGTAACCGAAGGAGTCGGGGAAATGGGATTTATCATAATTTCCTGTCCTGTAATTTTCCTCTGCCAGGGCGAAATAGCAGGTCATCCGATTTTGCACAGGACACGCATCGAATGATATCTCATGGAGCATGCGCAAGCGTTCGGCTAAAGTATCGACCAGGCGCTTTGGCTCTTCGAGGTACATCGCGTGCGTGCAGTCCTCGCCCACCACGCGTCTTGTGAGCATAAAATCGCGCTCACCACTCTCATAGGTAAGAAGCTCGCTTGTCAGCCCGAGATGGTGAAAATAGGCGTGTAGCGTTGCTTCCTTTTCGAGTGTGGAACGCTCTGCAACCTTAAGGTACATTCCCTCGTCGCGTTCAATATAATATACGCGCGCTTCGGGCGAGCAGGAGCTATCGTATACGCGCACACCTTCACAGAGCCTTGCGATTTCTGCGGGAAGCTCCTGTGGGATGCGTTCGAGCAAGGTGCGTTTCATTTTACACCCTCCTCTTGAAGTTGCCGAATACCTCGTTGACCTTTTCAAAGCAGGCGAATACATCCGGGTGCGCCTTGATGATTTTCATCATATCGCCAACCTGGCGCTTGTTGATGATACAAATCAGGAGGGTTTTGTCTGTGCCGGAGTACATACCGTGCGCTTCGATGCGTGTCACGCCGTGATGAAGCTTCTGCATAAGCTCTTCGGCGAGCGCTTCGGGCTGGGCTGTGATGAGCTCAAACTTGTAACCGTTCTTGATACCACTCAAACCATGGTCTACCACAATGTTCGCGATAAAGAGGTTGAGAAGGGTACACATCATCGGTGTGATTTGCATGTCATAAACGAAGAAGGCAATCGCAACCACGAGAGTGTCCATGATGAAAGAAACATAGGCAATATTGAGGTCGGGCTTGCGGAGCTTGATCAGAACGCTGATGCCATAAGTACCTCCGCTTGCGCCGAAGTGGCGGAGCATCAGGGAGAAACCAAAGCCAGAGATGACGCCTGTCGCAATCGCGGCGAAAAGAATATTGAAGTCTTCGCCATTGTTGGCAAGACAGTAGGGCATCCAGCCGATCGCCGTATATAATTTAGGCAGGAAGGACTGTACCACAAGATAGATACTGAGCATAAACCCGAGCTTCCTGTTGACAAATGCGCTGACAAGCACAAAGATGGGGATGTTGAAGGCAACCATCAGAATACCCCACTCCACCTTGCCATCGAGCAGGTGCGTGGTAATGGTAGCCAGACCGCCGACGCCACCCGGGGCGAAGCCGTTGCTGTTCTGGAAAAAATGATATGCAGTACCGACAACGATGCCCGCGATGATTGCCACGGTAATGTCAAGTAGAAAAGTTTTAATCTTCGTTTTCATAATCCTCTTCCGTAGCAGAAAAACGATCTGCTATTCTATCCAAAAATTCAATATAATCGTAAAGGTCGAGATGAGAGCGGAATTGTCGTTCAATACGGTAGTGCGAACGCGTGAAGCCGTACTCTTTGCACAAGGCTTCCCATTCTTCATCCTCCACCTCGTCAAAAACATCTTTGGTGTCACCGCAATCGGTGATGACAATGCGGTCACCATAGTCATAAAGCTGTACGCTGTACCCATTGTATCCATCAAATGTTTTTCCCGTGAGGACGGTGTAACAGTGCGAGGAATCGCGCATGAGGTCGAACCTTTTGCTCACGCGCTCCACTGCTTCCTCAAAGGTGGTCGGCGTTTCTCCGTCGGGCGTGTAGGTGGCAACGCCGAGACGGTGGTAAATATAAATGGGAATGGCGCTCCATCCGTGGCACAGACTGCCTGCGCCATCAAATGCTTCGGCACCACCCTCGGTCTCCCAGACGGTTCCCGAGGGGATCATTTTTTCATAGTGTGCGCGGATATCGGAAAGGATAAATTCCCGATAAGCCTCCTTGTCTGTTTCGATTAAGGCATCGTAAATCCATACCATCATCGACAGAGATGCGGGGACAAACTCGCCAGCGCAAAGACGGGTGGCAAGAGCGCGCGCCTCTTCCTTTGTGGCAACACCCGATAATATCGCGAGAGCATTACCGAGGGCGGTTAAGCTTTTCGTGCCTCGAATGTGGGTAAAGGCGCCGCTTTCCTCTTGAAAATGCCGATGACTCGCATCCCTGATGCTCTCCTTTTCTCCTGCATAAAGGGCGGGAAGTGCCGCGAGGGACATCATTTTTTCATAGGCATCCAGAGCCAGAAGCACAAGACAGTTGAGAACGAGGTCGCATACAGGCTCGCTCTGTGTACGCAGGTCACCCGAGAGATACCCGGACCAATCGTAGAAGTTCCATTTGTCTTTTTCGCCAAAGGACAAAATCAAGCCCTCATCATTTTTTCGCGAGAGAAATACCGAGAGGATTTCTTCCATGTTCTCGTGGTATTCGCGAACAAGGGAAGTATCGTGTACCTCGTTTGCATATTCGTACATCGCGATGATATAGTAGAGGGAAAAGGACGGAATGGCAAGAGGCGTGCCACAGGGAGAACAGATGGAAAGCAGTCCATCCTCTCGCTTGTCCTCACCGAACAGGATGAGAGCAGAGCGTGCATAAGGTGCATTTTTGCCCTCGAAAATGCGATAACCCGAAAGCATCTGATTGCGCGCATCGAAGGCATATAGACACTGTTCACGCCAGGGCGTGTCGACATAATGCTCCATCATGCAAAGATGCAGGGTACGCACCGAAATCGAATAAATATCAAATTCAAGATTTCCGTCGATGCTGACATCGTCACGGGAGGGGACAATGTAAATCTGGGGAAGAATACCGATATAGGAAATGTCGATATCCTCCTCCACCGTCACCTCAAGGTATCGGCAAGCGAGGCGGAGCATATAGTTCGTAAAATCGTTGTCTCCGACCTTCGCATGATAGGTAAAGGCGAAGGTCCGTTTATGTATCTTCCCGCGCACATGTCCGTCTGTCAGGCTTTCGCCGTAGGCGACGGTAATCGTCTGCTCCTTTTGCGAGGTGAAACGCATTGTCGCAAGACCGACAACCTCTTCGCCAAAGTCAATCAGGTAGGTATGCGCGTCGGTTTTTTGGCATTTCTGAATGGCATGTGGTTTGCACACGCGCAATTTACGGATGGGACGAGGGTAGAAATCAACTTCTCGCTCGACCACGCGAGAGGGGGCAAAGCCGTCCTCGCTCTCTTTTGTCGCGTCATACGCGAAGGTGAAGCCGAGCTGTGGGCTGACAAGAACGCAAGCGCCACTCTTGTAAGCGGGGTTTCTTCGTGAGAGGGTATGCTCGCCACTTGAAAGGATGGTTTCATTCCCCGAGAAGCCCTCATAAATCACGCCTGCCGTCCCCCGACGGTATCTCTGCGTATCGCGTCCACAGTAATAAACGAGAAGAGAAAGGGTGTTTTTCCCTTCGGTGAGAAAGGGGGAAATCTCTATTTCGTCATAAATTTTGTAATGTGGGAAATCGCCATATTGATTGGATGCGACATATGTATCATTGATAAACAGGGTATAGTCGCTGTCAGCGCTGATGAAAAACCACACCTTGCCACCCGAATAGGAAAACACATCGCGATAATCGGTGTAAAGGTCCTCACATACCTCGGTGTCGGCAAAGATCCATCTGGCAGATGAAAAAGGGAACATATTGATCTCCTGTTATACGCCTGTGGCGTTATAGATGCAAAGATAATCGTTTGTCAGGACAGTATCTATGCCCATTTCAAAGTAGCGTTTCGCTTCTTCAGGATCATCGGCATAAAAGACATTACATAAAATGCCATGGGCATGCGCCTTTTCAACGCTCTCTTTTGTAAAGTAAGGTTTGAATAATTGCACTTTATACGCGCCAAGGGCGATCGCACGATCGACAATCGACATGGGATCTTGGTTGCCATCCCAACCGACGCAAACGGGAAGGTCAGGGGCGTACGACATCACCTGGCGGATGATTTCATCGTTTGTCGTCATAAAGTAAACATGCCTCTGCGCGTCATACCTACGGATAAGCGAGACGATTTTTTCTATCATGGGGTTTTCCATTTTCATATCCCAGATTTTCACATGGATATTCATGATAACACGGGATGCGAATTTCTGCAAGATTTCTTCAAAGGTAGGAATCTTCAATCCCCTGAATCTCTCGCCATGCTTATAGCCGAAATCCAGGGTGAGCAGTTCTTCGTAAGTATGCTCGTAAATCTTTCCTTCTCCATTGCTCACGCGCTCCAGCGTTGCATCGTGGCAGGAAACAAGAACGCCATCCTTGGTCGACCAGAGGTCGAACTCAATCTCCTGCGCCCCCATTGCCACTGCCATACCAAAAGCAGGCATGCTGTTTTCCGGTGCTGCTGCGCTGAAACCGCGATGGGCGCAAAGACGAGGATAAGGCATCACCGCATCGAAGGGAACCACGGAGGCGCCGCCGTTTCGATAGAGCCAGGGCCTGCGGCCTTCTTCCATATACTGATAATGGGCTTTGGGTGTTCCCAGATGACCTGCTGGCTTATAGTATTTTTCTTTCGGTTGAATTTCCGTCACGCCAAGTCCCACGCGGCTTTGCATATCAAGAAGGATTTTGCCACTCGGAGAAACAACCGAGCTGCATCCGCAAAGAGGAGAGTTCTCCCCAAGCGAAACGGACGCGCGTACAAGGTAGGCGTTTGTCTGGTAGGAAAGAAACGCGTTGATGATAGAGAGCGCTTCGTGTGTATCCGTTCTCTGCAAAGAGCAACCGATAATGATATCGACATCCTCTTGCGCGATACGCGCGAAGTTCTCATAAAAGTAGAAATCATAGCAGGTCAGAAAAGCGAAGCGCAATCCTTCCACCTCGAGAATATACGGCTCGCGGCTTTCGTAACTATACGCCACATCCAGCTCATGGCCGCCTTCAGCATCGGTTTTTACCTCGCTTGGGGCAGGATGCGCCTTAAAATACCTGCCAATGAGATTGCCATCACGGTCGATGGCGTAGGTGGTATTACGGATGCCGTCCCCGCTTTCATAGCCTGCATTGACAAATACAAGCGCGTGGCATCGCTTGGCAACAGCCGTCGCTTTTTCCAGAAGAACAGGGCTGTATCTTCTCACCGCTTCATAATAGGACGCTTTCCCCTTCACATCGGAGAGGACATCGCTGTATTCGGGCAGAACAATGAGGTTCATGCTCTCGTCGCATTGGTCGAGCAACGCACAAAGCCCCCAAAAACATTTCTCGAGGTCAGGTGGTGAAAAGGAATATTCAGGTTGTATTACACAAACTTTCATAGGATTCTCCGGAATGTATAAAATCAATAGCCGATATTGCTCTTTGAATATTGCTCTGGCTCAAAGTTTTCAATATTGACCTCTTCGGGTGAAATATCCAGCTGGTCACAGATGACCGAAAGCACCCGTCTACCAATCAGCTCGGTTCCTTCGGGGGTGTAAAAATGTACCCAGTCCGAACGATAGGAATCTGGCACCGAAGCGGTCAGGGGGTAGAGGTCATTTATGATGGTGTCAGTGTTTTGCAGGGCGCGGCGTGCGGCCTCGTTGTATTTTTCTATGGTGGCGTTGTGTCGGAAAAATTCGGGATGAGCCATTTCCTCGCTCACATTGGTCGAGGTGGCGAAAACCATTTTTGCCTTGGGGAAGAGCATACGCAGTCTCCTGTCAATGCGCCTGATGGCTTCCTCGTAGTAGGAAAGGGAAGTCAGAGGCTCGTCCCCGAACAGCTCAAGCGCATCCCACAGTCCCGCATTCCAATGGACGAGGTCGACATCCTCGGGAACATGTAAGTTCTTCTACCACTCGTGTGCAAAGCGAAGGACATATTCTGCGAACTTGCAGTTTTCTGAAGGATAAAATACCTCGGCTGTACCTGCGAGGGCTTCCTTGATGTATTTGTCATATCCCATTCGGATGGAATCTCCAATTAAAAATACCGTTTTCATTTTTGTCTCCTTGAGAATATATTATTTTATTCTTGTGGTACACAGAAATACTGTTCAGGACCAGTGTCGCGCATCAGGGTGCGCTTGTCACGAAATCTGAACAGGAAAAGTGCGAGAACATATAAGTCTCCACTGCATCCGCCAACATGAAGTCCGAAGATGGCGGCGCAGAAAAGAAAGCACATGGGGCTGATAAAATAGAAGAGGATAAGAAGGGGGAGGAAGAGAAGGGTAAAAACGGCGAATGGTGCAACCACCGAAATCATCGCCGTGCGACGATAGGTGTAAATGTGGGGAACGCCACAGAAGGCGCAGCTCCAGCTGATACCAAAGGTCAACTTCTCCCCCGTCAACGCCTTATAGGCGATACCATGTACCAGTTCATGCAGGACAACATAACCGACCATTACGATACAGAAGACGAGAAGCGCCAGGAAATAGTAGTCATTCATGAACACATCTTCTGCGAACGAAAAGTCACCCTTGCCCCGAAGCAAAAGGACGGCGACTACCATCACCAGAGCGAATACAAGCAGAGCAATCAGATTAAAAAGTAAACCAAACTTTGCATTCTTCGCATTGATATACTTCGCCTGTCGGTAACCCGAGGGCAACTCGCGCTCAAAATTCTGTTCTTGTTTCATGGTTTTTTCTCCTTGGATATCATTCATTGTCGCGCCGTCGCGTCAGCGCCGCGACCGACCGTCACCGACGCGCGCCAAAGAAATAATTATAGCAACTCCATCTCGGTGCGTATGGCGTCATCCATTTTGCTTTTTTCATCAAAAACTCGGTTTTTATCTTCAACCGTTTTGAAGGCGGCGTAATATCGCAACCCGAATTCCTGTAATGATTGATGGTTAAAATGCAGGTTATCAGGATTGGATGTAAGCCCTTCGGCAGAAGCGAACGCGATATTGGGTGTGCGCTCGGCAAATTGAATTAGCGCTTGATTGATATGTGTGTAGTTGACGAGGGCAGGGATTTTCAGGCAATCTCGCAAAAAGTCCCCCAATCCACCAACAACAATTGGAAGATTATCTATGCCCAATTCGCTTCGTAGGGCATTCATGATGGCGGTTATCTTATCGAAATATAATGGATAAAGCGCTTCTTCGCAATCCCCCTCGCCCTGATGCCAGAGAACCCCCACAAGATGCGAGGTCCTCATGGCAAGTCTTGCGCAATGAACCGCATTATCAAACAATAAGCTTCCCCTTTGCCATTGGTCAAGTGAGGTGCCACCATCCGCGCAGGGAATGATACCGACATCCACGCCGGGGTGTTCGTCTGAATAGGCTTTGGCAAAGCTTTCTGCAAGGCATGTGCCCGAAAAAGGTCTGTCGGGGTTCACAGGACGGTACATCATCCGCCACCTTCCGTTGCGCAAAACCTTTAATCTGCCACCATTGGTATCTAAAGGTTCTGCATCGGTCAGGAGCCCTCTCCCTGCCATATTGGATTGTCCTATGATTAAAAAAGAGTGTATCATATATTCTTTCTCGGAAAATTTGATTTAAGACAAACGATTGAGAATTACAGGGCGAGTTCAATAAACAGGAAACTGCTCTTCGGCAAGGATTCGGGAAGCGATACCTCGACCTCGATGCCGTCCTCGGATGTCAAGAGACATTTTGTAAGGGAGCCGGGAATATCAAAGGAAACGGGAATGTCTTCCTTTGAGGTGTTCGCAATCAGCATTGCCGCGCGCCCCTCGCCCGTTGCCGCAACGGCATATACGGGATTCTCGTCATAGATGATCTCACACTGGGAGCCAAGTCGGTAAAGCTCATTGTATTCCTTGAAGGCGTGGAACGCGTGGGTAGGATCTCCTTGAAAGGGTTCAAAAAGACCTGCATAGGTGGTGATGGCGCAACGCGCGTCGTAGAACATAGCACCATCAAGGGGCATGTTCTGCAATGCTGCCAGCATGCCCGCGCACAGTGCCGCGTGGTGAGGTGTTCTGCCGATTTTGACCTCTGTGTTCCACTCATTACAGAAGGTCTCTGTTTCGGTAAAGCCCGCCTCGTCCAGTCGATGGCGCGCATAGGCAGCATATTTCTTATTGTTTTCGATGCTATCGTAACTATGCCACGAGAAGAAATCAAGCGGACAGTTGTTTGCTTTAATATAGTCAAAGAAGCCGTCGAGAAAATCAATAAAGTATTCCATGCGAGGGGAGGATTTTGCCGACGATACGAAGGAGTCTGCGATTGCATAGAAGCCACAACTGCCATAGCCACCAATTTTGAGGTGGGGGTAACATTTCTTCAGGTGCTTGGAGGCGACATCATAAAGTTCGTAGTATTGTTCCTTGGTGCCGCGCCACATCTGATTTTCGTACATATCCTCGTAGTTGTCCGGCTCGTTCCAGATTTCCCAGTATTGAATGTTGTAATGGAAGCCGTCTGCCCATCCCTCTGTATATTGGCGGATGATATGCTCACAAATAACCGCCCACTTATAATTGTCTTGGGGGGGATAGATGTTGAGGGCTTTGACTTTCGCGTAGTTTTCGATCGTAACACCAAGGCGGAAGAATGGCTCAACGCCGTTTTCGACAAGTGCCGTGATGAGAAGGTCAGTAAAGGTAAAGTCATAATTTGCAGGATCTGTTGCATCTTTATCAAAATTCCGGAAAATGTTCGGAATATCGACATAGCGGTTCAAACCGTACGCGCCACCTACATCGTGCAAGCGAGAGTAGGGAATTCCTGCCGTCTTTAAGTGCTGGAATAAGTGAAAATCGACACCGGAAAATGGGCCTTGACCAACGCCATGCATCGGTTTCATCTTTCCAATCGTTCTGCTTGTGTTGAGTGTAATTTTCATTTTGATAACTCCTTATGTATTTGTTTGATTTTAGAAATTAAAGTTTTCGGGGATTGGGTGGACTTTTCATTGGCTCTGACAAAGGCTTGCTCTGCCATGCTTTTTTACAAGACGAAATGGCACGAGGGAGCATTATGTAAAAGCGTTCGCGATAGAGAATTAAAACGGCAGGGGAACAATAGGTGTTGCCCTGAGCATAAATACGATGTAATAATAACTACCGATAGCAACAACGCTAAAGAGCAGAATGCTCCATAGTCTGTTGAATACCGAAAGATTGTGTGTAAATGAGAGAGCCAGAAGTAGCAACGCTCCGAGCGGTAAAAGGGCAGGCAAAATATAAAGGAGCAAAAAGCCAACGACAAAGGAGAGTATTTCATCGAGCAAAAGGCAAATCAGTACCCAAATCAAAGACAGTACCGCCTCTATGATGGCAACAACAACGGTCGCGATAAACAACAGGATTGCCAGAGGAATGTTCAGCAGATCACCGAAAAACGGCAGGCTTTCGCTTAAATTTTCGCAAGCTACCCCGATATAATTCCAGATCGCAGAAGTAAAGAAGAACCACTTGGATGATGAGAATAAATCGGACTCCGTCATGTTTTTTGCAAAATTGGAATATAAATTGTTTCTTTCCAAAAGCACCAGTCCTACCGATAAACCAACCAACAGGATGGGCAAGAGGAAATTCCACCAGGAAAAGTATCTGCCCGAGCCATATGAGCCTGAAAAAAAGCTTCTGGTTTTTTCGCCAAAGGATCTGAAAAAGTTTCCGATATCCTCAAAAAGCGCGAACGAATGGTTGAGAGAATACTCTCTTGATTTTACCAAAACAATGACAGAGCGGACAAGCAAGTACAAGGACGGAACAGCCAAAAACCAATGATGGTTGGTGCCGATATAAGCGAGCGCGCCCCAGATGGCAGCATAAATAAGGCTGAAGAAATGGATCAGAAAATCGGTTGCTCTTTCATCGAAGAATTCATACACCTTACCCTCAAGTGTCCATTCGATATAGACATCGTTGTCGGTGATGCTTCCCGAATTCAACCACAAGCCCAGCGCGATGTACGATACATACAGTATCCAGGCTTGATTTGTGTAGAGATATAAAACGGGTGCGCCAATGGCTACTACGATGATAACGATGGTATTGAATATATCATTCGTTGCCATAAGATACATCAACAGTGTCAGAAGGAATATGCCGACACCGATCCAGGCGAGTAGCCAGAATTGCGTTGCTCCTGCTGCAATCACCAGAATCAACATTGCTAAAAATGAAAGTGCGATCATTGTTTTTCTCCTACTTATTGTTTTTGAATGATTTGACGGCGTTGCCGTCGTGATATGCTTGCTCTCGCAAGCGTGATATAGCGCAACTTCGTCGCGCGTGATATAGAGAGCCGTTGGCTCTCGTGATATGCTTGCTCTCGCAAGCGTGATATAACCTCGCGTTGCTCGGCGTGATATGCTCGGCAAAGCCGAGCGTGGAAGCCTTACGTCGCGCAGTTCGCGACATAGACGCTCGCAAGCTCGCTATTCCGTCGCACCATAATTGGTGCTCCTTACACGCACCGAAAGGTGCATATCACGAATTCCACAAGGAATTTTATATCACGGCGCATAGCGCCTATATCACGCGCCGTAAGGCGTTATATCACGTCGCTTTGTCTGACCGCGTCAGACAAACGACACTTTCCACGTGGGCGGGGACTCCAAAAGGTATATTTTCAACCTGTAATTAAGCCAACTCCAAATCAACAAATTCCTTTTTCGCGTCTACAAATTTTAATGAAAGCCAATCAAATCCAATCGATTTTGCTTGCTCCCAATCAAGAGTACCGTA
>JAFVYW010000035.1 GCA_017508465.1 Clostridia bacterium
GAGGGTGGGGCGTACATTCGATTGCGCCAGTTCCTTCGGCCAGGTGCGCTTACCGTCGAGGATGTCACCGAATCTCTGCACGAGGATATGTCCTGATGCGAGCATATTGGTGAGTTCACCAACCTTCTGCGCATAGGAAATAGGCTGATTGAAGGGGGTGGAAAAATTGTGAGAGACTAAAATCGCGAGGTTGGTATTATTCGACTTCTGCACCTTGTAGGAGTGGCCGTTCACCACCGCGAGGTTGTTATCATAGTTCTCCTGGCTGACAAAACCACCAGGGTTCTGGCAGAAGGTACGCACCTTGTTTTTGAAGGGCGCAGGATAGCCGACAAGTTTAGACTCATAGAGAACCTGGTTCACGCGTTCCATAACCTCGTTACGAACCTCGACGCGAACGCCGATATCGACCGTACCAGGTTGGTGCGCGATGTTATGCTCGGCGCAAAGGTTTTCCAGCCATTCTGCACCGCGGCGTCCTGTGGCGACGATAATTTCGTCACCATAGACCTCCACCTTTTCTTTGTTCTCTTCAATCACTACGCCGTAGCAGACCTCGTTCTCATCAATCAGAAGGTCGAGACATTCGGTGTCAAAGCGGATTTCGACGCCTGCATTCAAGAGATGCTGTTCGATGGCATAATAAATATCCTGTGCCTTTTCCGTACCGAGGTGACGAATGGGGCAATCGACAAGCTTCAATCCTGCGCGAATGGCATTACGGCGGATTTCCTTTTTCTCTTCCTCGTGGCCGAGACCTTCGATATGTGTATCGGCGCCGAAGGAAAGATAAATGGTATCGGTATAGTCAATCATCTGCTTGGCAAACTCCGCCCCGACGAGCGAGGGCAAGTCACCGCCGACCTCTTCGCAAAGAGAGAGTTTACCATCGGAGAATGCGCCTGCGCCCGAGAAGCCTGTGGTGATGTGGCAGGGCTTGCAGTTCATGCATTTTCCAGTCTTATATTTGGGGCAGGTGCGCTTTTCGATAGCCTTGCCCTTTTCGATAATCAGGATGGAGCGTTTTGTGCCCATTTTTACCATCTCGAGCGCAGTAAAGATACCCGCGGGGCCTGCGCCGACGATGACTATGTCATATCTATTCATTAGTTCTGTGCTGTCCTTTCGTAAGAGGAATAGGAGTAACCATATCTCTTCTTTCCGCGCTTAGGCTGAACATCATTAAGAATAAAGCCGACAATCGGTGTGTTAAGAGCCGTAAGACCAGTAACAGTGCTACGGATATTATTCATATCCGAATATTCGCTTCTGGCAACAAGCACATAGCCGTCAACATAGGATGCGAATACACCTGCGTCAGCAACCTCGCCGAAGGGAGGTGCATCCATGAGGATAATATCGTATTCATCTCTCCACTTTTCAAGGCACTCGCGCAGTCTTTCCTGGCTGAGAAGCTCGGAGGGGTTGGGAGGAATGTGTCCCGATACTACGATATCAAGATTCTGTTTGAAATCACGGATAATTACTTCTTCAGGGTTCTTGACGATGTCTGCAAGAAGCTCGGAGAGGCCCTGGCTTTCCGAATCGATGCCAAGGATAGATGAAAACGCAGGGCATCTCATATCGGTTTCGATAAGAAGGGTGCGTTTACCTGCAACAGCAAAGGTGAGGGCAAGGTTACATGCAATCGTGCTCTTACCTGCGCCCGCGACGCTCGAGGTGACAACATAGACGGGTGTGCCTTCGGTAATCTTCGAGTAGGAGATATTGGTACGGATATGCTTGAAGGCTTCCTGAATCGCGAAGGGTGTGTTTTCGTCGATGAGCTTATCCGAATAATCACGCTGTACTCTTCCGTCTCGTCCGAGCACTTTGGCTTTTCCTGTCAGTTTAGCAAACAGGCTGCGACGCGCTTTCTTGCCAGTAGCATTCCAGGAAGGAAGAGAACCGATGATAGGAAGCTCGAAGTTTTCTTTGAGGTTTTCTTCGCTGTAAACAATGGTATCAAGCATAGCAAACAGAAGGGTAATCGCATAGAAAAGAACGAATACCGCAACGGCTGCAATCAGGGCATTGGTTGCCACAGGGGGATTTTTGGTAACGATTTCCTCGCTGGTTTCCACCCATTCGGTGGCAGTGATATGATCTTCTTCCTTTTCGCCTTCTGCGAGCTTTGTGTTAAGCTCTGCGACAACGCCGGGGAAAACATCATAAATCGCCTGAGAAATCGCAAGGGTGCGGTCGGGATCGGTATCGGTGACCACAATGTCAAACATGACAGATTCCTCTTTGTGCGAGGTGGTGATGTGCTGTTGGAGATAAACTATGGTATCGTATTCATCCATAACGAGAAGCTTATCAAGCGATGAGTTTGCTATGGCTTTTTTCAGGGTGACCTTTTGTGTAACGACCTGCGTGTAGTTTTCTGCAAGAGCCGCGGATGCGCTTACCATCGTAGACTGGATATAGTCACCCTTTTCGGAGACATTGTTTACCCAGAAGGTGGTCGTACCGACAAACTTGACAGGAACGAGCGCAGCGGTCAGGACGCCGACAACAATAGCGGCGATAATCGCTACAATAGAGATCCAGAGTGCGTGTTTTTTCAACACGGTGAACATTGTACGGAAGGTCAATTCTTTTTCCGTAGTCTGCTGAACAGTTTCGTTTTGCATTTATATATCCTCCAAAATTATTCTCATGCTAAAATACCATGCTGGATAAGCATATCGACGATCGCGTCGGCATCGCGTACCGCAATCTCACGATCAATGCCATAGGTATTCACCAGCGCAGTGTAAAGGTCTTCGCGCTCACAGCCCTCGGAGAGCATATCCCAAAGGAATTTTGCCGTCGAATTGAGCGAGAGCATTCCACGGAACGGAAGCGCAGGATTGATAGAGATTGCGACAGATTTACCCGCAACCTCACGAAGTACAAAGCCAGGGACAATTTTCATATTGTTCTACTCCATTCTATCTTCCCCCACCATCGCGCTTGCTGCAACATCAGCCGCGTCACTTTCCATATTTACATACAGATTGGTGAGAGAAATTGTTTTTAATATCGTATCAGTGATAGCGAACACGCGCGCCGCGCTATCCTCGTGCTGTGGAACATAGGTCTGGGAGAGGAACGGCAGAATCGCACAACTGATATCTCCGACAGGTTCAGCGCGGTTTTCGGGCGCACGATGAACGAACGCGAGCGCGCGCAGGGGGGCGCTGCCATTGTATCCATAATTCTCTTTTCCCTGCCAGGGAGAGCCAAAAACATATGGCCTGCCATCTATCAGACGAAGGATAGGCTTGTCACCATTCAGAACCTTGACTTTATCGGGGAAGCGAGAAAGCCAAAGTCTTGTATGTGTGGTTTTTCCCACGCCGCTTTTCGCGGTGAACAAAAGGGCTTGTCCTTCGTATTCAAGCGCCACGCCATGAAAAACAAAGGCATCATAGGTCGGTAAGCGCTTGGCTATCTCACGATACAGCACGATGCTCTCGAGATAGCCGCGAGGGAGATCAGAGGTAAGACCGTTGACACGGCGCACCTGCTCGCACTCGTTATCAATATCCTCTTCGCATGCCGAAACGGTGAAAAGAGGTTTTTTTTCGGTGATATAGTCACGACACATGCGCGCGACAAAAGGGTAATGGTTTTCAATGCCTATCGGAAGGCCTGCGAGTTCTATGGTAATCACTTTTGTCTCCTCCAATCAAAACAGCAGATTTTCAAAATATTCATTACCGGAGTCGACATCAAGGGTGTGATGCGGATAACCGTCAAGCGCATACAAGCGTTTGCAATCATAGAAGGCATTTTTTGCTACGGAAGCAAGGGACTCGGGGAGGGTGATCCGACCGAGAGCGCTGCAGCCATAAAAGGCTTCTTCAGCGATATGCACAATTCCCTCTTTCAATGTGAACTGCATCAGGGAAACGCAGCCGCCGAACATGCCCTCGGGAAGGGTATCCACGGAGGCCTCCATCGTAACGCGTGTGAGATATTTACAATCACGGAAAACATTCTTGCCAAGTGATGTGACGGTGGAGGGGACGGTGACTTCATTCAGATTGAAGCAATATGCATAGGCACTGTCGCCGATATGCGTGACCTGCGAGGGAATGGTGAGGGTGTTCAGTCCAAGACAGTTAGCATACGCCATTTTGCCAATCGAGCGAACCGAGGAAGGAATGGTAAAGTTATCGAGGCTCTGGCAAGCGGCAAACAAGCCGTTAGGAATATAGGTGAGTCCTTCGGGGAGGTTCACATCCGTAAGGCTTGCACAGTTCATGAAGGCATAGTCGCCAATCGCGATAAGACTGTCAGAAAGACGAACGCGCACAAGACTATCGCAGTCAGAAAGAACTTGCGCGGGGAGATAGTAGAGAACGGAGCGAAGGTCGACCTCGGTAAACTTCTCGCAACTGCCAAGCGCGCCTTCGCCAAGATTGGTTACGCGGGAAAAATCCTGATCGGGAAGAGAGAGACAGCCAAAGAATGCGCGCGCCCCCAGCGTGCGCACGGTAGAGGGCAAGCGGAATTCGATGAGGTCCACGCAGGAATAGAACGCTTCATCACCGATGGTTTCCGCACCATTCTCCGCGAGCGTCAGGCTAAAGAGGTTTTCGCAACCCCAGAATGCCCGCTTATCAATCATCACGATAGTGTCGGGCAAGGAGAGGTGTGTCAGGGCAGTGCAATTGAGGAAGGCGCTATGCCCGATTTCGCGGTAGCCCGAGGGGATATCAATATGGGACAGAGACGCCGCGCCCATCGCCAAAGAATCGGGAACACGCGTCATGCCTTTACCAAGATATATAGTCTCAAGAGTATAACACTCAAGGAAGATACCTTCGCCAATCTCCGTAACGCTATCCGGGAGTGCAATCTCGCGCAAGGCAGAACCCGAAAACGCATAACTGCCAATGGAAGAGAGTCCATTGGGAAGCAAAATTTCATTCAAAGAGGACGGAAGCGCTTCCCCTGTGACGGTGTTGGTCGAGATGGCAAAGGCGTACTCGCCAATCGTGTGAAGCGTGGTCGGGAGGACAATGTCCGAGAGCGCTGTCGCGTTGTAAAACATGCGCTCGCCAAGGTAAGTCAGGGTAGAGGGGATGGTAACATTATTGAGTGCCGAGCAGTTCATAAATACGCTCGTGCCGACACTTATCAATCCCTCCGGAAGGACGATCGTAGTAAGGGATTTCGCGTCATAAAAGGCGTAATCACCAAGACGCGTGAGGGTATCGGGGAGAGAAACGCTCTGCAAAAAGGGCATGTTCGCGCAGGCGTAATCCGCAAATACCGAAATGCCGTCGGGGAAAGTAAGTTTTGTGATATAGCCGTTACCTGCAAAGGCAGAGGAAACATAGCGGACGCTGTCAGGAACGGTGACGCTGATCAAGTCGTCTCGTGCGGATGAGATGAACTTTGTCGCAGCGGTCTCAATGATATTCCCATCGATATCGCGGGGTGTCATGTATTTCAGGAGAACGCCATCTCCGACAATTGTAAACTCGTCCTTTAATGAGGCGAGATACGGCGTTCCCTGAAACGCCATACCGCCGACCTTCTTCAAGGTGTCGGGGAAGGTAATGCTTGTCAGCTTATCGGCGCCGTGAAAGGCGTAAGAACCGATTTCTTCGAGCCCTTCAGGAAGGGTAACAGCGGTGAGATTCTGGTTTTCATAGAAGGCGTAAGGCGCGATGACTATGATGTCCCAAGGAAGGGTGATGCTCGTTATGGCGCTCATAGCCGGCAGGCAAAGAAGAGCCTTTTCCTTCTTGTCATAAAGTGCGCCATCGACAAGCTCATATCTTGTCGAAGAGGCAAGGGTGATTTTCTCAAGCAAGGTGCAATCCATAAAAGGCGTCTCGCCAAAGCTCTCAAGCGAGCCGAGCGCGACCTCGCGCAGAAGGTCACAGCCCGTGAAAGCAAAGTCACCAACAGTGGTGAGAGTATCGGGCGCTGCAAATGTGATAAGACTATCGCAGCCTTCAAAGGCATAATCACCAATCCGCACAAGGTTCTTCGGGAGAGTAAGCTTATCCAGCATGACACATTGTGTAAAAGCCTTCGAGGGGATTTCGGTCACTGTGTCCGCTATGGCAAAGGTGGTAAGAGAGGTACAGCCCGCAAAAGAGCCAAGACCGAATTCACGGAGTGAGGGGAACGCCACGCCTCGCAGCTCCAGACAACCATTGAAGGCGCTCGCGCCGATGGTTTCTACACCTTCTCCGCCAGAAACAGTACGAAGCACCGCAAGTCCCGCAAAGGCATTCTCACCGATTTCCCGGACGGTGGAAGGAATGGTAACATGTTGAAGAAGTTCAAGCGAGCTGAAGGCATCCTCCGCGATTCTGACCACCGTGTATCCACCGAGCTTTTCGGGGAGAATCATCTCTTCTGCAACTGTGTCTTTATATCTGCGTATTTCACATTCATTTTCTCCTAATGGAGAAAAATCATATAAATCTGTCGAATAAACGGGGGAGGATTGTGGGCCTTCGGGAACAGAGTGCGGTGGCTCTTTATCCTTCAGGACAAAAATCAGAACAACGGCCGTCGCCACAAGGACAACAAAAACGCAAGTGAGAATCCAGAATAACTTGGATTTGAACAATGTACCTGTCTTCATAGCAACAGCTCCCTTCTTTCATAATATAGACAAGCGCGCAAACGCGCACACATATACAATTATATAAAATAAAAACAAAATTGTCAAGTGTTTCAAACCAAAAAAAGAATAATCCGCATTTTTACCAAGCAAAAGCGCACGCATTTGTTTCTTTTGCCGAATAAATTCTCAAAAAAGTGGAATAATGGGAATACAAACCAATTGAAAAAGGAGATTTTATGAAAAAACAGTTTCTCGCACTATGTATGACCATTGTTCTGCTTTTTTCTTGTAGCGTAGCCGCTTCCGCGGCGTTTGGCACAGGAGTGAGTGCCTTGGCAAAGGATGCCCCGCTCATCAAAACAGGACTGCTTGGTGAAAAAATCACCTTCACTGACAAGGATTTCAAAAAGGCGTTCGGAACGGTGCTGTTCTCATCCATCACCGTCACTTCCCTGCCAAAATCGACGGAGGGTGTTCTGATGCTTGGTGGGCGCAGAGTTGGACTTAACCAGAAGATTGAAAGAAAAAATCTTTCCTCTCTGATTTTCCATCCTGCATCAAAAGATGTCACAGAATGTAAATTCTTATTTACTTCTAAAGGGATTTTTGGCGGTTCAGAAATCGAATGTCATCTGAAATTCGTAGACAAAATCAATTATGCACCCGAGCTACTTTCAGACGGTGTCGGTCAGATGTGGACACAGAGTGGAATAGGCGTTTATGGCAAGCTATCGGCTTATGACCCTGAAGGGGATGCGCTGGAGGTTATGATTTTGGAATACCCTCGTCGTGGTGTACTGGAGGAGGTAGGTAATGACGGCACCTATCGCTACACATCCGAGGATGGGTATGTCGGTCGGGACAGTTTCCGATATTGTATCCGTGACGAATACGGCAACTATACCTCCCTGTGCCGCATGGATATTCAGGTGGTCGACCGTTTGAGCACGCTGACCTTTGCCGACATGGAGGGACGGGCGGAATATAACGCGTCTCTTGTGATGAGCGCCGAAGGAATTATGCATGGCACGGTGGTGGGAGACCATACCTTATTTTATCCGGATAAAGAAGTAACGCGAGCGGAGTTTGTGGCGATGGCTATGAAGCGCGCCGGTATGCGTCAGGACACAACGCTGAACAAAACATTCTTTGAGGACAATCATGAAATACCGCCCTATCTTGTCGGTTATGTCGCGACAGCTGCCCGACTTGGCATTGTCAATGGCTCATTTGAAGGTGAGCGCGGTTTGATTTTCCGACCAAACGATACGGTATCCTTCCTCGAATGCGCAATCATCCTCTCGAATATTTATAATCTCGAAGAGGAAAGCGAGGCGGTATTCTCGGACATGGGAGAGATTCCCGTATGGGCAAAAGGCGCTGTCGGCGCTATGGTTAAGAGCGGATTTTTTGACACGGGTATCGATGTCAGGGAGAAAATGACGCGTGCGGATGTCGCCGAGGTGCTTTTGCGCGCAGGCAGATAAAAGAAAAAGGGGGCTTCTCACACGAGCAGTGCGTCAGAAGTCCCTTTTCCTTTTTGACTTTTTAAATGTTGTCTATAAGTACCTCGCGATTTGTTCCATAGAACACATCCTCGTGGTTTGCGATATAGGCGCAAAATGCTTCAAATTTATCCCATGTGTCTTCAATATCGAACTCATAGGAATGTCCCCAGATATAGAAAAGAAGGGGTTCATCGCCCGTATCTGCAAAGAAAGCATCTGCGAGGGCGTAGAGATTATCAAAATCGAGATGGAAGGCAGTCGGGTTCAGAAGAAACATATCTTCCGGGAGCGCGAAGGTGCCTGTGCAGACGGTGGTACGGGCATACTGCACTCCTGTGTTCTCACGAATAAGATTTGCGACGCGGAGATTGTGATTGACGCCACCGCCAGGATATGCCATACCGACAACGCTCTGCCCTGTGAGCTGCTCGAGATTTTTTCTGTCCTCTTCAACCTGTCGGATGACCTCGCTATCATCTTCTATCGATGGAAGAAGGGGATGTGTCAGGGTGTGGCCTGCGACTTCATGAGGAAGATATATACGAGCGACTTCCTCGTGACGCCATTTACAATGCGAAACGCTGATGCCGCCGCGAACCAGAACACCTGCCTTCGACAGAAGGTCGGAGTTGATATTGAAGGTGGCGCGAAGCCCGTACTTATCAAGAAGCTTAATCAGGCGTCTGTCCTGAAGAACACCGTCATCGTAGCTGAAGGTAATCGCTTTTCTTTTTCCGTTCCACATATTATTTAATCTTCACTGTGCTGTGCGGAGCAATCGTGAATTCCTTTCCGAAATAGTTGATATAAACTTCGGTTGCCGTGGGGTTATAAACGAGTGTGCCATCGGCAGAGAATACAAGGGCGCGATACGCCTCGACATATTCATAAATCTCGATGTTTGTCGCATACCAGATGTCATCATGACCGCCTGCCTTCTCGCAGAAGGCTTCGATGCGTTCCCAGTTATTCTTGTTGTTGAATTCATAGGAATGTCCCCAGACATAGAAGAGGGCTGGTTTGTAGCGCCAGTAATAGCCTTTGGGATCTGCTTTATAATTCAGGAACTCATCGAGCAGGTCGAACAGACGAGGATTATCGTGGTGGCAGGTAGGATCAAGACGAAGCCAATCCTCCGGCATCGCGAACTTCTCTGTCGAATGGGTAGTACGGGAATAGGCAATACCGCACATACGGAGAACCTCAACAACTTTGTCATTGAAAGAGCCATTGGCATATGCCATACCGCGAATAATATGCCCTGCGACCTTCTCCATCGCAACGCGGTCCTCGAGAACATCGCGCGCCATGATTGGCTCAGCAACTTCAACGAGAGAAAGGTGTTCGACGCCGTGTACAGCAAGCTCGCAGCCCGCGTCAGTAAAGAGTTCATATGCCTCTTCAAGGCTTATCTTGTTGGGGTTTGGACGGAAATTGATATTGCTGTTGAGATTGAAGGTACCCTTGATGCCATATTTTTTCATAATGGAAACAAGGCGGCGATCGTGAATGGTGCCGTCATCATAGCTCAATGTAAGGGCTTTGAGTTTAAAACCGGGGAAACGCAGAAATTGATCCATGGGAAATCTCCTTTGTCAGTCAGAATTACCTCTATTATAGCAAGCAAATATACATTTTTCAAGGTTTGTGCGATTATTTTTGTCTTTTATTTTTACTTTTATTGACAAAGGCGGAAAAAATTGTTACAATAAAGAAAAAAGGAGCGGATTATGATACACTTCAGTGATATAGTAAACAACCCCGAAATCAAAGCATACATTCGCGCAGCAGATGCTTCTCTGTCGGCGCTCGGATATACAGAACATAGCTTCGCGCATGTCGGACGCGTTTCCGATGTGGCAGCAAATATTCTTCTCGCCCTTGGTCGCGATGCCCGTACGGTAGAGCTTGCAAAAATGGCAGGATATCTGCACGATATCGGCAATCTCGTCAATCGCGTGGAGCATTCACAATCGGGCGCAGTGATGGCATTTACCATTCTTCGTGATATGGGCATGCCACCCGAGGAAATCGCAGAGATTACAACCGCCATCGGCAACCATGACGAAGGCACGGGTGTGCCTGTCTCGGATATTGCCGCCGCATTGATTATCGCGGACAAGTCGGATGTACGCCGTAGCCGTGTCAGAAACAGCGAGGAGGTCGCATTTGACATTCATGACCGTGTGAACTACTCGGTGACAAAATCCTCTTTAAATGTAGACAAGGAGGGAGGCACTCTGACACTCAAGCTCTCCATCGATGAGACCGTGGGAACTGTAAGTGATTACTTTGAGATTTTCCTTGAGCGCATGCTCATGTGCCGACGCGCCGCGCAAAAGTTGTCTCTCGCATTCAAGCTGACAATCAACGGCATCACAATGATGTAAAAGTATGTCGCAAAGCAGGAACTATCAAAGAACGAGCCTTTATTTTCTGCAATTTTTCGGTAGTTTTCGTCAAAAAAAGGGGCTGAGTCATTAAGAATTCAGCATACTTTGGCATTGAATAAGAATTTTCACTAAAATATGCTGAATTCTTAGTGCGAAGCGCCTTTGGGGCTCGCTTAATTCAGGCATAACCGAACGAAAAACCTAAATAAAAAAGAGAAAACCGTAGGTTTTGACCTTAGTTTCCTCTTGATCTGTAAACGACAGAGGCAATTTGATTATACCTCTGTCGTTTTTCGTTCGGTTATGCCTAAATGAAGCAGCCCCTTTCTTATTCATCATTTTCCATGTTTTTCAGTTCATTCGCTTCTTTGACAACGGAAAGAAAATAGGCGTCAAAATCCTCTGCTGTCTCAAGCCAGAGGTCGCACTTTTCGTAAGTGGAACGAACGCTTATCACCGTGATGATTTCAGGGGACATGGTCGGGGTGAACTTGTGGGTAGAGACCTCCTTGCTCTTCTCCCTTTTTGCAAGTTCTTCCCTTGTATAGCGGACAACACCTGTTACATCCCATAGCGCGATACGGCATAGCGTGCTGACGCGCTTGCCCTGATATGAGGAGACCACAAAAACGGGCGCTCCGTCAGCGTCGGTCGTTATCTCGTACACAAAGGAGGTAGTAACATAGCGGTTATAATAATAAAGCGCTATGGTAAGGAGAACGAGGGCGACCAATTGGATTACCCCCTGATAGGAAGTGAACAGGAGAGACGAGAGAAAGAGCGCAAGGGCAAGAAGAAGGGTGATAAGAAAGACACGCTTCCCCTTCGCGTTTTGAGCCTTCGGGTGAAATTTCATATCGCAGATCATGAGAGCTTTTCCCCTTTCGACAGATTATAGTCACGGAAGGTGTTATAATCATCGTTGTTTTCATATACAAGGATATAGGAGAAGGGCTCGCTTTGTCCCTCAAAGAATATTTCAAGGCGAATCCATTCGGGCGCGTTCTCTTCAGGATCGAAGTCGACACCATCAAAAGCAAGCTTGAAATAGCGGTACATCGCCATCTCTCCCGTTTCCTCATAAGCGACAGCATCGTATACGCGGTCATAGTTATCGTAGAGGCGGAAGGAAAGGAAATCCTTTGCATCGCGTTCCGAAAGTCCTGAAGCACCATAGGTCTCTTCAAGGATGGGGAGGGTGGAGACATTATAACGCAGAGTGATTTGCAGATGGTTGATATCGGGAATGATAATCAGGCCTTCGGCGAAAAAGGTTCCGCGGTCCTCATCATCATAAGAAAAACGAAGCTTTTGTGTTTTTGCCCCAAGGTTTCCGCCAGTCGCGAGATAATGCTCCCTGACGGTGTCGGTATAAGCGATATTCTTCATCGCGGCAGGGGTATACTCCGAGAGGAAAATGCGATAGCCAAGAACACCTACAACAAAGATACAACAAACGGCAACAAGGATTTTGAAAAAGATACCAAAGGCACTCTTTTTTCCTTCGCCGAGTTCCTCTTCATCGAGGTCATTATCATCGCCATATCTTTCTAAATCTTCCATAGATATATCCTTTGATTGTTTTTTCTATATTTTATCACACATCCGCATGTGTGTCAACATTCTATTTGTAAAGTTTTATTTTTCCGTATCTTTCTGTATTTTATAAAAAAAGGAAAGAACACAGCGGTTCTTTCCTTTTTTGTATTTTCAGAAAGCGAATTATGCAAGTTCTGCGAAATACTTGATGGTTCTGACCATCTGGGAGGTGTAGGAGTTTTCGTTATCGTACCAGGAAACAACCTGTACCTGATAGGTGTCATCGTCGATTTTTGCAACCATGGTCTGAGTAGCATCGAAGAGAGAACCGTAGGTAATTCCGATGATGTCGGAGGATACGAGGGGCTCTTCGGTGTAACCGAAGGATGCGGAGGACTGAGCCTTCATAGCAGCGTTAACTGCTTCAACGGTAACATTCTGGCCCTTAACAACTGCGATAAGGATGGTGGTGGAACCGGTAGGAACAGGAACTCTCTGCGCGGAGCCGATGAGTTTGCCGTTCAGTTCAGGAATAACAAGACCGATAGCCTTAGCAGCGCCGGTAGAGTTAGGAACGATGTTTACCGCTGCAGTGCGCGCACGGCGGAGGTCACCCTTTCTGTGAGGACCATCAAGTACCATCTGGTCGCCAGTGAAAGCGTGAACAGTGGTCATGATACCGCTCTGGATGGGGAATGCATCGTTAAGAGCCTTAGCCATAGGAGCAAGGCAATTCGTGGTGCAGGATGCAGCAGAGATAATGGTATCTTCTGTGGTGAGGGTGCCTTCATTTACAGAATAAACGATAGTGGGAAGGTCTTTGCCTGCGGGAGCAGAGATAACAACCTTCTTTGCGCCAGCATTGATGTGAGCCATGGATTTTTCCTTGGAGCAATAGAAACCAGTGCATTCAAGAACAACATCAACGCCAAGCTCACCCCAAGGAAGGTCTGCAGCGTTCTTTTCTGCATAGATCTTGAGAGTCTTACCTGCTACGGTGATGGTGCCTTCTTCGTCGTTAGCACTTACAGTTTCAGCTAGAGCATATCTGCCCTGTGCGGAGTCGTACTTGAGAAGATGAGCGAGCATGGAAGGAGAGGTGAGGTCGTTGATAGCAACGATTTCATAACCTTCCGCACCAAACATCTGTCTGAATGCAAGACGACCGATACGGCCAAAGCCGTTAATAGCAACTTTTACTGCCATTTTTGAGTTCCTCCAAAATATAATTTAGTTTTTGATTGGTAAAGTGATAGTCGGGACGAGGCTCTTCAAGAGAGCCTTCCCTTCCAAATACCAATTATAGCACATCTTTTGAAAAAGTACAAGAGGATTGAGAAAAATTTATCAAATTTGTTGATTATTTTTCTCTGCTTCGGCTTTTTTTCTTGTTTTTTGTGAATTTTGTTGCAATTCATCTAACAATATATGGTAGGAAAAGGATAAAAGCGTGGGCAATTTTGCGATGCGCTTCGGTTCTTTCAGAATACGCCAGAGCCATTCCATACCCTTTTGTTGCCATTTTACAGGTGCGCGGGGCGTATCGCCACACCAGACATCGAAGCTGCCACCAAGACCGATAATCAAAGCATGAGGAAGAACCTGAGCCAGCATTTTCGCAACGCGCTCCTGCCTCGGTGAGCCGAGACATACAAAAACGAGGTCAACCTTCATCTTTGCGAGGTCTCGCGCGATCTCAAACGGTGTGTAATGATAGCCATCCCGCACATAGACAATGTCCGTGGTAGGCGAGAGGTTAAGTATGGCATCCCGTGTGCGTTCGGCAACACCCGCCTTACCACCATACAGCGCTACGCGGAGATATGGGCGCGATACAAGAAGCAAAAGCCCAAGCTCAACCCCAGGAAGCGTGTCTGTCTTTTCTCCCCGTCGCGAAAGCGCGCGCGCCATACCTCGTCCGTCAGGAATACGGAGAGACATCCCTTGCAGCAGCTCGCAAAAATCATGATGTACGCGTGCATATTCAAGCATCGAAGCATTCACCGTAGCAATCGTGCCACCCGTGTCAAGAAGTGCGAGGGCATCGCCGAGCAATTCCTCCCGTGTTCCAAGCGCAACGGATACACCAAACAATTCAAGCTCTTTCATAAAAACTCCTTTTTTATTATTTTATCCAAAAAAGGAAGCTTTTACCCTTGACTTATCAAACTTTTTCAGGTATAATAAATGTGAGTGAATGGGGCAATCGCGCGGTATGGCGCCGAAAGGTATTACCGTGAGGAAAGTCCGGGCATCACAGGGCAGGATAACGGATAACATCCGCCAGGGGCGACCCTCGGGAAAGTGCAACAGAAATAAACCGCCGTCTTGTACGGTAAGGATGGAAAGGTGGGGTAAGAGCCCACCCACTTCTATGGTAACATAGATTTGCTGTAAACCCTATCCGATGCAACACCTTGCGCCCGCAAAAGCGCTGACTGCCCGTCAGAGGCGCATGGTGGCAGAGCCTATGGCTTGAACTATAAGGTGACTTATAGTGAAGATAGATGATTGCCATACGAGATTATACAGAACCCGGCTTACAAGTTCACTCCAAAGATATAAAAAAAGAGCAAACGCGCCGCGTTTGCTCTTTTTTGCCTCTAAATGTAACTATATATTTACATTATTGTGTTATTTTTTCGTTATATGCGTTTTCGCATAGCGTTTCGGAGACATACCATAAAGGGAGCGAAAGGCATTGATAAAGTGCGAACAATATGTGAAGCCGCATTGCGCCGAGATATTTTCAACATTATCCTCCCCGCCCTCCAGCATCCGCGCCGCGACGGCGAGACGATAGTTCAGAAGGTAGCGATGAAGGCTCACGCCACACTCCTCCCTGACAAGACGACTGAGGTAATACGGGTGAAGCCCTACGGACGCGGCAATTTCTTCATTCGTAATCGGCTCGGCGTAATGTGCTTCGATATAGCGCAGGGCGTGACGAATTCGCATGGAGGTGACACCGTGGATGAGTCCGATATCATTGGAGAGCATCTTCAAAAGAATTATTTTAAGCTTCGCCGAGCAGTACTCGCTTGCAAACGGTTCGCTACTCTGCCAGGTAACATAAAGATTTTCGAGGTCATCTATCAGATGCATCGCATCGGCAAACCACACCTCGCGTTTTTCGGGGAAAAGGTTTTCTTTATCATCTGTCGTCGGCACAGGACGCGCATCCGTCATATCAAATATGATTTCAACGGCCTCGCCCTCGCCTGACGCAACTGGAATAATGGTATATGCGCTATTGCCAGGAATATACAGAAATGAATTTTTGAAAAATTTCACACTCTCATCGGCAAGCGCGACGGTGAAGCTTGCGGAGCGACTATATAAAATACGACAATGCTCACTCTCATTCCTCTCCCCCGCAGCATCGCAAAGAGAGAACTCGCGCATTGCGTATATATATGGATTTAAATAGGTAAACATCTCTGACGGAAACCTTCTCTTCCTTAACATTGTATGGATATCTTATCACAATTTGTTGGGATTGTCAATCACTATTCTTTGTTTTTTATAATTTTTTCTTGGAAATGTGTAAGACAAATGCTATGGCGTGTGTTAAAATGGAAGTGCAAATAACTCAAAAGGAGATTTTTATGAAAAAGCTGCTTGCCTTTTTTCTTACTCTCACTCTATTACTTTCTATGGTGCCTCTATCTATCTTTGCCGTAGAGGACAACAATGGAAACGAGGGGGGTGTTACCATGGATAAAGAAGATGCTTTTCCTGCAATCAGAGATGCATTTTCGCAGTATCTCTCAAATGAAGTACATATTGAAAAGGACGCCTACCTTGGCATTCCTGTCGACCTTTATGTTTACGCGAAGGTCGGACGAGGCAGCGAGATTGCGCCAGTAATTCTTTATGTTATCAATACTAACACAGAGCGCGTGGGCACAGAGAGCGATGTCAGCATTCTCTCTGACCTCATTGAAGAGTACATCGTTATGGTAGTGGACTATCGTAACAACTCGCTCACCACACCTATCAATGTAGACCAGAGTGTACACCGCATTCACTGTGCAACCGCGGCAGGTACATATCTGACATATACAGAGGATGGGGAGACCAAAAAACTCAACATTCTGACACAATGCGATAACTGGGTAATTCCCGCAGGCTACCGTATTATGCGCGATATCCCATATTTCAACTATAAAACTCACGGTGTAGAAGGCACACTCGGCCAAATCGTTAAGGTATGGAACGAGGACTTCTCGGACACCACACACGCGAATGTGGTAATCACCTGGGGGCAGAAAACCACAGAGGACGGCAGACTTGTATATAATGATGAAAACGGTGTCCGTTGCTATGCAAATGCAAATGGCGATGGTTATGTATATGAGGACGGCACAGCCGTTTCGGGTACGGTAGTACCGGAGTACAAGAAACTGCGCGAAGGAAAAACCTACATTAACGAAGAAGCCCGCACCGCGCATGTCAAAGATACATGGGCCGAGGACTGGTGGGATTGTGTCAAGAAGGACGGCACGCCTGTCGACCTCAATCTCTATCTTGATATCATGTATCCCTCCGAACCCAAAGAGGGCGTAGTGGTTCCTGTGCTTTCGATGGCAGTCAGCCGTCAGTCGACCACAGGAAACTGGTACGCAGTTGCCAATAATCCCGAATATATCGGTGCGGCAATGTTCTCCGGCTATGCAGGTATGCTTTACGAATACGGTTATGTGCCGATGGCGAGACGCGACCATTACGGATATTTCTCCGACTCGCCAAAATATCCCGACACCACCAAGACGGACTGGAAATATGGTTTATCGAAGTGGGTAGGCGTTCGTGCATCGACCGCAGCCATCCGTACCTTCCGTTACTACTGTGACACCTTGTCTTCCCTCTCCGCCCTCAATGCAGACACTATGGGTGTCATCTGTATTTCCAAAACGGGCTACAATATCTTTCTCGGAAACGAGCATCCGGAGGACTTCCCTGAAGCACTTGTCTTTTCCGACACGCAGGACGAAAGCCAGGAACAGCCTTATACTCACTATGATGACGGCACGCCCATTCCCTCAAATGTGCAGGCGGTATACGGCGTATCGGGCAGTGCTCCGTACAGAATGGCAGAGGGCTTCTGTCCCATATATGTTTCCGTCGGTATGCAGGATGCAAACGCCTACTCGAATTATTACAAGCAGGTGCGCCTGAACGCCAAGATGCTCGACATTGAAAGTGTACATTATTCCCTTCCTATGCTCGGTCACGCATATCTCGTTGGCATGTGCGAGGAATTTATGGTAGATACTTATGCCTCTATTATGAACTTCTTCGACTACCATGTGGCAGGACGAGAGGCTTCGGTAGAATATATCACTCCTCTGAACGGCTCTTCCCATGTAGGCACAACCGATACGATTACTGTAAAATTCAATGCTTCCGTTTCCCTCTCTACCGTCAGAGATAAGGTAAAGATTGTCAATGCCAAAACGGGAAAATCCGCAACAGGCGAATGGGAAAGTCTTTACGGCAACACCGAATGGCGATTTGCTCCTGACGGTCTCGACGGCGGTGCGACCTATCTTGTCTATGTCCCCAAGGATACCACGACCGAGGACGGTCGGCAGATGAAAGAGAGCAAGACGGCGGCCTTCGTAACTGTATCTGAACGCTATGCCACAGGCGGTACGGTAGCCGACGGTTATCATACCGTAAACGATAATAACAATGTCTATATGTTCTTTGATGCGCCCGAAATTGAGGCGTCGCTGAACGAAACCCTTCGTTTCCGCATCACCAATGAACGCGCGGCGCAATTCCTTGATGTATATGCCCTCTCGGCAATCGACGAAGAAAATCCGAAAAACAGCATTCTCGGTGAAAAAATCGGCAGAATACAGGTTGCAGGCAGCGGTGTATATGATTTTGACATCTCGGATTATCTCGCCACAGTTACACCCGGCACGCGCATCGGCTTTGCTCTCGTCGGAGAAAAACAGGTCGGCGCAACGGCGCTTCACTATGAAACCTACGATAGTTCCACCTCTACCACTACACTGAAGCAAAACAGTTCAAGTTCCATAAAAATCGCGTGGAGTTCTCTCTATGACAGAAACGGCAACGGCGGTGGCTCTTATGCCGTAACCCGAAGCGGAAGCTCCTATTACTTTGATAATGCTCTCGGCTTTGGCAATAGCGTCAACTCCAGTACCATCAGCGATGAGGACTTCGGTAGACTGTTCCGCATCAGAATGTCTGTTCTCGTTCCCGAAGACGAATCCCGCACCCCCTATTTCCGCACGCTTGTCGGCTATCAGAATCCTGCATCCACAGGTGTTGAACAGGTGGTCGACTGGAACGATACCACCTTCATAAATGTCCTGCCGGCTTTCTGCGCAGGCGAATGGGTAGATATCGATTTCTATTATCATATCGACGATCCTCGCTATGTAGATGCCGGAATGCAAAAATCCGTTCTCGGTGTCTCACACGAAGGCACGCTTTACATTGACAACTACATTGTCGAAGAGATTGTTACAGATATTGAGCTTTCCTTGGGTGTTTCTCCCGCGATTATCACACATCCCGTCACACAGGCGGACACAACGCTTCTTGAAAGCATACTTCTTGAAAGCGGCTCTTACGGTGATACCTACTTCGGCACCGAAAATGACCTCGTCATCCGCGGTGAAACCGCAAGTATGCGTATGGAAGGCTCGGAAAAGGTGTATATCAAACTCGACCTTACCTCCGTTTCTGCCACTACACCTGCGACGATCGCACTGAATGTCACCGAGGCGAAGGGCGGTACGATTGCCTTCTATGGCATTACCGATGTTGAACTCGGTCAGAATTGGTCTGCCGATACGATTTCCTGGCAGAACGCGCCTGCAAATGACCGTTTTTCCAACGGAGTGGACCCCGAAAAAACGGCACTGATACAAGAGATTACCGTCACAGGAATTGGCGTTTATACCCTCAGCGTCTGGGATTTCGCACTCAATATGAAGGAAAAAGGCGCAAGCACCGCGACAATCATCGGTGTTGCCAATTCGCCTGCCAACGAACTTATCCTCTCCTGCGATTTTGAAGATGCGGACGCCAGATCGGTTTCGCCTAAAGGCTCCGGTGGCACGCCTTCCCTCACGACCAGCGACAAGCTCGCATATCCCGACGGTGGCTCGTACTCCTATGAAGTCACGGCAAACTCAACACACAGCCGCGTTATCTTCAAACCCCTTCCCACCGAACTCACGGCGGAAGATGTAGGAAAATCCTTCCTCGTCAAGTATCATATCTACTCGGAGGACGGTGGCAGATACAAACAGTGTGTCCGTCCTGGAACCTCAGAATTACAAGCAGAAATCATCACACTCAAGGCGGAAGAATGGACAGAGGTTTCCTATACCTTTACCGTCACGCCCGAATTGATAGGTACCCGTATCAACTTTACCCTCGTCGCAACAGGTCTTGGTTCTCTGACAGAAACACAAGGTGCGTATTCTTCCATCTTCTATGTGGATAATATCAAACTATACTCTGCGGCAGGAGACATTCACTTTACTGTGGATGAAGTGGAAGAACCCCCTGTAATCGAAGCCGATTTTGATGAAAAAACACTCGCGATTTCAAAATCCGGCGGTCTGACCCCGGACAATTACGCCATTGAAATCTCCCCCGTAGCAAACGGTTACGGCGGAACCAAAGCGTTCCAATGGACAGCCACTGCCGACTTCCACAGACCGATGCTCAAGCTCTTCGATTCCCTTGACGCGAGTATGGTCGGTAATGTATACGAAATTTCTTATATGTTCTATGCGACGGCGGCAGGAAATTATAACAACTATCCGCGTGCCGTTGTTTCCGGAGCGACCGAATTCAGAAGTGCCATCACTCCTCTGAACATTTCCTATCCCACGGCAAACACCTGGCAGAAGGTAACCGCAACCTTCACCATCACACAAGCGATGGTGGACCTGAATACAAACCTTCGTATTGCCTTTGAGCCAATCGGTTTTGGTGCTACAACGGAAAATCCTGTCAGTTGCTATGTGGACGACCTCACCGTTTATGACAGAACACCCGAAGAGGAAACAGAAGGGCCACGCGAGCCTTATCTGTTCCAGAATGGCTTTGAGAGCAATCATTATGCCATCGGAAGTGGTTTTGAAAGCGCGCAACACGGCTCAAAATTCGAGCTTTCCAACACCAACGACAGATTGACAGGTGGTGACGGTGCGCTCAAGGTACTCCTCAACCGCAATTACAACCGACTTTGTTTCTATAATATCATCGATAAAATCGGTTACAATTCTTCTACACAACAAAGCTGGGCAGAGGATGCCACGGCAAATTGTCTGACGAGTGAGGATATCGGAAGAAAATTCCGCGTCTCCTTCTATCTCAAAACGGAAATCGCCGGTACATTCGGTATATTTATCGGAAACCACAAAGCAACAAAGAAATGCACAGATGCGAAAACTTATACCATTAACGAGACAGATGAGTGGGTCAATGTTGTCTATGAATTCGAAGTCAATCAATCGATGATTGACAACAGACAGGCACTCCTCGTCATCGCATTCTCGAACTTCTCCTATGCAGTCGACGGTGCAACGCTCCGCACGGTCTACATCGACGACTTCACTGCCGTAGAATTGATAGAAGGAGAAGGCTCTACCGTAGAGATGCTCGACAAAGCGACCATAAGCAACCGCAAAGTCATCGAGGACGGCGAGTTAATTCTCGACCGCGCCGACAGCACAGAACTTCTTACCGAAGGCAAGAGAGCCGTACTTCTTCGATATGCGTCGGACATCTATCGCAATACCGCCGATGCAACACTGAAGCTTTTCTTCGAAAAATACAGTGGACAAACGGTTTCCGTTTACGGACTGACGGTAGATGCACCTGCCAACAGCACCTACAACAACATTATGGCTTTGAACAAAAACGGTACGATTGCTCTGAATTCGGTATTCGGCGGAGCACCTCTTATGACATTCTGCGCCGACCGTGAAAGCATCGATATCCCAATAACAGAGTATCTGTTGAGCCGTGACGGTAAGGAATTGCTCTTCCTCATTGTATCGGACGAATCGAACTCCAGCGAGATGCTTTATGCCGATTTCCAAACGCTTCACCCCGCACCCGAGAAGGACATCACCTCAAATGGCGAAATGGAAATCACACCTGACGGTCTTGCGCTTTCAGGAAACGATGTAACCTTCCACTATCTCGAAAGTTATAAAAACGAAGCACTCGCACTTCATACAAACTATGTTTTCCGTCTGAAAATCACGGCAAGCGAGCAAGCAAAATTCACACTTTCATCCAATGATATTACCATCCTCGCTAACCAAAGTTTACAAAACGGTGAACTTGTCCTCGATTTTACAACCAATAACCACGAGATAACCTCACTGACGCTGACCTCGGACAGCGAAGGATTTATCATCCATTCCTACACCTTGTTAAAAGAGGGCGTCAACACCACTCTCTCAGGTTCATCGATTGAACTTTTCGTGGCACAGGCACCCTACGACCTCTCTGCATTCCAAGGCGTTTATGTCGGTATGACACTGACAGAAAATGCGAAGCTTACTGTCTACCTTCCCGAGCAACTCGCAAACTCCCTCTCGTCCATTCTTTATCTTGGACAGACGATTTTGCCTGATACGCTCGAAGCGCGCGACGGCTTCCGTCTCTTCCCCATCTCTGATATTCCGATTAAGGACCTCGCAAAGACACACACACTCATTTTCCATTACAAGTCAGGGGATGTGCGCGAGGTAGAAATCAATGCGATGAAGTACCTCTCTTCTCTTCTGGAAAGAGATGAAACGCTCGCGCTGAAACAGTTGGTATATCAACTCGCGTCCTATGCACTTGAGGCCGAACAATACTTCTACGGTGAGCGTATGCCACACTACTTCCTTCTCAGCAAGGCATTCACCGATGCTTACGAAAGATATGCCAATACGCAGGTAACCGTACCCGAGAAAGAAGATATCGGTAATCTTGCCTCCGTAATCAGGACGGCAACCATCCGTCTCGGCGAAGCACCCTCCTACTACTTCCGTACGGTGAAGGACTTCACAGGTAAAATCACCCTGCAGAGTGGCGAGAATGTCGCGACTTACGATGTCGTAAACGGCATGTGTGGCGAGGATGATATTATTCTCTTCTCTCCTGTTGGTGTCTATGCGGCATCGAACACCATTCACATCAAGGTGGAAGGTACGCACAATGCAGAAGGTGACTGGAGCATCGGCAACTATCGCGCCGCAGCAGCGAGCCGTAACATGACAGATGTTGTAGATGTGGTAGACGCGCTTTATTCCTATATCTCCAGTGCAAAAGCATATCAGAACGCATAATTCAGCATTCATGCACAACCCCTGTTCCCCGAAGCGAAAGTTTCGGGGAACTTTTTTTGCTTTTTGCTATTTTTTATTTGTTTTTTATAACATTCTTTCTTTATTCTATGTTAAAATAGAAAAAAACCTTCCGAAAGGACTATGTGATGAAAACCCAATTTGCCTCTCTTTCGCCCTATATCATCCAAAACATCGCGCTTGACGATGATGGTGTCCTTGGTGTTCCTGTTCTTCTGACCTCGTATACAAAGACGGACAAGAACAAGATAGCCCCCGTCATCGAATACATTGTGGGAACGCAAATGGAGCGTATTGGTCTGGAGGACGATTTATCCATTCTTACAGACCTTATCGAAGAATATATTGTTGTTGTCGTAGATTATCAGGGCGCGCCCGAAGCCAAGGGTCTGGGGCTCGAGGCGAGCATTCAGACGGTGCGCCGCAGAATTATGGACTACTCCTTAACCTTTGAGGACCGCAAGGTGCTTCGCGAGGGAGACAACTGGGTGCTTCCTGCAGGTTGCCGTCTGAAAAGGCATATTCCCTATTTTGATATCCGCGAGCATGCGCCACTCGGCACGCTCGATTACATTGTGAAAATCTGGAACGAGGACTTCACCGAGGTACGCGGAAATGTGCCAATTACCTTCCCTGACGGCACGGTGAAGCTGGTACGCGATATTCATCCGACCAAGGTGGAGGAATGCCTTCAGCCGAACGGCGAGCCGATTGAACTTAAATTGCATCTGGATATCATATACCCCTCCATGCCGAAGGAAGGCACGCGTTGTCCTGTGATGATCGGCGCGGCATCCAGACAAAGCACAACGGGCAACTGGATTATGCCTTCCTCGCCGAACTATTTTACCGAATTTCTCTATCGTGGCTATGCGGTGATGCTCTTTGAGCATGCTTATATCCCGATGGCAAGACGCGACCACTATGGTTATTTTCCCGATGGTCCTTCTTATAAGAATGAGAGCTGTGACCGTCACCACGGTCTTGGCTTCCAGGCAGGCATCCGTTCCTCCTGCGCTGCGGTGCGCTTGCTCCGTTACCTTATCCGTACGGACAGTGACCTCTGGGCGCTCGACGAAGGGGCGTTTGGTATGATTTGCATTTCCAAGACAGGCTACAATTACGCGCTCGGCATCACTCACCCTGAAAACTTGACGGAAAAGCGTTTCCTCGCGCCCTATCATGGCGAATGTGCAGATGGTGTGGAGCAACCCTTTCTTACCTATCCCGATGGCACGCCCATTCCCTCGAATGTGCAGGCGATGTATAGCGTATCGGGCTCCGGTAGTTATTATGCAAGAGAGGATATGTGCCCTGTTCTGACAACGGTGGGCGAAGAGGAAAGTGCGCTTTCCTTCTATCGTTCGGTGATGGAGAATGGTATGCAGTACAATACCGAGACACTTTACTATACCGTCCCGAGACTTGGACACTCTCACGCGCTGGGATACGATCCGAAGTACAGGCTGGATATGTACGGCATGGTCATCGACTTCATGGATACGCATCTTATGCAAAATCACGGCGAATGCGCGTATATCTCACCTGCGGACAGCACGGTCATCCGCGAGGACGAGCCGATTGTGCTTCACTTTACGGGCAAGGTCGAGAGGTGCGAGGTAGAAGAAAAGGTCACCATCCGTGATGTTTATGGAAAGAACATTCCGTTCCGTGATGAAGTGCTTTATGGTGGTGCGGTGCATAAGCTGATTGCCGACCTTCCGCCTGCGAGCGCAATCTTCGTATCCGTTCCCGAAGGGGTAACCCTTGCCAATGGTGTGAAAACGAGCAGGGCAAAAGAGGCATGCTATCAGGTCACGATTGAACATCCCCGCAAATATGGCGCGATGACAGGCAAGGTGGTCGACGAGCAGAACGAAGTCACTCTCTCTTTTGGAAAGGTGGCATGGCGCGCGAAGGATGCGCCCCTTTCGCTTCGTTTCAAGACGGTCGGTGAGAGCGCACAACTGCTTGGTGTATATCGTAATGGCGAGCGTCTCGGCACCGTCGGTGTCGGACCGGAGGGCTTTTACGATTTCGACCTGACAGGCATCGAAACGGCAAATGAACCGCTTACATTAACCCTTCGTGCAGAAAAGAAAATCGGCGTGAGAGAGCATCTTTCGGTCGATTTCGCCAAGGAGGGAGCGCCCTATGTGCTGACACTGAATGATGGCGTGGAAGCCAGACGCGAGACGATAGGCACGCGAGAGGTTCTGTGTATTGACAGAGACCTTTACAACTATGACAAGACGGCAGGCTACTCCCTTTCCATACCGCTCAAAGAGAGTGAATGGACGAGCGAGGATTTCGGGCGCAAGTTCCGTATTCATGGCGAATTTATGACGCCAAACGCCTTTGCGCCACACGCGGTTAATTTCTCTGTGCATTACAATCGCGATCCCAAATCGCGTTATGTCGACCAGTTCAATGCGTCCGCCCACCTTGTGCATACCAACGAATGCGCTGGTGAGTGGCTCGGCGATACCATTGAGTTCTCGGTCTCCAATCCCGATTTTCTTCTCCCCGACATCGACAAGAGATGTGTGCGCATCGGTCACGACCTCGGCGTACTCTATGTTGGTCCTATGCGTGTCGAAGAAATCACAACGGCAGTCACGATTGCCGATGGCACAGACGGCGTCGCGCCAAGGCTGATGCAGCCTGGATATAAGCACGGGTAAAGGCGTACTGTTCCTATAATAAAAGGGGTTATCTCGCACAGGAGATAACCCCTTTTTGTTTATGCGCGGTGGGAAGGCGCAAAATAAATGTAAAAAATTTTTAGAAGGGGTTGCACAAAGGGATAAAATGTTTTATAATAATAGAAAGGATGTCAAAAGGGATACTTTTTCAAGGAGGACTTATGACATCATTTACACCTCCCTTTGAGATGGGGGCGAGGATTGCCCTCGTTGGAATGGGGAAAACGAACTTCGGTATTTTGGATGTGCTTCTCCAAAGAGATGACCTTCAGCTATCGCTTCGCGATAAAGGGACAATTTGCTTTCCTGAAGGCTGGACGACGGATGCGCGCGTTCGCGTTTATTCGGGTGAGGGGTATCTTGATGCGTTGACAGAGGACTACCTTTTTCTATCACCAACGGTGCGCGTGGATGCCGAGCCGATACAAAAAGCGAGGCTTCGCGGAGCGAAGATTTTCTCGGATGTTTCCTTTTTCCTCGGGCATACGAAGAGTGTGTGCTTCGGGGTGACAGGTTCAGACGGAAAAAGTACAACCGTCTCACTCGCAGATGCTTTGCTATGCGAAAATGGGGAAAGGTCACGCAAGGGTGGCAATATCGGTAAAGTGCTGATGCCTTATCTCTTCTCGGAAGAGGCGGGGGATTTTACCATTCTGGAATTATCGTCCTTCCAGCTGCAGCTTAAGCCAGAGCGAATAAAGCGCGGATTGATTACCAATCTCACGCCGAACCATCTTGACTTTCATTTTTCTTTAGAAGAATACTATAATGCAAAGTTAAGTTTACTTTATACAGCCGAAGAGCCTGTTTTAAACACGGATGATAGTGAAATCGTGCAACGAGCATCTCGCCCTTCTCCCTTTATCTCCTACTCTATGGAAGAGCGCGTTCTGGTGCATGCGGAACATGAATATACCGTACGCGACGATATTATACATCAGGACGGATTGCCCTATCTGTCCCTTCGGGAATTCGCACCGCGTGGGCGGACTTTTCAAAAGAATATCGTGGCATCTCTTGCGCTATGCCACGGACATCATACAAGGGAAAGCGCCCTTCGGGCAATTCGCGCGTTCCGACCACTCGCGCACAGACGAGAGCTTGTGAGAGAGGCGAATGGTGTATCGTATTACAACTGCTCGGCGGATTCGACACCATCACGGACGATAGAAACGCTATCGACCTTTTCTTCTCCCATTGTGCTTATCGTGGGGGGACGAAGCAAGGGTGTTGACTATGGTGTTCTTGCTCCTGCTGTCAGAGCATTGGTGCGCTATGTAATTCTTTGTGGCGAGAATGCCGAGGAAATCCATGAGGCGCTATCCTCTGTCGATGTGCCGTGTGTGCGCGTGGCTTCTCTGTCGGAGGCGGTGAAATTTGCGAAGGATATCGCAACCGAGGGGGATGCGGTGGTATTTTCTCCTGCATCGACCTCATTTGACCAATATCAGAATTTTGAAGTACGGGGAGCGAGTTTCTCTTCCCTTGTCAATCAATGAAAATAAAGGATATCAGAAATGAAAAAACTACTTTCTCTTTTACTTGTACTTGTGCTTTGTGTCTCGCTCTTTGCCTGCAAAGAGGATGGCGAGGAAACGCCCGAAGGTATGAAGGCGGTTGCGGTGGGTACATCGCTGGGCTTCACCTTCTATGTTCCTGAAGCGTGGGTGGACTCGTCTTACGGCAAGATTGCATCGGCGTATGTTTCGGCGCTTGATACTTCATCCGTTTCGCTTGTGCGTGTCAACCTCGGCGACCTTACATTTGAAAACTATGTAAAAGAGAGCCTTACGGCATCGAAGAATGTGCCGACCTATCTCGAAGAGGGCAAGGCGGTCAATGTCGGAAATGCGAAGCGCGCACTTTCCTATGTCTATACCTATAACTATGGTGAATTTCCTTATCAGTTCATGCAGGTGCTTTGCGAGGCAACGGACGGCGCGTATTACCTCTTTACCTATGGCGCTTCCGCGCAGGACAAGACCGAGGGGACTACCTTCTATCAGAGCCATCTGGAAGAGGTGACAAGCATGCTCGCTTCGGTGAAGTTCGGTGACAAGACCGATGTGGTGACAGAAGAGGTCGTTTACGGCGTGGATGCCGACGGTTACAAGCTCGTCTCGGACGAAAAAACCTCAGGCTTCGCTTTTTATATTCCAGAAACCTTCACGGCAGAGCTTTCGCTCGGTATTGTACTTGCCACAGCCGATGACAATGCGACGGTTACGGTCGCAGAAGCCACCTCGACAGGTGTCGCAGTCAGAGAGTATTATGAAAATCGCCTGAAGGAGCTCGCGGTAATATACAGTGATGTGACCGAAATCACAGAGCTTACCGAATGCACTTTGGGCAACAGCAGTGAGGCATGCTATGCGGAGTATTCCTACAAGGACGGAGGAAAGACCTATCGTGTCTATCAGGTGATTGCCGTCGGTGGCGGAAACCTTTTCTCGAAGAAGGGATATGTGATGACCTACACCGCGCCCGAGGATGTATATGAAGAACACCTTGATGAGCTTGCAAAAATGATGGAGAAAATCAGGTTTTAATGAAAGAAATTTATCTTGATAACAGCGCCACAACACCTATATCGGAGGTAGCGCTCGAAAAGTATATTGAAGTCTCGCGTATGCACTTCGGCAATCCTTCCTCCCTGCACGCGCTCGGTGTTGTGGCAGAGGGAGAGGTCAAAGAAGCGAGAGCAAAAATTGCACGCGCCCTTGGCGCGACAGATGGAGAGCTTCTCTTCACTGCCTCGGGTAGCGAAGCGAACAACCTTGCCATTTTAGGACGCGCCCATGCAAAAGAGCGTTACCGCCGTGGTGCGAAGATCATCACCACCATGGGTGAGCATTCCTCTGTCAGAGAACCACTGAAAAAGCTCGCGGAAGAGGGATATACCATCGTGGAAATTCCGACACGGGGTGGTATGCTTGATTTTGAAATGCTCGAGAACGAGCTACAAAGCGGTGTCTGTATACTGCTGACCATGATGCTTGTCAACAATGAGACAGGCGCGCTGTATGACCTCGCACGAGCGAGCGCGCTGATGCGTAAATACCAGAAGGATGCCGTGTTGCATGTCGATGCGACACAGGCATTTCTGAAGGTCCCCTTTTCGCCAAGGACACTCGGCGCAGACCTTATCACGATCTCTGCGCATAAGGTGGAAGGACCAAAGGGGGTAGGCGCGCTTTATGTGAGCGATTATATCAAAAAAACAAAGGGGCTCTCCCCTGTTTTCTACGGCGGCGGTCAGGAAAGCGGTTTTCGTCCCGGTACAGAAAATGTCCCTGGTATCTGCGCCTTCGGCGAGGCGGTCAATCTCTCGCGCGGTGAGCTCGGACGGCGTGTCACTCTCGTCTCAGCGCTTCGCGAGAAGCTGATTGCGATGCTCCGCGAGCGCACCCCTGAAATTCAGATTACCCTGCCACCGAAGGCGGCGCCACATATTCTGAACATCACGCTCCCCTCCATCAAGAGCGAAACCATGCTACATTACCTTTCGCGCGAGGGCATTTATGTCTCGAGCGGCTCTGCCTGCTCGTCGAACGGCGCACATCATCCCTCCTCTGCCCTGCTCGCGTATGGTCACAGTGAGAAAATGGCGGACGCTTCCTTGCGTATCAGCCTCTCGTATCACAATACCGAAGAGGACCTCGATGCGTTGCTTTGTGCGCTTGAGAGGGGACTTTCGACTTTAGCGAGGTTCGGGAAATGACGATTACCATGATATCTGTCGGTACAATCAAGGAAGATTATCTTGTACGCGCCATAGAGGAATATAAGAAAAGACTTTCGCTGTACGCGCGTGTTGACGAGGTGGTACTGAAGGAAGAGAGAATACAGAACGAGGACGATGCAAGCGAGGTTGCCCGCGCGCTCGAACGCGAGGGCGAAGCCATTTTACGCGCGCTCCCCAAGGATGCCTTCAAGGTTGCGATGTGTGTCGAGGGCGTGCAGTTCGACTCCGTCACTCTGGCGAAAAAACTCGAGGACGGCGCATCGGGCAGTGGTAAAATCGCGCTCGTGATCGGTTCTTCTCACGGTCTTTCTCCGAAGGTAAAGGGGGCGTGTGACCTGAAATTGTCGGTCTCCAAGCTCACCTTTCCGCATCAGCTTCTTCGCGCAATGCTCTTTGAAATTCTCTACCGTTCCTTCACGATTATGAAGGGAAAGAGATACCACAAATAATTTTTGCACACTCTGCACAATTTTGAAATACAGAATTGTGCATTCCTACAATTCCACAGATTTTTCACCAAAGCCCTTGACATTTTCTATGATTTTTGCTATAATGATCATGTCGAAAGGGAGTAGTTCACAGTGTAATTGCTGTGTGTGCGTATCGTCATGACAGTCGTCGCGAGGCTCGGTACGCTCCGTCGAAAAGATGTAACAAGACTTTTGGTGTAATGTGGATTACGCTGAAGGTCTTTTTTTAGATTTTCGGACATTCCACGCGGAATTCCGTGTGCATTTCGACAAAAATGCAAATAAAAATTTACAAAAATAATACATAAGGAGAAAAAGTTATGAATCCTTGGCTTATCATTATCCCCGCCGCGATTATACTCGTGTTGTTCTTAGCGCTCGGTTACATCAAAGCGCCGCCAGACACGGCAATTATCATTTCCGGTCTCGCAAAGAAAAAAAGAATTCTTATCGGTCGCGCTGGCTTCCGTGTTCCCTTCTTTGAAAGAATTGACCGCTTGTCCCTCTCTGTTATGCAGGTCGACATCAAGACATCAGAGGCTGTTCCTACCAACGAGTTCATCAATGTCATGGTAGACGGTGTTGCGAACATCAAAATCTCCTCTGACCCGAAGCTGATTGAGCTTGCGGCAGAGAACCTTCTTGGTAAAACCCGTCAGGAGCTCATCTCACTGATTACGCAGGTACTCGAAGGTAATATGCGTGAGATCGTCGGCTCGGTCGGTCTGAAAGAAATGGTACAGGACCGTCAGGGCGTTGCTCTGAAAATCAAGGAAAATGTCGAGCCTGATATGGCGAGACTTGGTCTTGAGGTCGTAAACTTCAATATCCAGAACTTCTGTGATGCCGCAGGCACCATTGAAAATATGGGTATCGACAATGTAGAACAAATCCGTAAGAATGCGCAGATTGCAAAGGCAAATGCGCAAAGAGATATCGCTATCGCGACCTCCGAAGCACAGGAAGAAGCGAACGCGGTTAAGGTTGAGCGTGAGATCCGCATCGCAGAACAGAACGCCCAGCTCGCTATCCAACAGGCGGAAATGCAGATTCGCGCCGATACAAAGCGCGCGGAGGCTGATGCCGCATACGCGATCCAACAGGAACAACAGCGTCTGACCATCGAGGTTGCCAGAACGGAAGCAGACATTGCCCGCCGTCAGAAAGAGGCAGAACTCGCTGAAGCAGAAATCGCCATCCGTGAGCGCCAGCTCGATGCGGACATCCGTAAGAGAGCCGACGCCGAGAGATACCAGACAGAGCAGGAAGCAGAAGCTGAACTGATCCGTCGTCAGAGAGAAGCCGATGCCCGCAGATATGAGGCGGAGCGTCAGGCAGAAGCAAGACGCGCCGAGGCTGACGCGCTCCGTTACGCGATGGAGCAGGAAGCTGCCGGTATCCGCGCGAAGGGTGTCGCAGAAGCGGAAGCTATTGAAAAGAAGGCAGAAGCACAGAAGAAGATGGGCGAAGCGTCCGTTATCGACATGTACCTCTCCGCTCTTCCCGAGGTGGTTCGCTCGGCTGCTGCGCCTCTGGCACAGACCGAAAAGATCGTTATGTACGGCGATGGCAACCCCACAAAGCTTGTGCGTGATGTCATGACAAGCACCGATCAGATTATGGAGGGTGTCCGCCAGACCACAGGCATTGACCTCGGTAGCCTGCTCGCAGGTTTCCTGGGTGGTCGTGCTGCCGCTCCCACCGTCGGTCCTCTTGCTCCCGTAGCACCTGTCGCTCCCGAGACTCCCGTAGTACCTGAAGCACCTGACACTCCCGACGGAGAATAATCGAATTTTCATCCGAGAAGAATAATCTTCTTATTCTTTTGGAAAAAACAACCCCAGACTTCATATCTGGGGTTGTTTTTTGTTTAATATTCGCACAAAGAAAGTATCCTCTGCCGTACAGATAGCCCTTCGGGCGAGTCGCAACGGTGTTTTTCTGTGAATTTTTGTGAAGATGTTATTTTTTTGTCAATAATACTTGACATGTTTTTGGTCATATGTTATACTGAAAATGCCAATAAATTATGGGAGGTATTGTTATGGATAACAGAGTACTCTTTGGCGTAATGTGCATCATTTTCAACAGCATCGGCGTTCCCTGCTTTATGCAAGGACAGGTTAAGACCGGTATCCTTCGTATCGTTCTTGGCATCGTTACCTGCGGTGTCATCGAAATCATTAACCTTGTTAAGGGTATCATCCTTGGCGTACAGGTGCTGAATATGTCTGATGAGGAATACGAGTCCAAGAAGGGCACGCTTTCCAGCGGTATTCCTGCATAATTCGCATAATAAAAGCAAGCGAGAATACTTTGCTATGAAGGATTCTCGCTTTGTTTTTTCAGAAAGATATTTATGAAGATACAAAAACTATCCGAAAAACTGATTACGCTTCTTGCCGTTGCTGTCCTGGTTGTGGTGATGAATATCATTGATGTCGCTTGTGTATTCAAGGAGATATTCGGCATTTTCTGCCCGGGATGTGGCATGACGCGAGCGTATATTTCCCTGCTCTATCTCGATTTCCGCTCGGCTTTCCTTTATCATCCGATGTTCTGGTCGATACCTCTTCTTATTCTCTTTTATCTTTTTGATGGAAAGCTGTTCCGTCAGAAATGGCTCAATACCACGCTTCTTGTCGGTATTCTCGCAGGGTTTATCATATGTTGGATTGTGCGAATGATCCTTTATGGATAAAGATGGTTTCATAGGTTTTATTATGAGGTGAATATGCAAAAGTTAAACATATGCGGTCGCTATTTATTCTGGGAAGACGGCACGCCATTCTTTTATCTTGGAGATACGGCATGGGAACTCTTTCATCGGCTAACCAGAGAAGAAATCGAACTGTATATTGACACAAGGACAAAACAAGGTTTTACCGTCATACAAGCGGTGGCATTGGCAGAGCTGGAGGGGCTGACCGTCCCGAATCCCTATGGCAGACTGCCGCTTCTCATGACAAACGGAGTGCCTGATCCGACACGCCCTGATACCGAGGGAGAGTATTCCTATTGGGAACATGTGGATTATGCCATTCGTCTTGCGAAGGAACGAGGGCTTTTTGTGGCACTGCTCCCGACCTGGGGAGACAAATACAACCTTCTCTGGGGCAAGGGACCTGTGATATTCAATGCGCAGAACGCCTATCTTTACGGCAAATGGATCGCCGAGCGATATAAGGACGATTGGAACATCATCTGGATGTTGGGCGGTGACCGACCTCTGCAAAGCGAAGAGCATCATCGTATCATTGACGAGATGGCGAGAGGCATCCGTGAGGTAGACCAGACGCATCTTATTACCTTCCACCCGATGGGAGAGACCGATTCCACCGATTATGTCGGTAACCGGCAGTATATCGACTTCCACACCTCGCAAACAGGACACTCGGTGGGAAAAAGTTATTATAGCATGCAAGTGATGGAAAAAATGGCGAAGGCTTCGCCAAAGCCATATATGGACTCCGAGCCACGCTATGAAGATCATCCCGCTTGCTTCCGTGCCGAGCTGGGGTATTATTGGAACGCAGACGATGTTCGCCAGAATGCCTACTGGAATGTGCTATCGGGTGCTTGTGGTCATACCTATGGAAATCACAATATCTGGTGTTTCAACACCAATCCGACCGATTATTTTCCATTCCGCTGGCAGGATGTTCTAAATCACCCTGGGGCAGAGCAAATGAAGTATCTCAAACAACTGCGTCTCTCACGCGACTATGCGTCCCTTGTTCCTATGCCGGATTTACTTGTAGAAAACGGATATGGTATGGGACAGATTGTTGTAGCGGGTGGTGTGGATTATATTTACGCCTACTCCCCACTCGGTCAGTCCTTTGCACTGGAGCTTGGTATCTTCCCCGACGCCAAGGCGTTGCGTGCCTTCTGGTTTAATCCACGGACGGGTGAAGAAACGATGTTTGGCGTCATTCCCTCCCATGGGCGTTTCACCTTCGTACCACCCACGCAGTCCAAAGGTCAGGACTGGCTTCTTATCCTGGAAGCATGGTAAAATTATAAAAAACGCACCTTCATCGACCGATGAAGGTGCGTTTTGTTTTATAGTCTGTAGACAGAAAACAAACGTACAATAAATTGGACTTTTATTAATAAAAGAATCTGTTTTTTACAAGAAAATCGACGAATGTATATACGCCGTTTTCGTCTAATTCATCAAATAAAAAGGAAAATCCTATGGCTTGTTCATTAGACGCTTCGATTTTTTGTTTAAAATCATCCATTGACATACCATTTGTGTAATAGTCATCTAAGTAGTTCTCTACTCCATACGCTTCAAACTCATATTTTTTTAGCAATGAATA
>JAFVYW010000036.1 GCA_017508465.1 Clostridia bacterium
GAGATTGTTGTCGGAGCCCCTCTTTTCCAGCATTATGGCATCGCCATCGATATCGGCACCACTACCCTCGCGGGCAGATTGTACGGAAGGGATGGCAAAATTCTCTCCACCGCAGGCGCGACAAATCCGCAAATCGCCTATGGCGCAGATGTAATCTCGCGTATGGAACATGCAAGGGGGAATAAGGCTGCGCTTTCGCAAGCGATACGCGAGGGACTTTCTTCCCTGCTTGCTTCCCTTACGGAACAGGCGGATATCCCGCCCGAAGAGGTCGACTGTGTGGTACTGTGTGGCAATACCACAATGCTCTACCTCCTGACCGAAACAGACACAGAACCGCTCTCCCGCGCCCCCTTTACCCTAACGCGCCCCTTCGGCGAATTCCTTCTGGCGGGCGAGCTCTCCCTATCCCCTCTCAAACCTGATACGAAGGTCTATCTCCCCCCTGTCATCTCGGCGTTCGTCGGTGCAGACACCGTGTGCGCTCTGCTCGCGACAGGGCTGATACATGGCGAGCAGACCTCCCTACTCGTTGATATCGGAACGAATGGAGAAATCGCCCTCTGGCACGATGGTACACTCCGCGTGACATCGACCGCCGCAGGTCCCGCCTTTGAAGGCGTTGGTATTCAGGCAGGCATGCGTAGCGAGACGGGCGCTATCGACCGTGTTTCTCTCGAAGGGGACACTCTTATTTTGCATACCATAGGAGACACCGAGCCAAAGGGTATCTGTGGCAGTGGCCTGATCGACCTTGTGGCTTGCCTTCTGAAACACGGAGTGCTTGATGAGAGTGGTTATCTGGAAGCCGATTTTCCTCTTACATCCAGCGTCATCCTCACACAACAGGATATCCGCGAGGTACAGCTTGCCAAAAGCGCCATTTCCGCAGGCATAAGAACCCTGCTCCATATGGCGAAGTGCCCGCCCGAAGAGGTTTTACGATTTGTTGTCTGTGGCGGTTTCGGGTCCTGTCTCGACCTCGGCAACGCCTCCTATATCGGACTGTTACCGACGGAATGCGCCTCTCACGCAGAAATTGTGGGGAACGCCGCCCTCGACGGCGCATCTCTTCTGCTCTTCCAGGGAGAGCTCCTGCAAAATACACAGGACCTTGTTAATTCGTCCATCCCCCTGAACCTCTCCGAAACACCCGTTTTCGCAGAGTTCTACATGATGGGAATGTTGTTGTCTGACGAGGAAGATTAAGGATTCAGGAACGCCTCGAACGCGCAGGTTTTCAAAAAGAAAAGCAAAAGGCATAAAATGCAAACAATTCGTTGCATTTTATGCCTTTTATTCTATGATATCCTGCGAAAAAATTACGGAGTGGCAGGCTGTGTAGGAATCATAATCGATGCGCTATCCCCTGTCATAACATCGGGAAGCTCGCCATCCCACTTCGAGAGATACTCGATATACTTCAGGTATTCGGTGATGAGCTTGATTTCCTCGTCACTCTTACCTGTAAAGTCGATTTCGTATTCGATAGCAGTTACCACGCCCTCTTCGTCAACAACTTCGGTTTCGGTAATCTGGAAGCCGAGCGCTCTTGCTACCTCCACGGATTTGAGTTTGATTGCCTGCGCTTCTGCTTCCGCGACGGCGATCTGCGACTTTGCTTCCGCTTTTGCTTTTTCAATCTTCGCCTGCGCGTCAAGCTTTGCGACCTCGAGTGCCTTTTCCGCATTGACGATAGCGGTTTCCTTTTCGTATTCTGCTTTGAGCTTTTCCTGCTCGGCAATCATCTTATCTTCAACCGTCTTTTCAAACGCGTCGGAGAAGTCGATATTGGTAAGAACTACCGCAACGATATCCACGCAGTATTCCTCGTTGACGGCGCCGATGATAATCTCCTCTACGGCAGGGGAGATGGTGAGACGCGTTTCGATAATCGACATCGCGCTCGACTGGGACAGGAAGGCTTTCGCTTTTTCTATCGCGATACTTTCGATACGGTTGGCAAGAACCTCGACCGAGCCGTATTCGTTGGCAATGGTAATCGCTTTCGATGTGTCAATTTTATACTGCACGGTCATCGCGATATCCATCGTCTGTGCATCCTTGGAGTACGCCTGCGCGACGATTTCCATATTCTGCACCTTTGCATCATAGTAGCTGTAGCTCTCGGTAAGCCAGAAGTCAAAGTATGTACCTGCACTGCGGACATTCTTCGCTTCACCAAGGTGCTTTACTACGGCAATTTCACCAGCCTCGACGGTATGGAAGGACATCGGAATGGTCGAAAGACCAAGAATGCCGACAAGCAAAATCACAAGTCCGACAAGACGAGGGGTTTTCTTCTTTTTCTTCTGGGCGTTGAGAAACACCAACGCACCAAAGGCAAGTATGGCGACAAAAAGCACGCCAAAGACAAGACCAAACATAGTTTTTCTCCTTTATATTTATAATTTGATTTCCTTTTTATCTGTATCAAGCACGGCCGTATAAACCTGATCACCGACCACAACCTCATATTCACCATAGAAGCCACGGAAAGCGAGTGAACCACCCTGCACTTTGACCTCAAGATTGGTTTTCCATTCGTGATTGATCAGACGATCAAGTACTCTGTATGCCGGCTTCTCCGTCATATCAAAGTGTAAGAGTCCGCCACAATAATAGTTTTCTCCATCTTCAGATCCAAGCGGCGCATAAGCAGCATAGCCGTCCACCAGATTCCACCAGACAATAGAGTCCATATTCGGTATGGAGAACCAGAGCTTATAGTAGAGTTCAACAAGCTCTGCCTGAAGTGCTTCGTTTTCTGCCACGCAACCGGGGAACGATGGAATGGTAATCTCCGAGACGACCATCGGCAATCCGTAAGAATTGAAGAGGTCAAGCGCATCCATCATATTACGCCCGTTCAGGAAAATGTCCTGTGTTTTCTTTGAGGTCAGTTCCTCTGCCCGACAGAACATATGAAATTGCAGGCCAATCTGGTCGATGGGATATCCCTTCGCCACAAACTCACGAAGTTGCATATTGAACGCGCAATATTTTCCTTCCGTCGCAAAATCGCGCCAGATGGCTTCGTTGGTTTCATTTAAGATTTTTATATTGTGAGGAAAATATTTTCCACCGAGCATAAGAGCATATTCGTCATACCCTTCAAAGAGGCTTCTGCGACCATGATTGTAATTGGATGCGCTCTCATTGACAATATCAAAAGCAGGAATTTTATCACCGTAACGCTCCGCAAGAGTATGACATCTTCTTTCCAGAATAGCGCGACGCTCGTCAGGCGAATACTTCGCGAGCCACGAGGGCACAAAATGATTCCAGACAAGACAATGTCCCTTCGGTGAAAGTCCATACTCCTCACAAAATGCTAGACAAAGGTCGACAGGCGGACGGCGATAGATATATTCGCTCTCCTTTGAAAAACGAAGGTGTCCTTCTTCGGGTTCAAGATCCGACCAGTAGAGAGGAACGACCGCCTGGTTGAAAATCTTCGTAAATTTCTCTTTGTATACAGGCTCTTTCCACTCTTCCTCGAAAGAACCAAGCATAAATGCCGTTGTTCCGAACAGGAATTTATGTGTTTTCTGTCGCACGGTAATGGGCGTCCCTTCGGGCGCATCGATATACAGGGTAAAATCGCCTTTGCGGTGTTTTTCAATACCTTCAGCGCTACGCCGTTCCATTTCTTCCTTATATGGTAAAATCTGGGCAAGAACACGCTCTCTGTCAAGTGTCATAGCTCTACCTCTTTTTTCGTGGTTGTTTTACTGTGCTGAACGCGTAATATATACTTTCAAGTTTAGGCGTCAGGTAGCTTATCGCCTGATCTTCGATATCATAAGGAACGCCATAATACGCCTCGGCAATACTGCCGGTAATAGCACCCTGTGTATCGGTATCACCACCGAGTGATATGGCAAGTCTTACTGCATCTTCGAAGCTGTGGCTCTCAAGGAAACAGACAATCGCCTGTGGGACACTGCCCTGACAGGTAATGAACCGACCGCCCTGGTCGATGCCGTATTCGCGCTTGATGCTCTTGACACGCATCGATAGAATTTCTGGGTAATATTCTATCATTCTTTGGCGGATTTCTTCCATCGGCGTGCCGATTCTGGCAAGATAAATTGCCATAGCGACACTCTCCGCCCCCTTGATACCTTCGGGATGGTTGTGGGAGACCTCGGTAACCAGTTTTGAAAAATAACGCACATCCTCTTCGCTCTCGCTCACCCAGCCGACACTACTCACGCGCATCGCCGCACCGTTGCCACAACTATTGTATGGCACAGGAGACTTCATAAACCATTGATAAAATCTCTCGCCCCAGGATGATGCCTGATGCTCGCGTCCCATCTTTACCATACGCTCAATGACAAACGCCTGAAAATCATCCTCGCGCCATCTGCCACGGCGGAGCATAAACGCCTCGCCGATCGCAAGCGTCATCAGGGAATCATCGGTGTAATGACAAGCACCTGTAAAAAGAGGAAAATCATAAATCTGTTTCTCTTTCCATTCAAACTGGCTTCCTACGATATCGCCGACAATCGCACCTAACATGTTTTCTCCTTACATTCCTTTTTCTATCATAGAAAAGAAGTATTCAAACACCCGTCCGCCGTCCGCCATCTCATCATCGGCAAACGCGAGCATCATTCTCTCGGGATGCCATTGTACCGCGATGATGGGGAGCGTCTCATGCTCCACGCCCTCAATAACACCATCGGAGGAAAAGAGTGTCGGGCGAAGCCCATCGGCGAGGCGGTCAATCGCCTGGTGATGCGAGGTATTGGTAACAAAGGTCTCACCATACAGCCTCGCAAAGACCGAGCCGCGCTCGGCGCGCACTTCATGGGTGATATAGCGGTCGCATCCTTTTTTATTATGGTATTCGGTGTTCGGCAGGTGCTGAATGAGCGTACCGCCGAGAACGGCATTCAGAAGCTGCTGTCCGCGACAGATGCCGAGAATGGGAATGTGGCGCTCAATGCACGCGCGTGCAATCGGGATTTCTCTCTCATCCCTCTCCTCGTCTATACCGACAGAGCCGTTGATTTCTTCACCGTAATATCGGGGATGCACATCGCTTCCTCCGCAGAGAATCAAACCGTCAATCTCCGAGAGGTCGGCGCATTCGGTAAGCGCCTCATGTCCGAACGACTTTACAGCGTCAATATAGTTTTGCGAATTGAATTTTGTGAGTAAAAGCAGTTTCATTTTATTTTTAGCAAACTTTAGTTTACGTTTCTTTCTTTTTTAAGATTTTACGATAAGGAATAGAAGTAAAGATACCGAGGGTGACCAGTCCGCACCAAATCAAAACCAACCATCTCCAGCCGATGGTATCAATCGCGCGCGAGAAGAGCAGGTTCGCCAGAGCGGCGGCGCTGTAACTTAAAAAGTCGAGAAATCCCGTCGCGCTTGAGACAAAGCCTGTCTCCTTAAGCCCGGGGCAATATCGGCTCCAAAGCATTGTGGCGGCGCCACCCGATGCCATAATGGCAAGGACAACAAAGACAATATTCAAAGCAGGCATTCTAACAAAGAATGTCAGCAGGAAGAAGATCGACGATGCGATAAACATCGAGAGAATGGTCTTATCCATATCCAGATGGAAAACCTTTTCATATACAAAAATGACAATGAATGAGGTGGTCGCGATGACAATCGTCGCCACCGAGAAGATCGCAAGCGCACGCTCTTCCCCGAAGGAAAGATACTGTGCGATATAGGTGGGAAGCCAGAAAACCACGGAGGTACGGATGATACCCGTAAGAATGGAAATGAACGAAAAACGCACAATACCATGGCGCAAGAGAATACGGATATCTCCCTTTTTACCATCGCGCGCATGGCTCTGACCATATCTGACCACACCGCTCTTTTCAAAAATGGCGAAGAAGATAAAGACGAGAACGCCCATCAGCACAAGCGCGATACTGCTCGTCACAAACACACCCTGCCACGAAAGGAAAATGGCGAGCAGGCCCGCGGCGGGTGAGCCGAGAAAGGAAGCGAAGGTATAGCCGAGCGAGATACGCGTGGTATAGAGCGGTTCGGTACTTTCCGCGACCACCTTCGTCATCGGACCATAAATCATTGAGAGGAAGAAGCCGGTCATACCATATACCAGCGTCGCGCCGAAGGTATATTCAATCAGAAAGGGGAAAAGGAAAGTGGTGACACCTGCGAGGGAGAGACCGAAGCCTATCATGTAGTTTGCGCGGATTCTGTCCCCGATCATACCATTGATCAGCTGACCGACGGCATACATTACAAGGAAGAGGGAGGATACATCTCCAATATATTCTTTCGTATATCCCGCGTTCACCATAATCGGCGTGACCGCACTCATAATGTTGCGCGCAATATAGACAGCGAAGTATGCGATTGAGCAAAGTGTTCCGATTTTAACCGCAACCTTTGCGTTATGACTCAAATGCAACATGCAAAAACCCTTCTTAATACTTTTGTCAAAAGTATTATATCACCCTCCCTTGCATTTGTCAACGAAATTTGTCAACGAAAACAAAAAAACTCTTGACTATTTTTTTGCCCTATGTTATAATATGAACACAAAAGAATAACGCAAGGTATCACACCGCATGGTGCGTTGTCGGGCGAGGCTCTCGCCCGGGGATAAGGAAATCGTGTGCAAATCATGAGCAACAGCCATTACCGTAACTCCTGTACAGGTCAAGTCGGAATGCTTATCACCTTGTGCTTTGATAAAAGTCCTTTGGGCAAACGGAGGGGCAGATCAGACTTTGACACCGCGCATTTGCGATGTCTTGGGGGAAGTCTTTTTTGCATCCGTGAAGGGTGCTTTTATTTTATCCTTTTGCAAGTATAGAAAGGAAACAAAAAAATGAAACAAACAAGACTTCTCTCCCTCTTCCTCGTCCTCATCCTTGCGCTCTCCTGTGTCGCGTGCGCACAGCCCGACCTTGGCGAGCTCTGGACCGACGCCACTTACAAAAAAGACAAGACCTTTGGTAGTGGCTCGAAAACCATTGAAGTGGAGGTAATCGCAGGAGAATCCTCCGTGACCTTCACCATCCATACCGACAAAGAAACCGTCGGTGCAGCTCTCATAGAACACAACCTGATTGAAGGCGATGCAGGTGCGTATGGCCTCTATGTCAAAAAAGTGAATGGCATCCTCGCTGATTACGATGTTGACCAGAGCTGGTGGGGCTTCTACAAGAATGGTGAACTGTTGCTGACTGGTGTTGACATGACGGCATTTGAGGACGGAGATCACTACGAACTCAAATATGAAAAATAAGGTCAGAAAACCACCTCTTACCGTCGGCGAGATGTGCGTGTTCGCGATGCTCGGAGCGCTGATGTTTGCATCAAAAAAACTGATGGAAGTGCTTCCTAATGTGCATCTTATCGGTCTTTTTATCGTTGTTACTACCATCGTCTTTCGCAAAAAGGCGCTCATTCCGCTTTACATCTATGTGTTTCTCGATGGCATCTTCGGTGGTTTTTCGCTCTGGTGGCTTCCTTATCTCTACATATGGACGATACTCTGGGCTATGATCATGCTCTGCCCGAGACGAATGCCAAAAGCACTGGCTACCATCGTATACGCCGTCCTATGCGGTCTGCACGGCTTATGCTTCGGCATTCTCTATGCCCCGGCGCAAGCGCTCATGTTCCACCTGAACTTTGAGCAGACGCTCGCATGGATTGCCTCGGGCTTGCCCTTTGACCTCATTCATGGCATTTCCAATCTTGTCCTCGGCATGCTTGTCATCCCCCTTTGTGACTATGTCATCCGCCTCAAAGACAAGTACCTGAAAAACTGAATAAAGAAACACCGAGTGGGCATCTTTTCCGCCTGCTCGGTGTTTTTTCATTATAATACAAGGATTAGTTTTCTTGTGCAGAAAGCACTCTCGCCAAAGCCCTGATAAGCGTTCTGGTCGATGTCGGCATAGTTGACAAATTCAAGGGTGAAGGTGGTCTCGGCAGTGCTTTCGGCGGGAACAGTAACGCTGTCCGCCGTTTTGTTTTCGAGCGCCATCTCGCTCTCATAGGACAAAAAATCTGTCGGCGGTGCGAGAAGGTATTCGCCCGTCTCTACGATACGCAGTTGCGTGGAGAGGTAATAATAGCGCCCATCGAGGACAAGGGGTGTCTCGCAACCATCGAACGCCTCAAAGGCAACGCCTACGGTATAGGGCGTGTTCTCATTGTTCGTGATTTCCACGCGGAAGGTCACCCTCTCGCCCGGCATCAGGTCGGAGAAAATGTGATCGAGGGATGCAATTGCGACAAAATCATCATCACGAGGACCTTTGGCATACACCTGCATCGTCACGGCGACCGCATCGGTATCCAGCGTTGTGCCACCCGATGTCACCTGTTCGTTTTTCGAGAACCAGGCGAGGGAGTCGGGCTTGAAGATATATAAGATGCCCACACTCAGAAGTGCCAGAAGTAACAAAAGCAACAGGGCTTCTCCGTAAATTTTCAGTGCGATTTTTCTCTCCTGCAAGCCTCTCCCCCCTTTCTGTTATCGTTCGATTACATTATCGCATAGCCTTGCATATTGTGCCACACGCGCATTCTTGTCCTCCTCGGTAAGGTAGCCAATGGTGGCGCGGCTGGTTGTGGTATTGTATCCGTCGCTTGATGTCGGCGGATCACTGTCGGTAATATACCTTCGTATATAAACCCTTTCGTTTCGGATACTGACATAATTTTCCCCATCCTTCTTGCTTGAATCAAAATACAGAATGCAATAGGAAGGATAGAAAGTCGAATAATCCTCATTTCCCGAGGTGTCCGTCGAGGACGAATCCTTGACGGTGATGATTTCGTTATTGTAAGAATACACAAAATCGATACTGCCGAGCTGGGATGCCGATTCGCCATCACGGCCAGCCGATGCAACACCGTCGGCGGCAAAGTACACGATTTCCATCGGAACCTCCGAATCATCCGCTTCACCCGAAGCGCCGAGAACATAAAGTCCGACCTCGCTCACAGTGAACTCATACGCGACAAGCACGCGGTCACCATTCATATACATACCATAAGGCGTGCCTTGGTAGGTGATGTTATCATAGAAGCCCTGGGCGCTCGACTCGTCTGTCGGGTATGTGCCTGGCTCATAGGGATGTGAAATGGGAATTTCGAAGCGCTCGAGATAATCGTCCTTCCGGAACATATCGAAGCCCGTTCCCCCTGCCTCAGGCACTTGCCAGAGATTGAAATGCCGTTTGAAATCACCGAGGGTGTTCAGGGAGTTACCCATATTATCGGTCTCGCCGACATACGCCTCGGAGCGCGCCACGGAAACAATCACACGGATATGTTGCTCCACGCCCTCTTTGTTCACGCGGAAGGCGACACAGCTCATCGGAATGTTCGCCTGTGTGCCCGCACTACCGACAGGCGCGGTAATCAGTCCATCTGTACTCAACGAGCCCCAGCCTTCGATGCTCAACGAAATACCGAAATCAATGCCGTGTATCATACGGAACTTCTTTTGTAAATCGGGAGCGGAAAGCGTTCCGCCCATGCTGTTGTTCCAGCCGGTTTTATCCGAGCCGAGATTGGGCAAATCCTCCACAGGCATAACCTCATATGTGGTATTGCCGTTTGCGTCCGTGGTGGCATAAAGCACATGCTCATCTGCCTGGAAAACGAGATCTTCATCAATCACCTTCGGCTCAAAGGTCACGCGACCGAAGTCCAGCTCCTGCGTCGCTTCCAACGCGTAAATATGCAGTTTGGTGCTATCGATACCATTGTGTAATGCGGTATTGAAGTTTGTGGTATTATAGTTGATATATCGAGTAGCGCCATCAATCGCATATCCAATATAACAGGTTCCATCTGTATTAAATCTGACTGTCGCTATGGTGCTATTGCTAACAGTTGAAACATTACCACTACCTAATATACCATCCAGATTGAAATTGTTTTTGTCTTGGGCGTCTCCATCTGTACCATTCCACAAAGCATACTGTGTACCACTTTGCGCAAGCGAATTGAATACTGCCTTGATGATACGCATGGTATTATCACCTGATGAGAATGTGTACGCATAATATCTGTCAAGAAGGATTCCCTCTTTTGCCGTGTCATTTTTCACACGATAGAAGGGAATGCCTGCAACAGTTGTTTCACCTGTCAATTCGAGGTCGGACGCGAGATATGGCGTACTTAATGTCGTGTCGGTGATATAGTAGTATTTGTCCGAACCTATGGGCTTGAAGAAATACTTTACGATATCCTCCAGGGGCTTTGTCAGCGTTGTGCCCTGTGCATTGGCGGTATCGCCAGTTGTGTAGAATGTACCATTCGCATTGACAACCACACCACGGCATTCTGTCCCATCACTCAAGGTGTAGGTATAAACCGTCTCCCCGTGCCATTCTCCATCAGAATTATCAGTGGTAAAAATGCTATTCGGGTTGCTGCTCGAAAAGCTTTCTGTCTTTGTTCCATCCTTGGAATACCAGAAGATTTCGTAGGTAGTCCAGATCAGGAATCTTTGCTCGGTATAATAGAAATATCCATTCAAAGAAGGATCGTCAGCATAATCATAATAGTCTGTCATTCCCTCTTCGCTCACGGAGACAGGTATACCATTCGATGTGAAGAAAGTATAGTTATCAGGGTTGGTCGCATCGATACGGTATTGCGCGCGAAGTTGTTCAATGGAAATCTCACTCGTTGTATGACCAAAATCAAAGACCTTCCAACCAGAATTCTGATCATCGATTGCCGCCATCATATCGGCAACACTTTCGCCACCGTAGATTTCGAAGCCGTCGATGAATTCCTGGGAATTGCCGTTGTCATACGCCTCTACGAGCGAATCGATATATTCCTCATCACCATAATCAAGACCGGCACCGCCAACATAGAACTTATTCTGAAGATTCGTCCAGGAGCTACCCGTCTGCGACTCACCATATAGCGACATCAGAAAGGCGCGGTCGGTGCTGGTTTCTTTCGAGATAATCAGGGGCTTTCCTGCATCAATCGCGTCCTGAAGGTCCTTGTCCGAGAGAATGGGCGAGAGGTAGGCGGAGACCGCCTTGATGCCCTTGGAATAGTTGGGCGTCCAATCGGCACGGTCGGTCGAGCCTAAAATGAAGTCGTCCGTACCCTCGAGCCATGTCGGTTCGATGACATCCTGACTTTGCGACTCGCTGTCGGTCGAGAGCGCGAAGGTGAACACGCCGTCATAGAAATAGTATTTACCAGTCGCCGTCTCACCGCCGATCAGTTGGTCCTGTATCCATTCATGGCAAAGGGGGTTGCCATTTTCGTCGGTCGCATCCTTGATGTTGATGGTGCCTTCGGTCGGCGTTTCCACACCTGCGCCGATGTAGTGATACTTGTCATAAATCTCTTTGGCGAGGATATAGCCCGCCATTTCACCAGAGAGCGCACCGCCACCGCCAACCGCTGAATACGTAAGGTCAGAGACGCTGCTGCCCGAGCCTGCGGTAATCTGTCCCGTGCCTTCATCGAAGGAGGGATTGAGGTTATAAAGGAAGCCGATAATACCCGCCGCAGACAGATAATTCGCCTTCGTGCCATCAACCTCTGACATATCCTTAAGGTCGATGGCAACAATATCATCACTGCCATAGTAGACGCTGATATATTCCACCGTTGAGTATTCTACATGTCCTGCCAGAATACCGATGTGGTGATTTTCATGCGGTACTTTATTGTAATTGTCCGTACCATAAAGGTCAGAGAACACAAAACGGTGTCCTGTGCCATCTCCCGATGCGACAATATCGTCAAAGAATTTTTCGACCGCGTCAAGAAGCGTGTTTTCCACCTTGACACAGACATTGTTCAAAACAAGGTTTGAAACCGTCGAAGGCTGTCCCTCGAAGGTAGTTTCTTCCGAGCCGACGGCAGGAGGCGTGCCGAGATAGCCGATGTGACCGAACAGACCGACATCGGGTTTGTCGGGCGAGCCTTTTACCGTGATATCATAGAGCATCGAGGTGTCCGAAGCGTTACCGCCGACAGAGATTTTCTCGTCTCCCGTGATACCGATAACCGAGCCGATAAAAGGATAATTTTCGTCCCCGATTGCCGTGATGTCACGGAAGTTCGAGCCGTCGATCAGGACGGGCTGATATTCAGGGGTGCATACGAGAAAGTGCGGAATGTTCGTATATTCGCCTTCCTCATTTTTTGAGATATGCTTGTTGTAGAAATAGCCAAGCTTCTGCAGTTCCGAGAGGTTATACAGGTGGCGGACATTCGAGATAACATAGGGGTTCTCTTCACTGCCCCAATCCGCCTCGGGATTGGTGACGACGCCTGTTGCTTCCTCGTATGCGACGAAGCCCGTCTCGCTTAAATGGTCGAAGAGCAGTTCCACGCGTCCGCTGAGATAGCCGTCATATATATCCTTTTTGGAAAAATACGCGTAAGCAAAAATCGAAGTGACAGTAAGCACAGCGCCCAGAAGAAGCGAGAAGAGGCACATGCGTATCTTCTTTTTTAAAATAATCTTCATGATACCCCTCCATCCACTTCAAAATACGCCTTGACATTGAAATAAACATAGCAGGGCATGACGGTGGATATGTACTCAATCGCGTACGCAAACACCGAAAGATTGGGTGCTACGCGGATGTACAAATAATAGTTATCTTCCACTTCGTCATAGTTTTCGTTGGTAAGTATGATTGGTTCGGAAGTATCACTGTGGTCGCTGAATTTATAAAAGACGCCTTCGTCCTCCGTGACCGCGTTGCCGTCCGCACCGTAAAAGGTCTGTTCTGCGAGCTTATCGGCTTCAATTTCTTCGTTCGACAGGAGGATGGAATACTTCAGAAAGCAATCGCCCGCCTCTTCTTCGACACCAGAAAACGCATCGGGAAGAGATGTGGTTTCGTCGAGCATATAGTCCTCACCGATTTTCTCCTGACCGAGAACCGTCTCGCCATCGGTGTCATAAATGTTGCGGTACATCTCGAAGAAACGACCGCTGTCATCCGCGCCGTAATACAATTTTGTCTTAACAATATTGCCGTTGGCTTTCGGGATGGTCAGACGGAAATACACCACATTGTCCGCCTTGAGAAGCGCGACATTGTCGATAACGCCGAAGGACATATCCCCGAGAGTTATGGTATAGTTTTCTCCCGAGGCGACAGGGCGCGCGTCCTCTTCTATTGTGAGGTTTTCGCAAGGATAGTATTGGCGCTGTGTCTCATCAACGACCAGGCTATCGTCTTCATGCACGATTTTCGCAATCTCGAGTGTGTTATCTCCGAGTTTTCCCGTCGTCATACCGAACGCGGGTGACTGAATGGAGGTGGTGAACCACGCAAGAGAGGTAGAACCAATGATAAACATACAGGTACACGCCGTGACAAGCGCAACAAAAGACAGTATAAGAGTGCTGTATTTTTTCATCGTTTCACCTCCTTAAAAAATGAAAAATGCAACTTTTCTCCAAAAAATGAAAAAGTTGCAACTGGCTGGCATTTGAAAGCCCCTTTAGCTTTGCGTCATTGGCTTTCGCCAACTTTGCTAAAATAATTTGATTTATTTTAAAATATTCGCGCGCGTTTGTCAAGCACCGAACAAAAAAAGTAACAAATCTTCACATTTTTAAGAAAGGCAGACAGAAGCATCAAGCCTCTGTCTGCCTGAAAAGATATCAATCCTTTTTACCGATTTTGCCGACGAGATAGGTCGCCGCCATAATGATGCCGACAATCATAAAGACGCCGAGCATACCGACAAGCATATAATCTCTTGCGAAGGTTAAGAAGTTCATAGGTTCAAACATTTGTCAGCGCCTCCTTAAATAAAGAAACCAAGAATCAGCGAGCCTGCGATAACCGAGGCGATCTGACCGGATACATTGACACCGATGGCATGCATCAGAAGGAAGTTCTGCGGATCTGCCTCAAGTCCCATCTTATGTACAATTCTACCCGACATGGGGAACGCGGAAATACCTGCCGCACCGATCATGGGATTGATGGGATCCTTCTTGAACGCTTTCAGAATGAGGTTGAAGAGCTTTGCAAAAAGAACGCCGCCTGCCGTGTCGACCACGAAGGCAACAAGGCCAAGACCGAGAATGAGAAGCGTGGAGAGGTTCAGGAACTTATCGGCGCTCATCTGGAAGGCGATGGTGATGCCAAGGAAGATGGTGATAAGGTTGGCAAGCACCTTCTGCGCTGTCTCCGAGAGAGAATCCAGAACGCCACACTCACGGATGAGGTTACCGAACATGAGGAAGCCGATGAGCGATGCCGCCGCGGGAACGAAGATACAGGTAACGATAGAAATCAGAATGGGGAAAAGAATTTTTGTTGTTTTTGATACGCTCTTCTGCTCATACTTCATGCGGATTTTTCTCTCGTTTTCCGTGGTAAGAAGCTTGATTACGGGCGGTTGAATGATAGGAACAAGCGCCATATAAGAATATGCCGCAACGGCAATCGCGCCGATATATCCCGCATGGTCTGTACCACCGAGAAGGGCATTCGCTACAACGATAGAGGTAGGACCATCTGCCGCGCCGATGATAGAAATGGACGCCGCGACATCTTCGGGGAAGAACATCGATGCTGCACAAAGGGTGAAGAAGATACCGAACTGCGCCGCCGCACCGAAAATCATGAGCTTCGGATTGTTGAGAAGGGGACCGAAGTCGATCATCGCACCAATACCGATAAACAAAATCAAGGGGAAGAGTTCATTGGCGATACCTGCATTGTAAAGCGTTTCGAGAGGCTCCGCGATACCTGTGCCGGGGAAGTTCATCAGAATTGCGCCAAAGCCGATGGGAAGGAGCAGCGTCGGCTCCATCTCCTTTTTGATGGCGAGATAAATCAGCACGCCACCGATTGCCCACATGATGAGCATTTTCCAGTTGTCGCCCGAAAAAAGGGCAAGCACTGGCTCAAACAGACCTAAAAGTTTATCCATGTTGTGTCTCCTGTTTTGCATTTTCCGCTCTCTATTGTAACACACACATGGTAAAGATTTGGTAAAGATATTGCTGATTTGTGTATTTTTAAAAAAGTATCACGGGTGTACTCTCGCCCGTGATACTTCCGATACTTCTTTTCTACTCCATATCGCTTCGCATGCGATAGCCGACGCCAAGCTCGTTGACAATATATCCTTTTGTGCCGATAGGTGTGCCAAACTTCTTGCGGATGTTCGCCATGTTGACCTGCAGCTTTTTGATGCTGGTATCCCCTGTCGGCTCATGCCATATCGCCTTGATAATGGCGCTGTATGTCATCATTTTTCCTGCGTGTTCAGACAACAGTGCGAGGATGTTGTACTCCGTCTGCGTGAACTTCACTTCCCTCTCTGCGATGAATACGCGACGCGCATCGTAATCGATGGTAAGGTCGTCCAGACAAAAGACACCTCCGGGAAAATGTCCCTCCTCGGCGGCATGACGATGGGCTCGGAGCGCGCTTCTCACACGCGCAAGCAACTCTGCCGGACCGAAGGGCTTTGTGATATAATCGTTTGCTCCCATATCGAGCAGACGCACCTTTTCTCCCTCCTCGCCTCTTGCCGACAGGACAAGAACGGGGGTAAGCTCGTTTTCACGGATGCTCTTCAGAAGCTCTGCACCATCCATATCGGGCAGACCAAGGTCAAGCACAACAAGGTCGGGCGTATAAGACGAATAGAGCATTTTGCCCTCGCGGCAGGAGTGCGCCACAATAGCGCGATAGCCGTTGGTTTCGAGCAGGGCCGAAAGAAATGTGCAGATGTTTTTTTCGTCCTCGACGATAAGAATGGTGTATTTATTCGGCATTTTCTGTATCCTCAATCCTTAAATCAAATGCAAAACGCGCGCCACCCGTGTCAAGATTTGTCGCAAAAATCCTCGCACCGTGAACGCGCACAATGGTCGCGCAAACGGAAAGACCGATTCCCGCGTGACGATTCTGCATATCTGCCCCTTCGCCAAACGAGAGGGTCGAGCCCTGCAGGATTCGCTCGATTTTCTCTTCATCAATACCACAGCCATCATCCTCAATCGAGAAGGTCGCGACGCCATCCTTCGCGACGACCGAAAGCACGAGAGACTTCATTCCGCTCGCGTGACAGATGGCGTTTTCCAGAAGATTGAGCAGCACCTGCTCAATCAGTAGCGCATCCATCGGGATCAGCAACACATCGTCAGGCAAGAGAACCGACAAGGGCGCGTCGGGGTATCGGCGATTGAACTTCTGTACGGTACTGTCAATGAGCTCATCGAGGGCGGTCAGTGTTTTATAAAGCTTTACATGCTCACCATCCAACCTCGTGACAGAAAGCAGGTTTTCCACAAGCCTTGTGAGCCACTCGGCATCCTCGCGGATGCCCGTAAGCATGGCACGTTTCTGCTCGTCGGTCAGTTCTCCTTCTGCCTCTAACATCAGGGTGGAAGAGCCACAGATACCTGTCAGGGGCGTGCGCAAATCATGAGAAACGGCGCGAAGGAGGTTGGCGCGCATTCTCTCCTTCTCTCCCTCGACCTTCAGTGTTTGCCACGCTTTCAGTCTTGTGGTCAGGGTGCTCGTCATCAGGGAGATGGCAATCATGACAAGCGCAGAGACGAGGTTTTCCGGAATGGTAAAGTTAAAGGAAAAATAGGGGAAGGTGAAGGCAAAATTTACCGCAAAGACGCTGAAAAACGCCGAGAGAATACCGAAGAGATACCCCTCTGTCAGGGCGGAAATCAAAAACACACCAAACACGAAGAGCATCGTGATGCTTTCTCCCATCGAAAACACCTCTTGCAAAATGACACTGACACCAAATACAAGCGTCAATATGCCGAGAGAAATGCCGATATTTGTAAAGTAGTATTTACATTTTTTACTCATTTTTCGTTATTACATCACCTTTTTATGTATCATGGCGAGTTTTTCGCGGATGTCAATTCCTTGTGGGCAAACCTTCTCGCATGCGCCACAGCGAATGCAATCGGAAGGAAGGCTCTTTCCTTTTCTGATCTCTTGTTCTGCGTTCTCTTCGCTTATTTTTGCCGCCGCATAGGCGTTATAGGCACGGAAGCAGGAGGAGATTTCAATCTTCTTCGGGCACACCTCGAAGCAGTAGTTGCAGGAGGTACAGGGAATCTGGTTTTCCTCGCGTATGATGTCTCGTACGCGGCAGAGCGCCTCGCATTCCGCTTCGCCGACAGGAACAAAATCACCCATTGTATGAAGATTGTCGAGCATCATTTCCATATTACCCATACCCGAAAGCACCATAATGACCTCGGACATGGACGCGACAAAGCGGAGCGCAAAGGAAGCGGGGCTTCCCTCGCCGAAGGGTGCTAAAACATTTTTTGCGCGCTCGGAGAGATTGGCAAGCGTGCCACCCTTGACAGGCTCCATAACGATGACCTTTTTGCCGTGTTTTTTCGCCACTTCGTAGCAAGCCGCGCTCTGCACCCCGGGATCGTCCATATCTAAATAGTTGATTTGCAGTTGCACAACCTCAATGTCGGGTTGCTCTGTGAGAATGCGGTCAAGTACCTCAGCACTATCGTGGAAGGACATACCGATGTGACGGATTTTGCCCTCGGCCTTCAGCCCCTTCAGAATAGGAATGGCGTTCGTACTTTTGATTTTTTCATAACTTTCGTGGTTGACGGCGTGGAGCAGATAAAAATCAAAATAGGTGACACCCGTCAGGGAAAGTTGGCTTTCAAAGAGAGGCAGAATATCCTCTTCGGTGTTATAATACCAGGAAGAAAGCTTATTCGTCAGAACAAAGCTCTCACGGGGATAACGAGGGACGAGACAATCGCGGATCGCCTTCTCGCTCTTGCCACCGATATAGCCGTGCGCGGTATCAAAATAGTTGAAGCCTGCCGCCATAAAGGCGTCAATCATACGGCAAAACTCTGCGTAATCGACCTCTTCGCCGTTCATTTTCAGGCGCATGCAGCCAAAGCCGAAATTTTTCTTGATGTTTTCAAAAGACATATGGTTACCTCTCTTAAAATATTCCTGCAAGTTTAAGTAAGTAGGATGCTATAAAAATCGTGAGGGCGGAGCAAAGTGTACTCCACACCACAAGTTGTCCTGCCAGGGTAGTATCTCCGCGCATCTCCTGCACCATCGGCACGCTGGAAACGGCAACAGGCGTGCAGAACGCCGCGACGAATGTCGCAAAATGCGCGCCCTCAAAGCCACCTAAAAGATACGCCCCACCAACTGCCAGAAGCGGAACCGCAACACAACGCACGCACACACCAAAGATGATTTCTCTCTTCAGGCTTCGCACGGCAGTAAACTCGAACTGACCGCCGAGAGCAATCAGGGCGAGCGGTGTTGCCACAGAGGACAGACTGTTAATCGTTTTATAAATGGGTTCGATATCGGTAAGACGGAAGCTGACACCGAAATGCACGAAAAGCGCACGCAACCCCAGCACCACAAAGCCTGACAGAATACTGATAATCAATGGGTTCTTTGCCGTCTTAAGCAGAAAGGATTTCAAAGACGGCTTCTGCTCGGAGGAAAACACCGAAAGCGACAGAATGGCGAGCAGATTAAAAAGAGGGATCAAAAACGCCGACAGCACCGTTGCCATCATCGCACCTGCATCTCCAAAAAGCGAGGTAGCGAGAGAGATGCCGACGAGGGAAAAATTCGCGCGGAAAATTGCCTGGAGCAAAACGCCACGCTTGGCATTTTCTTTGCTAAAGCAAAGAACAACCAAAAATCCGACACCGAACAGCAAAACCGTCACGCCGATGGCGTACCAGACGAAAGTAAAGTCAATCTCGGAAAAGCTCTCAATTTTATAAACATTCAAAAAGAGCATCGCCGGCAAAAACAGACGGAACACCAACTTGTTCAGCGACGAGGCAAGCGAGACGGACAAAAATCCAATCCGCTTCAAAAAATAGCCAATCAGCACCAACAGACAAATCGGCGCCGTAGCGTTGATAGCAAACAATAGTTCGTTCATTTTTCTTCTCTTCTATTCGTATATCTTCGCGTATGCCTTCTCGCATACTTTTGCATACTTTTATATTGCGCGTTATATAAAATATCTATCTCATTTTACCACACAAGTGACAGGTTGTCAAGAGAAAAGGCGAGGTCGCGCGACCTCGCCCTTTTGCGTCTGTTTCCTTACATCTCGATGCGGCGCCAGGCTTCTATATCCTCATTTTCCGTTATGGTTCTCTATAATATCCATCCTTTAAAAAGTATGGAAGTAATCTTTTCCAAAATTTTGAGGAATGTGCTCTGGTAATTGACATGTATGTCAAAAAGAACAACAACGGCAGCAGAATAAGAAAGGAGCCAGAAAACACAAGTAAAGGCACTTCGTCTCCGGGCGTGACATTTTTTGCAACAAAGACGCAATACAACATTAAGGCAAAAGCTACAATTGGAAGAACAAAAAAACCTACAATACTAACAGCTATAAATTCAGTTGGACGATATACAGCGTCCTTGATTTTTCGCACACGGGGGATTACCTTTTTTTGCTTTTTAGGTTTCTTTAGCTTAGACAGAAGACACACATAAAACTCAGCAACACCTAAAGAATGCCGTGAAAAGGTAATTGTGTCATCTTTTGTCCTCAAAATCAAATCCATTCCGAGTTCTACATCAACAATGTCCTTGTAGGTAATTGTTATGTAGTTGCCGAAAAACTTACGATACTGAAAATCTGTTTCTGAATACCTGATTTCAAATCCATAATACTTCAGAAACAGCAGCACCGAAAGCAAGGAAAGAGGCAAAACCATAAGCGAGACGAAAATATCGGAGATAAAATAGAGAAACACCTCCAACAAAAGCGTGCCGTACATTAAACTGTACGATACTACACCAAACGCTTTTGACATACGAACTACCTTGTAATCTGGGTTGGGAGATGACGAATACATCTGAAAATATACACTCAACACAATGAAAATTGCTGCTTGCACAATAATAAACATATAAATCACCTGTTAATATAGTCATATGCATACATTCCAGCTGCTGATAAAAAGGATGAGCGAACAAACAATGCCGTTGTTTCCTTCACAGCAGGTTTTAATGCAATATGTAATCTATTGATTGCCTGTGTCATTGCTGATTTTGCGCGTTATATAAAATATCTATCTCATTTTACCACACAAGTGACAGATTGTCAAGAGAAAAGGCGAGGTCGTGCGACCTCGCCCTTTTGCGTCTACTTCCTCACATTCCGATGCGTCGCCAGGCTTCTATATCCTCATTTCCCATGACCTTCGGTTCTGTGTGTTGCATATCTTCGTTTTTCAGATTATAATGTGTCTTATTATCAAAATACACAGTTTGAATACCAAGACATGGTGACATATCACCACTCTCCACGCGACAGGTCAGAATCAATGTTTTCAGATTTTTCATGCCTTTAAGAAATTCAACATCAGGAATGGTAAAGGTTCCCTCTATATTCAAGTACTCCAGATTCTCAAGTTCCGATAGTACCGATAAATCCTTGGCTTTGGGACAATGTAATAGTGAAAGTGACTTTAGGGTGCTTTTTACTTTTTTCAGTGCAGAAAGGTCATGAAGCGAACGGCAATACAGCAATGACAGACATTGCATTTTTTTGGACTGCTCAATACCATCAAGTGTTTTGATTTTCGCATCATTTAAAGAAAGAGAATCCAACACCGGACTACAAAATGCCTGCCACAAATCCACTCCTTCATAGTTGGTCAGAAACAGGGTTTTTAAATTCGGGATTTTCTCATAACCCACATGACCGTATGGCTGCAGAACTACCGCCAAAGCCTCCAAACCGCGAATCTTTGTATAATCGATAATTGTTTTGTTTGCCAATGGAAGATATTTCTTTCGGCGCAATTCATACTTAAAACTGATGCTAAGACTCAGGCTTCGGACATTTTCCAGAGCGTACAGCGGAGACAAATCCAGATTCTCATCGAAATCGAATGGTGGCGAGACACTAATGAATTGCAAAGAAGGACAATATCTTGCAATATTCACAGTTTTAGAAAGAAACGAAACTTTTGTCAAATGGTTTTCATTAATGAAATCTATGTATTCCTGTTCTGTTTTCCCTTCCAGAGTAACCCCAGGAAAACAGACTTTGCACATGGGTTCCCTAATTTGCAAAACATCCCAGATACTTGAAGAAGTACCAGATTTGAACATAAAACCATATCGTTCTACAAAACCATATGGGTAGTCTCTCCAATCAATTGGTGTGCTGATTTCATCGATTAATGCCATACCGTTTCCTCCAATATGCGTTTTCCTTGGACGATGGCTCCATTTAATACAAATTTCATAATTTATTTTACCTAGTCAAAAATATTAATATGCAGTCCATTCATTTTCATATGAAGTTGCTTTCCACCTAAATATCTATCAAATTTTGGAGGATGATATCTTTTTCCAGAAAGCCCATGTTCCACAGTCCACTCCTATAAAATACCACGAATTCTGTTTTTGATTGAAATGTTCGGCAAATGAAAATGATGACCTACTCTTCCCGTTCTAAAGGTACATATTCTTTGATAAAGTCCATTGCTTTTTGGTTATAGGTAAAATACAGACATTTTTTATCTTTTGCTACTTCTTCAAAAGATGTGTGTTTAATTTTTTCTTGTGAAATCACGAGATACGCATACCCATTTGGTCTTGTTACAACAACATAATCTTGTATTGTTTCCCACGCAAAAAATTGCTTTTTGAACTTTTTTAGTAGGGCTTTTTGTACACCCTTTTCATCAATAGTAATTTTCGACATAAGCGTAGGATACAACAAAAACGGTATGCACAAGCAAAAAAAGAATATTGCTGTTATCCCATATTCTCCAGCTATAATAGTCATTACAAACCATGGGAATCCCAACACCCATATGAAAATGAATGTAAATAAGAATAAGAATAGTGATTCAAAAAACTCTAATTTCTTCATAATTACCTCAAAATACAATTTCTGGTTACGGTTGCCGCTGTGTCAACACCCGCATAGATTATACCGAAGACGGATGAGTGTAGCATTGTACAAGCGTCCCAACTCATAAATTCAACAAATCGTTCTACAAACTTTGTGCCAGAAACTGCTGGCGAAAAACTGTCTGACAAATCGATTAATGCCATACCGTTTCCTCCAATATGCGTTTTCCTGGACTCCAGATTATGTTGTAAGTAAATTCGCTTTCAGGACGAATGTTGTGGTCTTATGTTATATATTTTTGGATAAGAGCATCATATGCAACATCGTCATAGAAGCAACACAAACCATACATTATTTTATCATCTTGCAGTAAAATCTGTTCATATTGCGTAATGATTTCGACATCCTGATTCCTATACAAAATACGAATCAATGCGGAACCTTTTTTAATTTTACGGGCTTTTCTCATGGATTTTTCACAACTTATATTTGTCAGTTCCTCTATAAACGAGGCGTGCCTTTTTACCTCGCATAATAAGTTTCCCTCTATTTCATGCAGGTGAGAGCCAAACGAATCAAAGCGCAAAATTTGCACCTGTTCTATTTCGCTTGGTGAATGCATTGTCTGGTAACAACACTCTACCGTCTTGTGTGGAGATGACAATCTTTCAACAAAAAGATCATATTTCGTTGCCATACTTCTTACTGTGGTATAATTTGCTTTACTTCCTATGTAGATATAGTAATCATATCCAAAATGAATAAACATTTCCTGACCATTTAATCTGCACCAGATATTCTCTCGCAGACAATGCTTGGTTATTTGCAAAATATCATCTATCGAAGACAATGTATCTCCTTGTGCATTGTCGCTCGCTCTATGATATTCTTCCTCATTGTAAACAGCGAGGTCTTCAATTTTCAGAACAGGGCATTTGAGATACATCCAGACCTCTTGCACAAAACGCAGATAAGAATTCTCAACTCGCAAATATTCTTCCATAGTCAATATCTCATCATTATAAATCCGCCCGACATCAGAAATACTCGTCCAATCGTTGCCAATATAGGCATGATTCTCTCGTTTACAAATGTCATATTTGGAGATCCGAAACTCATAAGAATACATCAGTCCCGCGCCCTTTCTGTCAAATCCCAAGAAAATGTTCCAGCACCACATATCTGCCATTAAGCGTTACAAGAATATCGCCAGCTCGCAGTTTGCTTGCTGAAACCCAACCTTTCACAGGAGAATAGAATGGATGTTCCTTCTATCAAACGGTTTGATGTCATTTGTTTGCTACAGATGTAATTTTGACTACCGCTTAACCAATAAAATGCCTGTTTCTTTACACAATAGTTCTATCTCTTGAAATTTTGGATAACCAATCGAATGAGATTCCTGTACACCATCTTTCATGAATACGATATCCGTCGAACCGAACGCAAGAACATAATTTATTATGGATAATAGCCATGCTCGCCAGGATAACAATCTGTAATATTTAATTTTGACAACCGAGTTTATCGGTACTTCCACGCTCTCTTTTCCAAAAGAATCAGAAGATATAACCAACATATCGCCTTTTATACATAGATAATGCTTTGTAGATTTTGATGCACGATAATAGTATAAAACCGACAGCAGATACAGCAAAAACAAAACGAGGGAGCATACAAGTGCAAAAATATGCTTTTGAAAACATCCGAGCAGAAACGATGCGATCGTCAACGGCAATAAAGCAACACTGGCGAGTAACAAGCCAGACCTGAATATGTTCGAATCGAGATATATCATATGAATATGCCTCCTGAATACCACTTTTAAA
>JAFVYW010000037.1 GCA_017508465.1 Clostridia bacterium
AGGGGTGAACTGGATACGAGCAAAGGGAAGGTCGAATACGCGACCGAGCGAACGGACAAGACGCGTCTTACCGACACCGGGCACACCCTCCAGCAGAACATTACCGCCTGCGATCATCGCGATAACGGCACCTTCGACAACTTCCTTCTGTCCGATGACATCTCGGCCGATCTGTTCGAAAATGTTCTTACATTGTTCGCTGAATCTTTTGATGTTTTCTTCTGTTACCATTGGTTTTTACCTCTTTATATATTATTTTTTATAATTTATTCTAAAGTTTTACAACTTATTTTCAAACGGAATGGTTTTTGGTATAAAAACACTGTTTTTGTAAACATCTCATAGCATGGAAAGCACTTATACCACCGAGAAACGCATTCTGATGGTATAAGTGTCCATACTTAACCTTTAAAATTTAGTGTGCGTGTGATACTAAATAGGTAGAAATTAAACGATACCAAGATACTTTTTAATCAGGTCAATCTCTTCTTGAGAAAGACTGCCGTCGTTGCCTTCGATTCTCTCGGTCGTTTCTTCGTTGAGTCTTTCAATTACATCACGATAGTATTCATCGTTTGAGATAATCAGATTTGCGGGATCCTGAATGTTGCCACCGCCAGTTTCGCCCTGACTCGGCTCACCTTCAGCGGTATCTCCGCCCTGGTTGCCATCTTTGCTTTCTTCGCCGGGAGCGTCCTCGGGCTGATCGCCCTCTTCGCCTTCACCGTCGCCGTCGCCATCGCCGTCGCCATCGCCATCACCAAGTTCAACGAAAATAGCGGTGTAGATGACATCTTCCATGACTTCCGTGTCGGTTCTGGTGGGGGAGGTGTAACCGTCGCTCCACTCTTTGAAAATAAAGCCTTCGTCAGCAACCGCAGTGATGGTCGCCGCATCGGTGCCCTTGACAACAACCTGTTCTTCATCACCATCGAAGGTGCCGCCCTCTTCAATGACATAAGAGATGCTGACATATTCGGTGGTCTGATCCTCGACGATTTCGTCGATAATTTCGTCGCCGCCCTTGAGGATGCCGTTATCTGCCAGAGCATTGACCGTAGTCATGCCCGAGCCCATAAAGGCACAGACAACAAGTGCAACAACGAGTGCGCGAGGGATGAGAATTTTAATGGATCTGGGATCGAGCTTTGCCAGAGTTCTTCTGGCATCCTCTCTTTGCATGGTTGCCATGCTCGAGGAGTCGCCCTGGTATTCTACCATCGTGACAAGTCTCTCATGCAGACCAAGACCGTCGAGTCTCTTTGCGCTTTGCATATCGTCAAGACGGTATCTGATAAAGTAGAATAGTACAGAAGCGAGTACTGCGACGCCTGCAAAAGCGCCGAGGATTATCCAAAGACCATCACCGGGAGTAAGCCACGCCACAAGAGCGGCAACAAAGGCTGCGATAAAACCGGAAGTGATACCACAGAGTGCCGAGCGGAGAATGGCTTCCCACAACAGTTTCGGACGATGTTTATCGAACATACCATTTGTTTTCATTTTTTACCTCCTGATCAGGTTAATTTTGGGGTGGTATACAGGCGAGCGAGCCGCCTGTATACCTATTGTTTGTTTTATGGGTTTTTGCTGAAAAATGTTTTTATTCTGCCTCTACGGGAGCGGTCCAGATAACATTTCCGTCCTTATCAACAACCTGTGCGATAGCACCGCTGTCTTCGGAGCAGATGAGACGGTTGCCGTCCTTGTCGAACATCTTGAAGTTCCATGCGTCTCTGACTTCTGCCATATACGCGATGACTGCTTCATAACCATCTGCATCGAAGTGAATCTCGAAGTCAGGGTTCGTGACATCATCAAAGTATGCGGTCGCATTCACAGGATCGGTGGTTTCTGCGGTGACAGAATCCATGATGTGAAGTTCGGGCCAGAAGGCGTTACCGGAGCAGACAGCGAAGTTCGCTGCTTTGTCAAGGCTATGGATGTAGACGCCCTGCATCTTATCACAACCATCAAACCAGGTAGCGTTGTTGGTTCCGTATACATCGGAGTGTGCATAGTAATCAACGAAGGTAACGGTAAGAAGTTCCTTACAGTCTGCGAATACACCGGACATACCAAGGTAGAGGTTGGTATCCACATCGATTACGGCGTGAACAATACCGGTACCAGCGAACATGTAGCTGGGGATATCTGTGCCGTAGGTTGTGCCATGTGCGGCTTTATCTTCCGCGGTGACATTGATCTTTCTCGGGAGAATAACTTCGGTGATGTTCGGGCAGTTGTAGAAGAAGTGAGTACCGATGGTGTAAGTCTTGACGGTTTCACCCTCTTCAAAGCTTTCAAATTCAACATTCGAAAGTGTCGCGCAGTATGCAAATACATAGTTGCCGAGTTTGAGAGTGGTCTTGGGAATTACAACATTGTCGATCTTTTCGCAGTACATAAATGCACAGTCGCCAACAGTTGTGACGCTCGCAGGAATGACAACGGTGGTAAGACTGGTGTTGTAGAATGCGTACTGACCGATTTCGGTAACCTCTTCAGGAATTACGATGCTTGCAAGTTCTGTGCAGTTCATGAACAGATAATCAGCAACGGTGGTTGCGGTCGAAGGAATGGTCGCACCGGTAATCGCGTTACCTGCAAGAGCGCCGGGGGCGAAGAGTGCGTTTTCGCATGCTTCAGGAATGACATATTCACCACTTGCGCCATAGACGGCGTAGATTGTCATTCTTTCTGCATCGCAGATAGCAACAGTACCGTTTGCATCGATTTCAGCAACGAAGTTCTTGCTTGCAGGAGCGAGAGAAATCTTGGACTTGTCAAGACCTGCATAGGGGTTACCACCAAGGTTGGTAAGAGATGCGGGGAAGTAACCGACAGAAAGCTTGTTACAGAATGCGAATGCCATTGCACCAAGAGTGGTCAGACGATCGGAAACAACGGTGTTTTCGAGGCTCGAGCACTGGAAGAATGCCTTTTCGCCGATTTCAGTTACTTGCTCGAGATGAGCAAATTCTTTAAGGTTTGCACACTTTTCGAATGCGCTATCAGAAATGAGAGCGAGGTTGGAAGGCATGTTCTGGTCTGCCATAAGAACATTCTGTACGCCACTTTCTGCAAATACGCCACGAGCGATGGTCGTGAGGAAGTTAGGAAGAACGACAGTCTTGAGGTTCTTTGTGCCCTTGAAGACATTTGCATAAGTGTCTTTGTTACTATCATCTACCAGCGAACCGAGCTCGGTCATAACGCTGGCGGTCGGGAAGGTGACGGTTTCGAGAGCGGAATTCTCGAATGCAGAGATACCAAGTGCGGTAACGGTTGCAGGAACAACAAGGTCTTTGATACCAGTGTTGTAGAATGCAAAGTTGCCGATGGTGGTAAGGCTCTGAGGAAGAACAAAGGTTGTCATGTTACTGGTATTGTAGAATGTGTATTCAGGAATATCAGTAACAGCGGTTGCGCCAAGGTCGAGAGAAGTGATTGCGGTATCAGCAAATGCATATTTCTCAATCGTTGCAAGGCTCGCGGGAATACCGGTGACGGTTTCGAGAGCGGTACAATGACGGAATGCATGTGCTTTGAGAGTTTCGAGCTGGCTACCTTCTGCGAAGGTAACAGTCTCCAGGTTCACCATGTCACAGAATGCGTCGGATTCAAGAGACTTGACGGAAGCAGGAATGTGAATGGATTTCATCTGATGAACGCCATAATCACCGATGTAGTAGTTCGAGGAGAAGATCCAACGGATGGTTTCAATACCTTCCTGCATATTCAGTTCTTCAAGAGAAGGTGTGTATGCAATAAAGCCGTTGGGGATTTCCTTCATCGAAGCACCGGTGGTAACGCGCTTCAGGGTAGTCATGTTACCGAATACCAGAGTGCTGCCAAAGGATTCAACCTTGTCAGGAATTACAATCTCAACAAGCTGTGCGCCATTGAACGCGCCGCCACCAATCGAAGTAAGCTGGCTGGGTTGTTCAACGGTATCCGTGAAGGTAATCGTGTGCAGGTTACTGTAACGGAACGCATAGTTGCCAATGGTCTTGACAGTTGAAGGAATGTGAATGGTCTCGATGGAGGAGTAGTCAAATGCGCTGACATCAATCGTGGTTACACCTTCGTGAATTACAAGGCTCTTCAGAGTGGTATTATAAGCAAATGCGGATTTACCAATCGTAGTAACGGTCGTGGGAAGGGTATAACCGGTCAGATCGTTCTTGGGATTGGAGAAGTAAACGGTCTGCTTCGCAGGATCGTATACAACGCCGAATTCGTCAACAGAGAAGTTCTTGTTGTCTTCAGGAATGATGATATCTACTGGAACACTCGACTTATCGATAATTCTTGCGATTACATTTGCCATCCATGCGGACTTGAATGTAGTGGTAAGATATACCTTCGACAATTTCGGGTCGTTTGTGAACGAACCCGTACCGATTTCCGTCGTCATTGTGTTGGGAAGAACAATCTCTTCAAGGTTAGGAAGATTGTTGAACGCCGTGTTGATGTTCGTAATCTTGGTCTTGGAGAGGTCAACCTTCACATAATTGGGGTTATTGGAGAAGGTTTGTGTACCGAGAGTCTTCAATGCAGTAAACTTTGCAAAGTCAAATGCAGGAAGGACGGTACAACCATTGAAGGTGCTGTTGCCAAGCTTCGTGATCTGAGATGCGAAGTCATTGATGTTTGTGATGCTCAATGCTGTGCATCCCTTGAAGAGGCTGTTGGGGAGTTCTTTAAGAGGATATGTGCCATCCGCTTTCGCCGAGAAGGTTACCTTGACAAGGGCGGTACAGTTTTCAAAGGTGTTCGTACCAAGGTTGGATGCCGTGGAAATTGCGGAGTTGATGGTGACATCCGTCAGGGCTGTGCCACGGAAGGCGTAGTTGCCGAACTTAGTAATGTTGCTGAGGTCGAGACCGGTGAGAGACTCACAAGCATCAAACGCATATTGATTAACGGTGGTAATCTGCGCAGGCATGGTGAAGTCAGTCAGAACGGTTGCGCCTTGTACCATGTAGTCGGGCAAGGTATTCATGGTTGAGGGAAGCGATGCAAACGAGAGCTTTTCAAGTTTTGCACACTTAGCAAACGCATAAGTACCAAGCGAGCTGATGGGAGGAAGTTCGAGCGATTTTACAGTAGAGTAGTAGAATGCGTAATCCTCAATCACGATGTTGCTTGCATCGGGGTTGAAGATGATTTCCATGGGAACAAAGTCATCCATCGCTGTACCCATAAGGAATGCGTTATAGGAGATTTCCTTAAGGTGAGAGGGAAGGACTATCTTTGTAATGGTACTTGTCTTACCACCAATTGTATAGTGGTTCGAGGTGGAGGAGGATACTTTCTTGTTATAAATGTAAGTGTAGTTACCAATGGTGAGAAGCTGCTTACCGTAGTTTGCATCTTCCTTATCAAATTCCTCGAAGGTAACGGTCTTAAGAGCTGTACAATCGTTGATTGCATAGGTAAGAACCATCGTTACGGTGTTAGGAATGACAAGTTCGTAGGTAGGAGCACCATTCTTATAAGTACCTACATTCGCATAGGGAACAAAGACAAGAACGGTCTTGTCAGCGGTATAGAGCGCACCATCAATGGAGGTGTAAAGACCCTCAATGCTTGCGTCTTCCTCAATGTTGATCTCTGCAAGAGAGAGACAACCGGTGAAGACCTGCTTCAGAAGGTTTACCATAACGGTGGTTGCGATATCTGCTGTGGGTGCGTTATAGAAGTTGTTCGAGTTTCCATCCGTGATGTTCTTGTTTGCCGCATCCTTCATGACGAGGTTCGAGGATGTGGGAAGAACAACTCTTTCAGGAAGATTGAGAACCTTAAGATTAACCTGATACTGGAATGCATAGGTTGCAATGTTCAGGGGTTCTGTGCCACCCTTTTCAAAGATGACGCTGGTAAGGTTACCTGGGCCTGCGGGGTTGGAAGCAGTTACGCTCTGAGCTGCGGCGAATGCATACTGACCAATCGAAACAACGCTCTTGGGAATGATAACGCTTTGAAGCAAGCTACAATCCTGGAATGCTCTGTTACCGATTCTGGTCAGCTTGGATTCTACCGAGTAAACGCCATCGGTGACAGTTACCTTACCAATGGTAAGAGATTCGAGTGCGTAGCACTTATAGAACGCGTATTTACCAATCAGGGTAGTACCGGCAGGAAGAGAAACACTTCTGAGTGAAGTACAGTTCGCAAATACACCGCCCTTGGCAGTCGTATTGTTGTCACCGTCTTCGATAACGAGTTCGCCGGTGCAAAGGAATTCGACTTCTTCAAGGGTTGTGTTGCCAAAGAAGGCTGCTTTGCCGATCAAGGTAACGCCCTCGGGCACTACAAATTTTGTGAATTCACATCCCTGGAATGCACATGCACCGATGGTGGTGGTATATGCAGGAAGTCTGAAGTCATTGGTAAGAGACTTACAGTTGAGGAATGCGCTGTCGCCAACGGTAAGGGTGGGAACGACTGCGTCGTCACCTTCGCCGTCAGCTGCCACTGCGGGAGCCTTGAAGGTTACTTTGTTCAGGTTTTCGCAGTTTGCGAATGCATAATCGCCGACTGTGGTGACGGTAGCGGGAAGAACAATCTCTTCAAGATGGATGTTATCGGAGAATGCGGAACCACCGATGGTGGTAAGAGTGTCAGGAAGGTTGTTAATAACACCACCATTATCTCTTACAAGAGCCTTGGGGTAGAAGAGGAGTTCGGTGAACACAACATTGTTGTCCGCATCGACATTTCTTGCATAAAGAATGCCGTTTTTGTCGGTAACATAGTTGGGGTTTGTGCTATTTACAGTGATTGCCTTGAGGTTGGAGCATCCTTCAAATGCAGAAGCTTCGAACGCGGTAAGACGGTCGGGAAGCTCTACTGCCTTAAGAGATGTACAGCCATTGAATGCGCCGGTAGCAAGAGTGAGTGCTTTTTCATCTTCTGCCGTAGCAAATACGAGGGTTGCAAGTTTTACACAACCGTTGAACGCATTGGTTTCAATGCTGGTTACAGTTACGGGGACAGTGAAGGAAGTAAGGCTTGCACACTTCTCGAACGCTCTGTCGCCGATGGAGCCGATAAAGGCTTTGTCGGAGATATTGAATTCGCGAAGTTTGCCCTGCGTCTGGAATGCCTGCTGAGAAAGGCTTGCGATATTTACGCCATCGCCGATGGTTACGGTGTGGAGTACCGAGGAGTAAGAAGAGCCATAGAATGCCATTCTTTCCATCGAGATAACACCGGTGTCAAGTGCGCCATCTTCAGCGCCATTACCTTCGAAGGTAACGGTTTCCATGTTGTAGAGGCATTCGAATGCACCCTCGAGAATTGCGAGGTTTTCGGTTCTGCCACCCTTGAAGGTAACAGAGGTGATACCATCGCAGTAACGGAATGCGTACTTACCAATGCTCGTTACCCATACAGGAACGGTAACAGAGGTAATGTTATCGCAGTACTCAAATGCGTTCGCGTCAATCGCGGTTACACCATTAGGAATGGTGAAGTCGCCAGCAAGTCCACGAGGAGCGTAAATGATGGTGCTCTTATCTGCTGTGGTGATGGTGCCTCCAACGGAAGCGTAAGCAGTACTGCCTTCTTCGACATTGATCTGACGAAGAGCGGTGAAGAGGTTGAGCATGCTCTTCATAGCAGAGAATTCAGCGTTGATCAACGCAGGAAGTGTGAGTCTCTCTACTTCGTCGCAGTAGTAGAAGGAGTTCTTTACAAGAGAAATAGGTTCGGTTCTGCCGCCCTCAAATACAACATCGGTGAAGGTGCACTGATAGAATGCATATTCAGGAAGGTCGGTGATGGAAGCGGGGATAGTAACCTTATCAATCTTTGCATAGTAGAATGCCTTGGGGAGAATCTTTTCGACATCAGAAGGAATGGTGTACTCACCAGTCTTTGCTCTGGGGAAGAATTCGAGCCAGGTAACGCCCATATCTTCACGGAAGAGTACGCCATCTACTGCGGTGTAAGGACCGGGCTCATAGGTTTCGCCGGGTTTCGCCTGGTAGACAGTAAATTCTTTTACACCGGAGCAGCCATTGAATGCGCCGGTACCAACGAGACGAAGGGTGTCAGGAATTGCGATGCTTGTAAGATTGGTACAGCCGGAGAATGCACTCTCGAGAATAACGGTGACAGGAACATCGTTGAAGAATGCGGGAATCTTAAGGTCGGTTGCTTGCTTGATAGCTTCACCTTTCTTAACCGCATATGTGCCGTCTTCCTGTATCTGGAAATCCAATGCATTGATGTACGAGGGATAAGCGGTGATATTGGAGGTGAAGGAATAAGGAGCAACACAAACGCCCTTATCATCGGTCAGCTGAATACCTGTGCCCTGTGTACCGGTGTACCAGCCGGCAAAGAAGTAAATGCCAGAGTTGGGAGCATCGGGAATGGGAAGGGTGAATTCCTTGGTGTATGTAGCCTTCTCCACCTGACCATTTGCGATATTGATGATATCGAATGTAAGACCTTCGGTGTTCAGGGTTACATCATATTCGTTAGGAGTCCATTCTGCATAAACAACGGTGTATGCGTTGCCGGTAAATACAGAGCCTTCTGCATAAAGCTTGCCGTTGCCCTGTGCGCCACGGGGAGCGTTATACCAGCCTGTGAAGTGGTAGCCTTCATAGGAGAAGCCCTCGGTGGGAAGCGTCATTTCGTCGCCAACTGCGAGGTACTCAACGAAGAAGGAACCAGCGCTGAATGTGCGGGTGTCATACTCAACTGCATAAGCCACAACAGTGGTGGATACCCAGTCGGAGAAGGTGCTTTCGTACACATATCTTACTTCGATAAGGTTTTCGCCTTCCTTGGTAAGAACAACTTTCTGAGAGTTTGTGTTATTGACGGTGATAACATCTCCGCCGTTTACTCTTACCTGATATTGAGTAACACCAAGAACAGGTGCCCAGGTAACAGTATTCTTGTTATAGGTAAGTTCGGGATTCAGTACGAAATAGCCAACGGTAAGTTCCTCGGAGTAAGAGGAGGATTCGCCTGCGGCGTTGACAGCCTTTACTTTAGCGATATAGGTTTCGCCCTGTGCAAGACCAAATTCGGAAACATTGACGGAGGTGCCGTTGACGGTCAGAGTGCTTGTGCCGACGGTAACTTCGTAAGAGGTAGCGCCCTCTACGGTGTCCCATGTGATGGTGTTGCCAGAAGCGGTAACATTCTGGGGAGCCGCAGGAGCAGTCTTTGTGCATGCAGCACTTACAGCATCAGGGGAGTTGAAGCCCTCGGTAGCGGGAACAACGGATACTTCGATTTCACCGGTGTAGTCTGCTACGCTGAAGTTGGTCTTGGTACCATTGTTGAAGGTGTAGGTGTTTTCACCAACCTTAACGGTAACGATGTAGTTTGCCGCGCCCTTGACAACATTCCATACGAATGCATCAGAAGCCGCGTCATACTTAAGGTTTTCTACGCCAGCAAGGTTCTTTTCGTAAACGAATACCTTGGAGACGGAGGAAGCATAGCCGTTTGCCACAGCGGTAACGGTTACTTTGATACCGCCCTTCTGCATCTGGCAGTTCGCGATGTTGTAAACGGTAGAGGTACCATTGTCAAACTCGGTGTGGTTGTGGTTATCGTTGCCACAGTCAACCGTGATGAGATACTTCTGTGCGCCAGCAACCGCATTGAAGGTGAGCCAGCCGTTTTCAACACTCATTTCTTCGACATTTACACGATCAAGTGTCTTGTTCGCGTAATATCTATCTGCGCCGTCGGAGTTCTTTTCCGCGTTGCTTGCTACGGCAACAACGGTAACCTTGTACTCACCGGGTGCTTTCTCGTCAAACTTGAAGTCCTTGATGGTAGCAGTAACGGTTTCAGCGTCAACCACAACCGTTCCGTCAGGAGCGACGATGGTAACTTCATAAGCGGAAGCACCGTTTACAGCGCCCCATGTGATTGTGTTACCGACGATGCTGACCGCGGGAGCAGCAAGCTTTTCGGAGTTTTCTTCATACCATACGGCATAAAGTGTGGTGTTCTGGGTAAATGCGGTGCCCTCTTTGTAAGCATAAGAGAGCTTGTTTCCGTCTTCATACATACTGAAGTACCAGCCACCAAAGACATAACCCTCTCTTTCGGGAGTGGGAAGTCCGAGAGCGGCAACGCCGGAAACGGTGGTGAGAGAATCGAGTTCTTCTGCACCTGCGTATTCGCCGACTTCAAAGTTTACAACATAGTCAGGAACACCTGCTATTCTCTGCGCCCATCTTGCATATACGGTAATGTCGGACTTGACAGCGACATCATCAAATGCAAAGGGAGTGGTAAACTGGTCGTCAGCGTACCAACCAAGGAATTTGTCAGTTCCTTTGTTGGGGTCTGTCGCGGGCTTTGCAACGGTCATTCCGTTGACGACTTTAACAGGGGCGATTTCAGAACCGCCATTTGTATTAAAGGTTACCGTGAATTCAACTTCCTTCTGGAAAGACATCGTCGCATTGTTATACACAAGAGCGAGCGCGTTTTCGCCAAGGGTTGCGGTAGCGGTTCCGTCCTCATCCTTGAAGAAATCAAGGTTGACAGAAGAACCGTCAACGGAGTACACGCCGGTTTTGTTAATTGCACCGGACATGGTGAAAGAACCGTCGCGTAAGGTAAGTGTTACCTTGCCTTCTACGACATCATAGTAGTACACACCTTCTTCGCCGACGCCGTATACGCGGTCGTCAGAAGATGCGTTGCCCACGCCGAGTGAGATGGCGATGACTATTGCTACTACAGCAATCAAGGTCATGACAACTGTGGCGATGAGCCATTTGTTCTTTAACAGTTTTTCATTCATAAAGAAAACCTCCTTTTTCAAATTTTCATATGGAAAAACCAAAGAATCAACAAATGTAAGTGAGATGCAAGAGACGCTGGCATTTCTTGCGTTTTTATCCGTCCGCTTTCTCCTTATCATGAAAAAAAGCGTGCGCCTATAATAAATATAAATATTATACACCTATTAATTGGAAATTGCAATAGAAAAAGCAGAAAAAATGCACAAAATATGGCGAAAATACAAAATTTTGTGAAAATTGCAAGAAAAAAATGCAATATATGCAAGAAAATTGGTCATTTTTTACGCGCGAAAAGCCATCGGATATGCAGAAGTATGTACTGCATAATTTATGCATAAATATGCAAGAATACTGCCTGTTTACGCGCGATTTATACTTAATTGGTAGAATAACTGCATAAAACCCGACAGTTTCTTTGCGTAAGAAATGGTGTTCGCCTTATTGAAATGACAAAAAATGCATTTTCTAACATTTCGTAAACATTTCCGAAACGAAAGGGAAAAACGACAGGTGTATCATGTGGATATCAAACAAAACGAAAGGAAAAATGAACAATGGAAACAACATCTTTTACTTATCAGTATTCGGCACAGGAGAGCCGCGAGGTCGAGGCGATCCGCAAAAAATACCTGCCGAAGGAAATGGACAAAATGGCGCGTTTGCGCGCATTGGATCGTCAGGTGCAGATGGCTGGTGTGGTTTTTGCACTTTCCCTCGGTATCATCGGCGTTCTGCTTTTCGGCGTGGCGATGTGCTTTGGACTTGGTGTCTTTGAGATGGGCGTGTTAGCCATTCCCTTCGGCATTGTGGGTGTACTCTTTATGGCACCTGCTTATCCGATCTACAAGCACCTTCATAATAAGAAGAAGGAAGCGCTTACGCCCGAAATCCTCGCCCTCAGCGAAGAACTCATGGTGAAGTAATGGCGCGAAGGAGAAACGAATGAACGCGATTGAAATCAGAAATCTTTCGAAGAGCTTCCGTGGCATGTATGCGCTGGATCACCTCAATATGACCGTTCCGCAGGGTGCGATTTATGGCTTTATCGGCGAGAATGGCTCGGGTAAGTCGACCACGATGAAGCTCCTGTGCGGTCACCTCGTCGCAGACGAAGGGGAGATGAAGATGTTTGGCCGCGACTACTCCGACGCTGGTGTGCGGGTTCGCGTCGGTGCGCTCATCGAAAATGCGGGCTGCTTCCCCTCGTCGAGCATCTATCAGAACCTGAAGATGCAATGTATCAACCTCGGCATCGAAAATGCCGACGAAGAAATCGGACGCGTGTTGCAGATTGTGCGCATGGAAGAGCATGCCACCCTGAAATTCAAGAGCTGCTCGCTCGGTATGAAGCAGCGCGTCGGTATTGCGATGGCGCTTCTTGGCGATCCCGCCCTTCTCATTCTCGACGAACCCATCAATGGTCTGGATACTGACGGTATGCGTATGATGCGCGAAATCCTGACCGACATTACGAAAACATATGGCTGTACCGTTCTGATTTCTTCTCACCTGCTCGGCGAGCTTGAGAAGATAGCCACCCATTACGGCATCATCCGCCGCGGTCGCATGGTAGTCGAGATGTCCGCAGAGGAAATGGACGCACGCGCCCAGGTCTTTACCTCGCTCAGGTGCGCCGATATGGACGGCGCTTATGCGGTACTATGTAAAGGCTATGCTACCGTCAGACGCGAGGGGGAATATCTGCGCGTTTATGATGTGGACGATACGGCGTCGATTATCGACTACCTGATGAAGCATGGACACATCGTATCGGAAATCAGGAAAAACAAGATTGGTCTGGAAGAATACTATATCGAACTGATGAAGGAAGGAGAGAAGTGAGATGACAAAAGAACTGAAATTTGACTCGCCGCGTTTTGTTGACAGAATCCGCGGTATGCTCGGCGTGGACTTTTATCGTCTGTTCCACACCCCTCTTTTCTACATCTTTCTCGCCATCTCCGCGATCATTCCCGCAATGGTCTCGGCGATGACCACCATGACCGATCCGAATGGCAATACCATAGAGATGTATTCAAATGTCTGGCAGATTATTGCCGCATCCGAGCCTCTGTATGTCATCAGAGATATTGCCGATTACGCCAATATGAATATGGTGTTTATCTTCGGCGGTATCATGGTCTCCATTTTTATCGGTCACGATTATAAGAGCGGTTATGTGAAACAGCTCTTTACCACGCACCCGAAAAAACAGGACTACATGGTTTCAAAAACGCTCACCTGCGCTTTCGCAATGGCCTGCATGTGTATCACCTACCTGATTGGTGGCGTAGCGGGTGGTCTGTTTGCAAGATATGACTGGTCGGTGAGTGCTGGTTCTCTCATTTTAGCAATCCTCGGTAAAATGGTGATGTCACTCGGTTGGGCAAGCCTTTATACCTTCCTCAATGTTATCTTTCGCAAGTACTTCGGTATCTCGGTCGCATCGTCCTTCTTCTTTGGTACGGGCATTCTGATTATTGGTGTCGCCGCCATTGTGGAGACGCTCGGACTGCCCACTTTCATGCTCAACATGTTTCTTTATGGTTCTTCGGTAAACGCGTGCCTTGCCAGCCACTTCGGCACACTCATTATGTGCGCTTTTGTGTCTGTTATGTGGACTTTTGTTTACATTTTTGCAGGAACTTGGCTTCTGAACCGAAGCGATGTGTATTAATGGAGGTTAAAAATGAACGCAATAGAAATTCGTAATTTAACCAAAAATTTCGGACCAAAACAGGCGGTATGCGGACTCAATATGACCGTTGCTGAGGGGGCGATATACGGCTTTATCGGCGAGAACGGCTCTGGTAAATCCACCACGGAAAAAATCATCTGCGGTCTCATTCACGAAAGCGGCGGTAGTGTGAAGCTCTACGGACGCCCCCACACCGACGAGACGGTGCGCGCCGATATGGGTGTGCTGATTGAAGCACCTGGTTGCTTCAGCGGGCTGACCGTTTGGGACAATATGATGCTTCAGGCGGCGAACCTTTCCATTCCATGCCCCGAGGAAGAGGTCATAAAAATTCTGAAGCTTGTACGCATGGAGGGAGCGGCAGGAAACAAATACAAGAACTGCTCGCTCGGCATGAAGCAGCGTATCGGTATCGCGATGGCACTTCTCGGAAGCCCGAAGCTTCTCGTTCTCGATGAGCCCATCAACGGTCTGGATGCCGACGGCATGCGTATTATGCGCGAGGTGCTTTGTGACCTTGCACATAACGGTACAACCATTCTGATTTCCTCCCATGTTCTCTCTGAACTGGAAAAGGTCGCGACGCATTATGGTATTATCAAGGGCGGAAAGATGGTTGCCGAGATGACCGCGGAAGAACTCGAAGCCAGTTGCAGAACCTATATTTCCATTAAGTGCGAGGATAACATGCGCGCAAAATACCTTCTCGGCGCAAAGTATTCCCGCGTCGAAGAGGACGAGGCAGAGAAGTTGCGCGTGTATGACATGGTCGAGGTGGAAGAGGTCGTAAAATATCTCTACGACAATGGCATAGCTTTGCTGGAAATCGGAAAGGCAAAGATTGGTCTGGAGGAGTACTATATTGATTTAATGAAGGAGAAAAGACATGGCTAAAAACACCCTGAACAAACGCGTGTCGAGCATGCTTAAAGTCGATTTTCGCAGACTCTTTCGCTCGCGCCTTTTCTACATTATTATCGCTTGCGCGCTCGTGATGCCCATTCTGATGACGGTCATGATGAGTATGATGGACGGCAGTGTCTCGGTCGACCAGATGACAGGCGAAGAGGTCATTATGCAAGGACCTGAAAACACATGGCAGAACATTGGTACGCTCCCGGGTGGCGAGAATATGGGCGGAAACGAAGTTTTTATGATGTGTAACATCAATATGGCGTTTATGGGTGTTGCCGTTTTCGTTTGCCTTTTCATCTCGGACGATTTCCGTTCGGGATACGCAAAAAATCTCTTCACGGTAAGAGCGAAAAAGGGTGATTATGTCATATCCAAAACGGTGGCAGGCTTTTTTGTCGGCGCTTTGATGCTTCTCGCCTATCTCGTTGGTACGGTGCTTGGCGGTGCGATGTCGGGGCTTTCCTTTGACCTTCATGGGCTTTCGCTCCTCAATCTTCTGATGTGCATGGTGGCGAAAATCTTCCTGATGCTTGTTTTTGTTTCCATCTTCGTTCTTATCAGTGTCAGCGCGAAGGAAAAAGCATGGCTCTCTATCTGTGGCTCGCTCGGCGGTGGGATGCTTCTCTTTATGATGGTGTCTCTGATTACACCTCTTTCCTCGACCTTTGTGAATGTGCTTCTGTGCGCGGTCGGCGGTATCCTCTTCGCCACAGGTCTTGGCGCGTGCAGTAACCTTGTTTTAAAAAAGACAAGTCTTATATAAGTCAATGGCAACACCTTCGGGTGTTGCTTTTTTCTTTGAAAATGCAAAAAAAGGAGAAAAAAGCGTCCGCGTAAACAAAATTTTAACATTTGTATGCTAAAATGGGGTGTAAAAAGAGAAAATGCTCCTTGGAGGATGACGATATGTTTAAAATTTTAGTGGTGGAAGATGACAGAGACCTTAATCGTAGCGTATGTTCTTTTCTGAATCATTCGGGCTACGAGGCGACGGGTTGTCTCGATGCCGAGAGCGCGTATGACGAGATGTATAAGACAACCTTCGACCTCATTGTGTCGGATATTATGATGCCCGGCATCGATGGATTTGAATTTGTCAGAACCGTGCGCACCCTCAATGCCGATATTCCCATTCTCTTTATGACGGCGCGCGATGACTTCGCTGCAAAGCAGAGAGGATATCGTATTGGTATCGATGACTATATGGTGAAGCCCATCGACCTTGACGAGCTTTTCCTCCGTATCGGCGCGCTTCTCCGCCGTTCCAAAATCGCATCAAGCCGTAGGCTTGAGGTCGGCAATTTCGTGATGGATATCGACGAACGCTCCGCGACACTCGACGGCGAGGAAATCGCCTTGACACAGAGGGAATTTGACCTTCTTTATAAACTGCTTTCCTATCCGAAAAAGACATTTACGCGCACACAGCTCATGGACGAATTCTGGGATGTGGACACACAGAGTGGCACAAGAACGGTCGATGTCTATATGACAAAGCTCCGCTCCAAGCTCTCGTCCTGTACCTCCTTTGAAATACAGACCGTCCACGGTCTCGGCTATAAGGCGGTGATCAAATGAAAAAGATTTCCTTTCGCGCGGTGCTTCGGGAATTCAGTAGTTTTCTTCTGTTTTTCCTTCTCGTCGGTTTTGTTGTCACTTGCTGTATGACACTCTTTTTGCGCGTGTTGTCGGATACGATGGAGTTGGTCTATACGCCCGAAAACATCGAGATGGCGGCAAAGATAACCTTCCTCAATGTTCTGATGATATCTGTCATCTTCAAAAGCATCGACTTTGTTCGCCGTAAAATCATGGTTGAGCGTCCTGTCCGCATGATTATCGATGCGACAGAGCGCATTACGGGTGGTGACTTCACGGTACGCGTCCCTGCCATACACGGCAGTGGAATGGAGGGCTTTCATGCGATTGGCGAGGCCATCAACGCAATGGCAGAGGAGCTTTCGGGCGTGGAAACGCTACGGAGTGATTTTGTAGCGAATGTCTCTCATGAGATGAAAACCCCCCTCGCCGTCATGCAGAATTATGCGACGCTTCTTGCCTCTGCTGACCTCACCGAAGAAAAACGCCTTGAGTATGCAAAAGCAATCGGAGATGCCTCGCGCAGACTTGCGGATATGATGACGAATATCCTCAAACTCAATCGACTTGAAAACCAACAGATTTATCCAAACCCCACCACCTTTGACCTCGGTGAACAGCTGTGCGAATGCCTCTTGCAGTATGAAAATGTATGGGAGAGACGCGGTATTGAAATTGAGACAGACATCGCAGAGGGGGTTATGCTCCTGACGGACGCGGAACTGCTCTCACTTGTATGGAATAATCTCTTTTCCAACGCCTTTAAATTCACCGATGAGGGAGGCAAGGTTGCTCTCACACTCACGGTGGATGATACCCACGCAATCGTTAAAATTTCTGACACGGGGTGTGGTATGTCGGCGGAAGTCGGCGCTCATATCTTCGAAAAATTCTACCAGGGAGACACCTCGCACGCGACAGCTGGTAACGGTCTCGGTCTCGCACTTGTCAAACGCGTTATCGACATCGTGGAAGGGGATATCGGTGTTGAGAGTGTGCTTGGCAAAGGAACAACATTTACAGTAAGAATACGGAGGCTTCGGGATGGATTGGAAGAAAGTCGCTAAAACATTGCTTTATCCCCATAGTTTCGTTCTGCTTCTCCTGTTGCCTGTGGCGAGTGCATTCCTTGTCTGTGCCATGGTGTTTTTAGGCACAGAAAACCCGATTACAATAGTGTCTTATGTCCTTGCCGCCTATACCCTCACCATCTGGTGTTGTCGTGTGCCACACATCATCCGCTTCGTACGCACCTTTAAAAACGAGAACAAATTCGCGCGACGCTGGTTCGGGGATGCGCGTTTCCGTATGAATATCACCCTCGGCGCGTCTCTTGCCTATAACAGTCTCTATGGCTTGTTCCAGCTCTGGCTTGGCATCTATCACCACACCTTCTGGTTTGCCTCTCTCGGCGCGTATTATATCTGTCTTGCTATTATGCGTTTCTTCCTCTCAAATCACACAAGAAAGTACGATGCAGGCGAGAAAATGCAAACAGAACTTTACAAATATAGGGCTTGCGGCTGGATTTTTCTTGTAATGAACCTTGCACTTTCTCTCGTGGTGTTCTTCATGATTTACTGGAACAGAACCTTTGAGCATCATATGATAACAGCAATCGCGATGGCGGCATACACCTTCACCGCCTTCACCTTCGCTATTATCAATGTGGTGAAGTACAGGAAATATAACAGCCCTGTCTATTCGGCGACGAAGGCAATCAGCTTTGCCTCGGCGTGTGTCTCAATGCTCACCCTGACATCGACGATGCTTACCACCTTCGATGATGGTACCATGGGAACACTCGAGAAAAAATGGATTTTGGGATGCACAGGCGTTGCCGTTCTCGCGGTCGTGGTCGCGATGGCAATCCGCATGATCGTAAAAGGAACAAAAGAACTCAAAGAAATCAAAGAAGAGGTGGAAAATGGATAATACAGAACAACAAGAAACCTTCTCCTATTCTTATTCGGCATCCGAGCAGGCGGAACTTCGTCGCCTCCGTGAGAAATACACGCCGAAGGTCGTGACAGAGGAAGAGGACAAAATGGAAAAACTCCGCCGTCTTGACCGAAGTGTTACAAGACGAGCAAAAATTTTTGCTCTGACTTTCGGTATTATCGGCACTTTAATCCTGGGCGCAGGGATGAGCTTATTTATGAGTGAGTTCGGCACCGTTCTTGGTCAGTATGAGGAATATGCGATGGCGATTGGCATTGTCCTCGGTCTTGTCGGCGCGGCACTTGCCAGCCTTGCTTATCCTCTCTATAACGCCATCGTCAGGTCGAGGCGAGAAAAACTTGCTCCCGAAATCCTGCGTCTGACAGATGAACTGCTGAAATAATAAAAAATAGCAGACCTTGTTCTGCTATTTTTTATTCTGAAAGATGTAAAGAATACTTTGCAAAACGCGTGCGATGCGTTGTGTTTTGAATTCTTGTTTCAAAGAATCATCCGTGGGGGGTTGATTTTTAATATTTTTCGTGATATAATATAAAAAACATGTGGAGGTGACGGGATGACAATTGAATATCTTATCAGCTTTATGGTGTCTGTCGCTTTGCTTGTCGCGTACCTTGTGATGATACGGAACAAGGAATTCTGGCTCACGATGCTTTACGCATCTGTTCCTGTAATCAATCTTGGTTATACACTTCTTTCCGTTGCAAAAACTACCGCCTTCGCGATTTTCGCAAACGATGTGGTCTACCTTGGCTCGGTCTTTTTATCGATGTTCATGTTTCTGACGATTGTCCGTCTTTGCGGTTTTACGATTTGTAAAAAGCATGTGATTGTCTGTCTGTCCCTTGGCGTCGTAATGTTTCTGATGATTGCCACCTCGGGCATCCTTCCGTGGTACTACAAGAGCGTATCCCTTGAAGTGGTCGATGGTGTGACGAGGCTTGTCAAGGAATATGGTGTTCTGCATCCCTTATATCTCGTGTACCTTCTTGGTTATTTTTGCGCGATGATTGTGACGATCGTTCATGCGGTGAAAAGTAGAAAAATAGCAAAAATCAAGCACGCCGCTTTTATTTCAGGAATTGTGTGCAGCAATCTTCTCGTCTGGATTTTCGAAAAATTCATTCAATGGGATTATGAATTTCTCTCCGTTACCTATATTATCTCCGAGCTTCTCCTTCTGCTCGTCTACTGGATGATGCAGGACTATGTACATAAAAGCGATGTACCGACAGCACAGGTGCAGGAGCGCATTTCTGTGATTTTTGTCGACTCGAGCGAGCGCGCCGGAAAAGTGAAGCAGCTTCTCGCCCAACTGCCCGATGGCGTGGTTCTTACCGCCCGACAGATCGATATACTTGAGGGTATCCTCGCGGGCAAGAGCCGTAAGGAGATGGCGGTGGATCTGCACCTCTCGGAGAACACGGTGAAAATGCATACGACATCACTCTTCAAGGCGTTGAAGGTGTCGAGCAGGGAAGAAATCATCGCTATGATTGAGGCGTAAATCAGACGCCGTTCCTTGTAAAAAATGAACCATACAAAAAAAGAGCAAACCTGCAGGAAAAACTTGTCGGTCTGCTCTTTTTTTCGCAAATTTTTTCTCGTACAAGCGCGTTAGTCAAAAAAAAGGGCGGAATACACCCTAAAAACACCCCTCTCTTTTATAGACAGATGCGCGTTCTTATGATAAAATAAAGGCGTAGACACCCGTAAGGTCCTACAAGCTTGAAATCATAAAAATGCCCGCAGGATTTTCAAAAGGAGGAACACAACATGAAAAAACATGCATTTTTATCGGTATTGGTACTTCTTGTAGCGATTGCACTCTCTCTGGTGGCATGCGGTGAAGTACCGGATACCCCTGTGACACTCGATACGCTGACAAGCGAATATGGCGCAAAGGTGGAGGGAGGCAAATTTGCAGAGGGCTCTGTGCTTGTCTGTGACGCCGTCGATGCATCGACCGAAGAAGGCGCGGCAGTGCTTTCGGCAATTGAGAGCCAGTCGTACAATCCAGATGCTCCACTTAAGATTTTCGATATACATATCGAGAAGGATGGCGCATCGGTCCAGCCTGACGGCAAGGTGACGGTCACCATTCCGATGGGCGAAGCAGGCGCGGATGATTATGTCCTTTTCCTTGTTGTTAATCATAAAGCTTCACAGATCACCCCTGTTATGGAAGACGGTAATCTCTCCTTTGAGACGGACACCTTCGGCACTTTTGTGATTGCCGAGGTGGCTCCCGAGGTTCATACGCATGCATATGTATGGGTGGAGGGTACGCTCGCAACTTGTACCGAGGAAGGTATCGCACCTCACTATCATTGTGATGGATGCGACACGGATTTTGACGAAAATTACGGCGAGATAACCTCCCTTACCCTGCCGAAAACCGATCACGAATATGGCTCGGAGTACTGGGCAAAATCCCCGAACTTCTGGGAGGATGGCAACATTGAATACTATCAATGTGCCGTGTGTGAAAAATACTTTGACAAAGAATATAACGAGGTTGCAACTGTTGTTATTCCTAAATATGCAACCAATCTTTCTATCCTGGTAAACGGAACACCCACGGCGCTTGTTCTTATGGAACAGCACGAAAACTATATCGAATGGTCGCTGGAAGGTCTCTCGGTCACAAAGGGCGATGTGATCACCATTTGCCAGACCGATAATGCAGAAATCGTCCATGCGTATTTTGCCGAGGGTAATGTGGACACCGACGGAAAGATACTTACCACGGCTGCGGCGGCGAATGTTGTTCTTACCGCAACGCCCAATGGACTTATGCTGTTGATCGACGGATATAAGTACGAAGGCGTCGTCATCGAAATCAATGGCGTGCAGTATCCTATGATTGATACGGCATATCCTGATGAAACGACAACTTATATTTACGGTTATGTGAATTTTGCCGCAGGCGATAAATTCGTTATCGTCGATAATGTAAGCGGTACTGTTTACGATTATGATGACCTTGATGGAGATTACCTTTGGGATACCTGGGACTTCCATCGCGGTGATAACGGTGAATTCGTGATGGATTATGCTTGTCGCTACGGAATTGAATTTGACCATGGCGGCAATAAAAAAATCTACATCAATAAGATTTTTGCACCCCTTGACGGAAGCTCCTATGAGGTGAATTTTGAGAATACCGAAAAGGAAGCGGTAGGCCTTGAGCAAATGCAGATTGAAAAGGGTTCAGAGGCGTACAAAGATGTTATGTGGTATTATGACCACGAGGATGTAGCAAACAAAGAGGATATCGTTTCCTATATCGGCGAAAAGGGCTTGTATGTGTATATTGTCAAGCTTCAGCTGGAAGCAGGAACAAAGTTCAATATCAGAAATCTTACGGCAAACAGCATAATCAACGCAGAGCATCTTGCGGAAGTATATTCCGAAAGCGGAAGTATCACCAGGGACGGCGACTATGTCAAGGTTCTGAAGAGCGGTTATTATTCCATCGTTTATTTACCGTGCTTTAATAGCTTCATGGTAGAAGAAGCAGAAAATCCCGCAGATGTTTATCTGTATCTTGACGGCGAGTTTATTCCGCTTCTGAAGAATGAAAACGGTGTTGTAACCTACGATGGTCTTGTGGCGGGTACCAACACAAATATCATTTTTACCGATAATACCTACACAAACTATCTTCCCATAACCCTTGACAGTCAAACGAACGCTTCTATCGCCCATGTGCTTGCATATGAGGGTATGCATATGCTGTACTTTGATAAAGCAGGTACTTATAATCTTGCCTACAATGTGGCAACAGGTGTACTTTCCATCACCTCTGTCGGCGGTGAGGATATCGGCGGCGGAGATACAGAATTCAATCCTTCCGACTATCTGTATTATGTAAGTGTTTCCGGCGGTTCGGGTGGCACGCAAACGCTCACCATGCAGCACAATCCCGACAATCCCAAGGAGTTTTACTATAAGGGCGCGGTATTGACGGCGAGCTCTTTTATCGGCGTTATTGAAATGGCGAAGGATTCGAGCAGCTATACCACCTATGGCGCGATTGCTGACACGGATGCCTCGATAGCGCAATCCTACGGTACGGTTGCGATGGTTAAGCTCGCTGGCACATATGATATTTACTTTGATACCACAGCAAAAACCATAAAACTTGTTGCCGTATCAGGTTCAACTGCGGAGAAGGCACTGCCCAAGGATATTTACATCAGCACGATGGAAAAATATACCTTCGTCGAGAACCCTGACAATGCCGACGAGCTTTGCTATCTCGGTCTTGTTCTGGAGAGCTATGACGATTTCAGAATCCGCGATACCGATAACAATTACATCTCCGATATCACCCTCGCCTCCGGCACAACGGGCGCTTACACGGGCGGTTCGTCCGTAATGGTGGAAGAGGACGGTACATATAACATCTACATCAATAAGACCACACACGAAGTGAGAATAGTGAAGGTAGCATAAGAAAAGCGGGCGATAACCCCGCCCGCTTCCCAAGGAGAAGCATATGAAAAAAATATGGATGATTTTGGCTTTGGTTTGTCTCGCGCTTTCTCTTGCCGCTTGTAATCTCCTACCGCCCGATACGAATTTTGATAACAACAGCATTGTCGGCGTCGAAGGGCAGGAAGGATATTATACTGACGGAGAACTTGTATTCTGCACGGAAATCCGTGGTTCTTACCGTGCAGACAGACCGTTTACGCTGGATGCGGAGAATGAAAGCCTTCGCGTCTGGGACAACATGTATCTTTACGAATACGATTATTTTCAGCTGATACAGAATGAAACACCGAACATCTTTTACAAGGTCAAGGACGAGGACCTCGTGTATGTCACGCTCAATGATTCCGGCGCAAAAGCGACCATTAACGAGGGACAATCTGGCATTTACAGGATAACCTTCGACCTCGACAGCAAGGTTTTCGACCTCGAGTATAAAGGCGAAATCACGACACCCGTGTACGAAAAAATGGATGGTTGCGACATCTATTCTCTGGCAAGTGGCTTTACCGCGATGAGCGAAAACCCCGAGAATCCACAGGAGTGGATGATAGAGAATTACGCTATTGAAATGGGCGCTTATGTTTCTATTCACAATCATGGGGATGTGCATTTGTCGAATTACAAAGTCATTTTAGAACCTGCTGTGCAGGGGAAATATGCGACCGCTATGGAAGACGGTGACAAGCACCTGAATTTTGCCGTCGGCGGCAAGTACAACATTTATGTCAATCTCGTCACCTATGAGGTCAGGGTGGAACTTGCAGACACCAAGAGCGCAGAATATTCTCTGTATGTATATCAGAATGGTGAGCCTGTGGCGATCGAGGCGGCAAATCCGAATACCCCTTATCTCTTTTATCATGAGGTAAGCGTACGGAAATTCGCGTCCCTTCCCATTTTCGTCAGCAGCTCGTACACCATGTACGATTTTTCCGTCGAGGATTCGGAGTATATGGAGGCCGAGGATGAAATGTTCCTGGAGGAAGGCAGATATCTTCTGGAAATCAATCTCCAGACCTTTATGGTGACCATCACCCGTATTCCCGAATAAAACGATGAACAAAAAAGACCTTGAATAAATCAAACTAACATTAAGCACAGTGGGCGCCGATGCGGCAGTTCCCGTGTAAACAGAAAAGGAGAAAGATTTATGAAAACAAAATTTAAGTCAAAGCTATTGTCAATTCTGCTCGTACTCGTAATGGTGCTTGCGTTTGTTCCCGTGAGTGCCTTGACCGCTTTTGCGGCAGAAAGAGATAGAGAAATCGTAGCAGTTGATTCGGGCAACTCATTCAATATGCGTCTTTCCGCTGGGGGCGTGCTTACTTGGGATGAGGTAACCGG
>JAFVYW010000038.1 GCA_017508465.1 Clostridia bacterium
CCGATGCGAAATCGTTTGGTAAAGGTAGGGACAGAAACGAGTTCTGTCGGACAAATCCAGGACGCCTGCCCGATCAGGTGCGCATCCATGTTTTCGTGTTTCATATGTTCTCCTTTTTTGGGAAAAATGTTTATGGTGTCGGGCGCAGGGTGTCACTCTCCACCGACTGTCATTCTGAGCGGAGCGAAGAATCTCACTTGCCACCGAGGTGTTGGTAGCGCCCAGATCCTTCGCTACGCTCGAGGATGACACCGAAGTTTTTTGCTTACGCAAAAAAGCGATATGCTTGCCTTTGGCAAGCGTGATATATTCACCTCACGGTGAACGCGATATTTTTTCGCAAAGCGAAAAAGCGATATGCTCGCTACGCGAGCGCGAAAAAAAGCCTTTGGTGTCGGGCGCAAGATGGCGTTAGGCGCAAAATAGTAGGGGCGCAGTGTCCGAACGATATCACAAGTTGTGATAAACGAAGAACTCTCCACAACATGTCATTCTGAGCGAAGCGAAGAATCTCACTCGCCACCGAGGTGTTGACAGCGCCCAGATCCTTCGCTACGCTCGAGGATGACACCAAAGTTTTTTGCTCGCGCAAAATTTCCATTTTCAAATACAGAAAGGAACACACTATGTCTATTGCCATCATTACAGGAGCGTCGAGCGGTATCGGCGAAGAATTTGCAAAACAGCTGAAAGAGCTCTCGGGTATCGATGCGTTCTGGTTTGTTGCGCGCCGTCGCGAGCGCATGGAAAAAATCGCCGAAACGCTCGGCGTCGAGGCGAACATCATCTGTGCCGACCTGACCGAAAGCGAAGGCATCGAAGCGGTACGCCGTGAACTTGAAGAAAAGAAGCCCGAGGTCGCGTTCCTCGTCAATGCCGCAGGCTTTGGCAAGTTCGGCGGTTTCGATGAAATCGACGAAGGAAATGTCGCGAAGATGATTGACCTCAACGATAAGGCGCTCGTCCTGATTACCCACATGGTCATCCCCTATATGAAAAAAGGCGGCCGTATCATCGAGCTTGGTAGCGGCTCCTGCTTCACGCCCCTTCCCTACTTCAATGTCTACGCCGCATCCAAGGCGTTCGTCCTGCACTATACAAAGGCGCTCAATTTTGAGCTGAAAAAATATGGCATCCGCGCGACATGCTTCTGTCCCGGCTGGGTGGACACCGAATTTCTCCCGCTCTCAAAGTCCGTCCCCGGCGCTACCGTACCGAAGGAGATGAAGCCCCTTCTGAAAACACAAAAGGTTGTGCGCGGTTGTGTCAAGGCGAGCATCAAGGGCAAGACCATGTATGTCACCAACTGGTACACAAAGCTCCAGCACCTGCTCTTCAAGCTCGTCCCTGACTGCCTTCTCTCGAAGGCGTGGCTCGGCATGCTTACCAAAAATCCACCAAAAGAGGAAGAATAAATGGCAAGAAGAACTCTGAAAGGCGGTGCTATGCTCGCGCCCCTGCCCCCTGCGCTTGTTTCGGTCGGTACGGAAGAGCGCGCGAACCTGATTACCATCGGTTGGACGGGCATTACGGCGACCATTCCGCCAAGCACATATATTTCCGTTCGCCCCGAGCGTTTCTCGCACCGTCTGCTGATGGAAAACGGCGAATTCGTCATTCATTTAGCGAGCGAGGACCTCGCCCCTGCCGTAGACTTCTGCGGTATGTATACAGGAGAGAAGGTCGATAAATTTGAAAAATGCGCCCTCACCAAAGCAAAAAGCACCTATGTCAGCTGTCCCACCGTGGAAGAATGCCCCGTGGCAATCGAATGCCGTGTGCGCGAGGTGAAGAATATGGGCTCGCACGATGTCTTTTTCGCCGACATCCTTGGTGTTTCGGTCGACGAAAAGCTCTTTGATGAGAATGGAAAAATCCATCTCGAATGGGCGCATCTTATCGCCTATATGCACGGCGAATATTTTGCTCTCGGCAAGAAAATCGGCAAATTCGGCTATTCCGCCACCAAGAGTGAAAAGGGTGGTGTCAAGGGAAAGGTCGCTTCTCATAAGACAAAAAAGCCTTCGTCCAGAAGCGCCCCCGAAAAGACTTTATCGAAAACGAAAAAAGCGCATAGGAAGGGAGAGAGAAAATGAAAGACACAAAGAAAAACGAAACCGCCATCCGTACGCGTGAGCGTGTTCTCTCCCTGATTGAAAGCGAGTTCGATTCGGACGCCGCCTTCGAGCGCGCGATGGGACTGCCCGACAAGACGGTCAACAACTGGCGCCGTGGCAGGTCCTCGTCCTATATGAAAATGCTCGCCCCCTTGTGCGAGGCATTCCGCGTTTCTCTCTCCGACCTTTGCGATATGCCAATCACGAGAGCATCGAGCGAGCTTTCCGAAGAGGAAATGCACCTCGTCCACCTCTACCGCAAGGCGCGTACCCTGTCAAAGCCCGAGCGTCTTGCTCTCGCAAAAACCATTGAGAGCACCATTGAGCTCTACCTGAACTCCCGCGCTTCGGGCAGTAAAAAAGCGAAGAAATAATTCAAAAACAATAATTGTTTACATAAACAAACCGTTAAAACCCATAGAAATCTATAAAAGTTTTTGGCTTACCTTTTTTCAAAAAGGTAAGAAAGGAGAAAAATAAAATGAGAGTATCTACCCCCCTTTCCCTTGTGGAAAACCGCGTTGGCATCCTCGGTGCCATAAATCTTCTGCTTGATGCAGGCTTTGATGCTTTGGATATGCCCTTTCACCAGAAAGGCAGTGAGCTCTACAAAGAAGGTCAGTTGAATATTGAGCTTCTGCGGGAATGTCGCAAGGTGGTCGAGGCTCGCGGTGCCGTATGGAACCAGGCGCACGCCCTCTTCCCTGTGATTCGCCAGACGGGCGCACCCGAGGACGAGGAATACAATCGCATCACCCCGAAGCTTATCGAGGAAAATATCCGCATGTGCGAGGTTGTCGGCATACCGCAAATTGTTGTACATCCCATCGCCTTCGCAGGCGTGAGCCCCGAAGAGCAACTTGCGCGCAATATCACATACTTCCGTCCTTTTGTCCATGTAGCGAAGGAATGCGGCGTTCGTGTTCTCGTAGAAAACATGTGGGGACATCACCGTGACCTCAAGGGCAGAATTGTCGAAAATGTCTGCTCAAACGGTACCGAGCTCGCCCATTACAGTGATGTGTTCGCCCGCGAATTTGATGCGCCCGACAATGTCGGCGTGCTTGTCGATGTCGGTCACACGGGACTTGTCGGTCTCAACGCCGACGATATGATCCGCGAGTCGGCGGTGAGCGTCTTTACGGCATTCATCTGCACGATAATGATTTTTATCACGATACCCACCAGCTTCCCTTCCTCGAGAAGATGAACTTCGAGGAGATTATCAAAGCGCTGATTGATGTCAATTATAAAGGGGATATCACCTTCGAAGCAGGTACATTCTTCGCAAGATTCCCGAGTGAACTGCTCCCTGCCGCCGCGCGCATGATGTTCGAGGTTGGTGATTATTTCCGCCGTCGCGTGACAGAAGGGATTTTGGAAAAATGAGTGAAGATAAGTTTGAGAAAAAAGGAAGCGCCTCTTCCGATGGTATGACGATCGAGGACTCCGCCGAGGCGGCAGCGCGAGAAGAGGTCGCAGAGGAAGCGGTTGCCCTGGAAAAAGTCGCCGCCGAAGCGGCACAACCCGAACGAAAAAAGAAAGAAACAAAGAAAAAGAAGAAACCCATCGGTCGTGTTCTTCTCGCCATAGTTGCTGTCATTGTCATCCTTCCCGTGATTGTTATCGCGGTCGGCACAGGCCCCTCTCTTTTCCTTTATCTTCAAGGATACGCCGAGCGTGATGATGGCTCCTATCACTTTGCGAAAGGTTATGACTACCAGATTAAAAAAGGCGCGTTCACCATTCCCGCGACCTTCAAGGGAAAACCAATCACAATTATCGATGGTCGCGCGTTTGAAAACAACAAAAAACTCAAATACCTCACCATAGAAGAAGGGATCCGACAAATTTCGGACAGTGCCTTCTCCGGTTGTGTCAACCTTGAGACGATAGCCTTCCCCTCATCCCTGAAGTATATTTCGAACCAAGCCTTCTGGGGTTGCACATCCCTTGTTGAAGTAGTCCTGCCTGAAAATCTCGAATCCCTTCACTCGCACGCCTTTTCGGGATGCGATAACCTGAAAACGGTCACCCTTCCCAAAGGCTCGATAATATTAGACACCGCGTTTTATGCCTGCCCCTCGCTTGAGACCTTCATTTGTCCCGAGGGAGGCTATTACACCTTCGATGCCGAGCATGGTTTCCTTATGCATGAAGATTACATTATCCGCTACACCCCAGGCAACAAGCAGAGCGAGGTCAGTATCCCGAATCGTACGCGCATTAACTCCTACGCATTCGCTGGCGCAGACCATCTCACCGCCGTATACATCCCCGAAAATGTCATGGTTTCCACCAATGCCTTTGTCGCCTGCTCTGGCATCACCATCTACTACGAAGGAGATGTAACCTCCAGTTATCTCAAAGAGGGCTGGAACCCTGAAAACCTCAATGTCATTTACAATTATACAATGGAAGAATAATAGGCTACAAAGAAAAGAAGGAAAATCAATAATTTTCCTTCTTTTTATTATATTTTGTAAACATTACTTTACAAGTTTCAAGAAAATTGCCTTGCGGACGGAGCGTTCATCGGTGAAGCCGAGCTCGCTCGCACGGCGGTAGGTCGCGTAGGCGAGCGGACGATCGATGGGTGTGCCGATGCCGAACTCATAGCATGCGCCGAGGAAGTAGACCGCCTCCGCCTCGTCCATTTTCGCGAGGGTGGAGAGGATGCGGAACGCCTCTTCGTACTTGTGCTGGTACAGCAGGCGCGAGGCTTGCGAATGGAGAGAACGGATCGATTTTTTCAGTCGGTTCTGGCAGAGCCTGTCAAGCTCTTTCTTGCATCGCATATCCCCGAGAGCCATACCCTTTTTGAGAAGGGTTATCGCGCGACGATTATCGAAAGCGACACCAACACCACGGCTATAACAGAACGCCAGGGGGGTGATTGCCTCATCGACACCAAGCTCATACGCACTCTTATACCAGCGGTATGCCGTTTTTTTGTCGGGCTTTCCGCGTGTGACAACGCCTTTGAGATAGCAGTCGGCAAGCTTGACCTGGGCAGGAAGATAACCCATGCTGACCGCGAGGGCAAAATCGCGCATCGCGCCTTCGGGATCGCTTGCAAACCTGCCGACACCGCGGCGGTATGCCTCTTCCCTTTCGTCTTTGAGCATCGTGGCGCGACGATAGGCTTCATCACTACCGCACTTCGCGCCCTCTTCCAGAAGGCGAATGGCGAGGGGAATGTTCTTCTTTCCGTATTCATCCGAGAGGTGCATCTCGGCAAGAATGAGATAGGCATCGCCCGAGGAAAGCTCTGCCGCCTTGGCGTAATGGTTCATCGCCTCTTTTTCGTTCTTCAATACACCATATTTCCCGTAACGACAGATATCGCCGAGCATCAGGTAGGCTTCGGCACTACCGCCCGCAGAGGCAAGCTGCAGAGCGGAGAGAAGATTTTTTGTTGCCTTCGCCCGTCTGTTTTCGTCCTCTGTCTCGCACTCCCTCTGATAGATTTCCACAAGGCGCATCGTCGCTTCGACATCGCCCTTACCCATCAGAAGCTCGGCGAGGTATTTTTCCGCGCCGAAGAAACCGTAACGATAGGCATCACGGCGCAGGCTCTTCAGGAATTCACCATATTTTTCATAATCAGGCGTCGGTGGCTCTTGTGCCGTAACACCGCGCAAGCGGTAGGCAAGTCGCAGAGCGTGAATGGGAGGAATGCTGAATTTATCGAGATACCACTTTGCGTACCCTTCATTCTTCTCGCAACCCTCGCCATCGGCATATCTGCGCGCGAGCATTACGATAGCGCCCGTATCGTCACAGTCGGCGGCGAGCTTATAAAAGTGCGTCGCCATCGCATCGTCCCCAGCATGTGACAAGGTCTCTGCCGTGGGGAAATAGCTCTCCTTTGCGCCAAGCACCGAGGCATAACACAGCCAGAAGCGACGCGCTCTCTCGTCGAGTTCAGGATTGCACAGGGCAAAACGATAAGCGCCTGTCGCATCCCCTGCGATAGCAGCGCGGCGGTAGAGGACGGCCGCCTCTTCCCATCTTCCCTCTTCCTCGAGGTGCTTTCCATGCTCGCGCTCGGCTTCCGTCACGCCGAAGTCGGCAAGCATACGATAGTTTTCCGTCACCGTCTCCATCTCGCGACGAGCGCGTGCGGCGTGCGTTTCTTCGAGAAGTATGCGCACCTCATTCTGTGTCAAGGTGTACCTCGTCTGACACACGGGGCAAAGCTGACCTTCATATTGACCTTCGTGCCCACATTTTTTACATATAATCATAACGGGACACCTCCTTTCTTACTGCTTTATTTTACACGATTTTTCCCTTCTTGTCAACCCCTCCTGCTCCAAAATTGGCACAATATGGTAATTCTTTTCCTTTTTCCTATGTATAAAGCGATTGACGGCGCGGGAAAATAGACAAAAAGGGAGGTAAGATATGTTATTTTCTAAATGTGAAAAAGAAAAACCGAAGAAAAAGCATGGTGGCACACTGATTGTCTGCACCCTCGCGACCGTCGGCGCGTACGCCATTGTCTCTACCGTCAAAAACAAGATGTCGAAAATGATTCACGGCATGCACAAGATGTTCAAGGGCAAGTCCTGCGAGTGCGAGCCCTGCCCCGAATGTGCCGACGAATATGGTATGAAAGCCGAATAAAAAAGAGAATCCAACGACGAACTTTGATAAAGCAGGTCTGCCGTTGGGTTCTCTCTTTTTTGCTCGCCGAGCGTAGCGAGGCATACTTCTTCTCACTCTCCACCAAGGTGATGACAGCGCCCAGATCCTTCGCTTCGCTCGAGGATGACACCTGACGGTGTCGGGCGCAATACGCCTTTCGTAACGGCGGGAGTAAACCCCCGCCCTACATTTATATGACTTCGCCAAAGGCGAAACTTCACTTTTGCTTTAGCAAAAACTTCACTTGCGTAACAAACTTCACTTTGACCATAGGGCAAAACTTCACTAAAGATAAGCCCCCGCCCTACAATTCATATACTCTTTGCTCGCATAAAGCGCACGCTTGATTATCACGCTTGCCGAAGGCAAGCATATCGCGTCTCCGAAGGAGACATATCGCGCTTGCCAAAGGCAAGCATATCGCGTTCACCGCCAGGTGAACATATACTCTTTGCTCGCTGAAAGCGTCCGCTTTTGGTGCTTTCGCACCTTAAAAAATCGTAGATTTTTTGCGAGCAGAGCAATCTGCGCGTGCCTCGCTTGTGCAAGCACAGACTCACGCACGCTTGATTATCGCGTCTCCGAAGGAGACATATCGCGTTCACCGTTAGGTGAACATATCACGCTTGCAAAGCGAGCATATCTTATTGTCCTTTTCCAACAAGATTGACAGAAGGCTTCGTGCGCAGGAATTCAAAGACGCGGTCATAAAGCGCGTTCTCTATCAGAACATCCTCGTCATATTGCTCGCGGAGGTTGCCGACAAGCTCCTGATATGCCTTGTCATATTCCTCTTCGGTCTCATATTTTGCAAACTTATCGGCATAGTAGGTGTCGATATAGTACTGCACGATTTCGTCGAAAATTTCTTCCGCCTCGGCTTTGAGGGTATCCTCGTCTGCCAAAAGTCCCTCCTGCTTTGCAATCAGGAAGATAACCATTTTTTCTTTTACCGCATTCGCGGAGAGGTACCAGATGGTCTCGTCCGCCTCTTCCAGCGTTTCTGCCCCCATCGCCTGCATGATGTATTCCTCTACGCTGCTAAAGCCGTAGGTGTCCTTATAATACTCATAGTCGGCGATCAGCGAATCGAGATATTCTTCGTACACGGGCTGGATAGCGCGTTTGGGAATCCTGATAATTTTGGTAATGGCATTGAGCTTTTCCCAGATCAGATCATCAAGAAGCGAGTCATAAAGTTCACGATAGCCAGAGACATAATTTGAACCGTTCTGATATCCTGTCATCAATTCTTCGCGGACATAACCGCGGAATTTGGTGATGATATCTTCACCCTCAAAGTCCTTGAGATCCTCGTCAGTGAGTTTCAGGGTGTTGCGGATAAAGTCCTCGGTGAGTGTGGGGGTGTTGTAATGCACCGTACCGCGCACATAAACATCAAAGTAAACGGTCTTCCCTGCGAGTTCAGGAGCGTTCGTATAGTTGATGGGGCAATATGCCTCCACGACGATAGGCTCCATATCGTTCTCGTCCGCCGAAGTGAACATAGGCTTGATATTGGTGTAATAGACCACTTCCTGTCCCTCGACCGCCTCGGGAAGCTCAAACTCTGCCTTCGGCACGAGCTGACGGAGTTCACGGCCAAGAAGGAATTCCTTGAAGCCGACGCCCCATTCCTTTTCCAGATCGGGATCATCGAGGTCAATGCGTACCGTCTTGTTCTGGAAGGAACGATTTCCAGGAAGGATAGCGCTCATCTGCACATAGACTACATCCCCCTCTTCAATCACACCCTCGAGAGACGGCGTGAGGTTCGCGTACTGTTCAGGAATTTTACCGATAAGTCCACTCTCAAAGCCCGAGAAATAAGCTCCCGAGCCGATGGTGAGCGTGGTGGGCAGAACCTTGCCCGATGCATATTCAATGTTGCATCCACCGTCAAATTCCACGCGCGCATCGTTTTCGTCGAAGTAGTAGCCACGATAGAAAATGGTGACGATATCACCGACCTTGATTTCGGTATCGCGGTCAGATTTTCCGCTGTTCAGCGCACTCGACGACTTGTTCGCATTGAGAATCTGCTGGATTCTCTCGTCGATGGACTGTTCGGTCACCGCATCGATTTTCATATCAACCGTATAATTCTTGTACGCATCAAAATCGACGGTGATGTATTTTGAAATGTCTTCCTTATAATAATTAAAGGGACGATTGTTGAGATAAAGCACTACGCCAAGGACAATACCTGCCACCAGCACGACAGCGAGCGACAAGGATATGATGGTGATTTTTGCGCGACGGGAGAGCGCTTTCTTCGTCGCCTTTTTTTTCGGCGTAGCCGTTCCTTTTTTCTTGTTATTCTTTTTAGCCACTCTTGTGGTCTCCTTTCTTCGCTTGCCAAAAGCAAGCAACCTCGAGTGCGAGGTCGAAACTTTACTTCGCCATAGGCGAAACTTTACTCTGGGCGTTGTGAGGCATCTTCTTCCTCTTGCAGAAATGAATCGGCAAAGGTAGTCGCGAGAGTGTCGCAACGCTCATTGTAGGCGTGACCGTTGTGTCCGCGCACCCAGACGAAGGTCACCTCATGTATTCTCACAAGGTCGAGCAGTGTCTGCCACAGGTCAGGGTTTTTGACCTCGTTCTTTTTTCCTGTGCGGAAGTGTTCCTCCTGCCAGGTTTTTGTCCAACCGAGGTTAAACGCATCGACAAGATATTTCGAGTCGGAATACAGTGTCACGCGACAAGGCTCCTTCAGCGCGCGCAATCCTTCGATGGCGGCGAGAAGCTCCATACGGTTATTGGTTGTCTCGCGCTCACCGCCCGAGAGCTCTTTTTCAAATTGTCCATATACAAGAATAGCGCCCCATCCGCCACGGCCGGGATTGCCTCGGCAGGCGCCATCGGTATAAATACTAACTTCTTTCATAAGTCCCTTTTTAAAATTTCAGGGGATGAACTCCGTCCATCCCCCGTGTTGATTTTCGAACAAAAATCCGAAGATATTATTCGTTGGTTTCGCCACCGTTGCCTTCGTCACCAGTGTTGTCACCAGTATTATCACCAGTGTTATCGCCAGTGTTGTCACCGGTGTTATCGCCCTCTTCCTCTTCTACTTCGGGAGGATTGCGCTTTACGGTGATGTTCTTATAAGCGGTGCCGTTCTTGCTTTCGTCCTCTTCGGTATCTGCATTGTCCTCTTCTACTTCAAGGAAGTGACCAATCAGCTTATCAAATGCAAGGTAGGTACGGATGTTTTCCTTACCATACTGGTCAAGAATCTGGTCAGAGGTGATGCTGTATCCATAAATCTGCATATAGTAGGACTGAAGAAGAGCGAAGTTTTCAATCTCGGTATCAGCAACCTCGATATCGAATGCTTTCGAAACGGTCCAGATAACGACATGCTCTTTTACCTGCTTTTCTGCATATTCATTGAGAATAGCAACAGCATCATCATAGGTCTCGCACTTCACATCCTTCTTCTCAAGCTCATCGGTAGCCACTTTCTTTGCGGCATCGACAAGGTAAAGCTTGAAGGTAGCGTAGGTTTCCAGGTTGGTTTTCGCATCGGTAGCGGTAGAATCGTTTACCTTACCGGTGTAGTACTTGTACTTGAATGCTTCAAGGTTCTGCTTGTAAGCGTCCTTGACTGCGCGCTCGGGAGCGGTAACATTCTTGACAGACTCCTGGATAAGCTTCCAGAGTTCAACGGTTACCTTATCCTGGATTTCAGCATTGTAATCCTCTTCGAGCTCATCGTAAACATCCTCGGTATACTGGGTGTACATGACCTTTGAGAGGTCATCCTCTTTGGCATCTGCGCACTTCTGCATCTTTGCCCAGTATTCATCGAGCTTATCATCAGCAACAGCCGCCTTCGCATCCTCGTAGTTCTTCTTGAGGGTTTCGTTTGCGGGTGTCTTATCGTATGCGGTCTTTGCATCGGAGAGCGTCTTGTACTTACCTGCGAGCTCTTCTACAAGAGACTTGATGGTAATCTCTTTATCGCCTTCGGTGTACTTATATTCTGCGTCGGAGAGACAGTCGAGAGAGGTGGTGGAAATACCATCGCCAAGAAGGGTGGTAAATACGAGCTTACCATTATCCTCGGTGAGCTCTTCTACTTCCTGACGGCCTACGGGGTAGATATGATACTCTACTTCCTTCGCATCCTTAAGGTTCTTGGTTTTGCCATTATCGGACTTCTGGCTTGTGGTGGTGGTGAAGGGGTTCTCTGCGAAGTTTACAACAACCTCTTCGCCAGTCTCTACCTGCCAGCCAATCTTAATTGCGCTGTACTTGGTCTTGTTACCCTCTTCGCCAACTTCAAAGTCGGTGAGAGTTTTTGCAATTTCCTTACCAACGAGGTATTCCTCGAAGGAAACGGGAGTATATTCCTCACCCTCTTCTACTTCAGGGAGGATAGGAAGCTCTACTCTCTTGTTGGTGTATTCTGTGGTCGTACCGTCAGGAGTGGTCTCCTTGTAGGTAACATAGACAACCGCGTTTCCTGCAGCAGTACCTTCGGTCGTGGTGGTGTAAGCGGTTTCGCCTTCGATCATGTTGATGCCGAGAACGGCAGCCATAATCTTCTTGTCTACTTCTTTTTCAAGGTCGTAGAGAGCAAGAGTCTGGAATTTGGACGCGGTCATATTGGTCGCGTAGAAGACATATTCCTTTTCTACGGTCTCTTCCACACCCTCTTCGTTCTTTTCCTTCTCATCGAAGGTAGCTACAACATAGTAGCAGTAATAGAAAATGTCTTTTTCTGCAATAGTGCCAGTGGCAACCTTATCTTCCGCATCCGCGAGCTTAACAAGACGAGCATAAATCTCGTCTGCAACAAGAGCTTTACGAGCCTCTTCGTCGCCGTATGCGAATTCGCCGTCCTCTACCTCGATGGTAGCAAGAAGGGCTTTGAATGCATCAAGATTGAACTCTGCATAGTTCGCGAGGTCCTTCTTCTGATAGTTGTACGCGCATCCTGTAAGGAGAAGCACGCAGGAAACAACCACCAAAAGCAAACTGATAATTCTGTTCTTCATTTTACTGTATCCTTTTGCTAAAATATTTTTATTCATAAGTTGAACAAGAGTTATTATAACATATATATTTGAAAAATGCAAACCTTTTTTAAAAATATATGTAAATTTTTTCTTAATTTTAAAAAATCAATTTCCGTAACCAAAGGATTCGGTATGAATTTCCTCTGCGCGCGTGATGGCAAGGAAGGCATTTACCACCTTTTTCATCGCGAAGGTGGTGATGTAGAAGTCGCAGACCTCAAGTTCGCCTGCCACCTCGCCCTCTTTCCATTCGGAATACAGGCGTACGCCGACGCGCCTGTCATCGATGCGATAGAACTCAAAGACATACGGCAGTACATCCTCGCGCAGCTTGACGCGCATCTTCAGGATGTAGTCGCTGTTTTCAATGGTGTCACGGTCCTCCCCATCGAGCATGCCGAGGTAGGTCGTGAAAAACAGCATCTGCATCGCTTCCTTAAAATATCCTGCGCCTGCATAGTCATTTCCGAAGGTGGTCTCTTTACCACCGCCGAGGATATAGTCATAATAACTATCCAGAGGAACATATGTTCCGCCTGTACGCGAGAGATAGTCCTCAAGGAATTCGTTGGTGAAGCCACCGCTCGGGGTGAGATTGATTTTGAGCTGCGTATAAGTACCGCCCGTCTGAAGTTCGTGAACCTGTGTTGAAATATCAAAGGAAATCTTACCCTTAAGGTCGCTCATGTTGAACTCAAGGTCGAATTTTGAAATCTCGTTGACATCGACGAGAACGAGCTGTCGCCTTGCCCAGAAGGTAACGAAATCGTAATCGACGAACACGAAATTCTCTGCCGAAATCTCAACAACGGTGTCGTAGAGATCGCAACCGACATAGCGGATGCCATCCTTTTCCTCACTGATATACATCGTGAAGCCAAGCACCTCATACCAGTCGAAATCCTCGGTGTTCTGATCCTCGGAATCGAGCGAAATCAGACCTCGGGGCAATTCATAATAAACCGTATGTGCATATAAGCCATACGCCTCCATCACCTCGGGCGTCAAGCCGACAGCGACTGTTTTGTTGCCGATAAGTCCCAGGGTTGTGCTGGAGTTATCTCCCATACCGCCAAAGATAGCGGCGATGGTATCGCATGTACCCGCATTGAGCGAGTAGAGGCTGTTTTTACCGGGTGTGAAGTTCTGATAAAGCGAGTCGCCGTAGAAGGGATTGCGCTCGGAGGCATTGAGGTAGGAGAAGGAGACGATGCATTCGCGCTCGACAAAGTAGCAGACCTCGGTAATCTCATAAGAGATGAAATCACGGAAAACCTCTTCGTACTCTACCACAGAGGACAGAAGAAAAGGTGTGTCAAGCTTTCCTGCCTTCATCCCGAGGAATTTATCGCGCACATCGTTGCTTTGTCCCTCGGCATCCAGCTTCATATTGAAGGACGCGGTGTAGCTCTTCTGCCGTTCACCGTCAATCACATAGTGGTAACGATAGGTAACAACGGAATTTTCGGTAATGCTCTCCATTCCCTTGCCGTTCTGGTCATAGATGGCAAGAATGTTTTCCAGATAAAGCTTTATGGTACCGGTACGCGTGTTATCCTTGGTGTAGGTAATCGTGAAGGCAATCGGAGAGGAAAGCGTTTCGCCAACTGTCAGGGCGCGCAGGGCATCGCGTGCCGTTTTGGGGATGGGGTTTTCATCCCCTTCGGTAATATTAATCACCGAGTGCAGGGGAACAGCATTTTTCTTTTCGCCCGCGATATAAAGGTCATAACTGACCTTCAGAAGATTGTCGTCACCGACCACACCACTCTCGCGCTCTTCGTTCTCGTTGAGAACACTTTCGACCTTCTGGATGCGATATTCATACGCGACAGAAGCGGTCGCGTCATTGAGCGCAATCACGCGTCCGTCACCAATCAGGGTGACAAGCAGCGGCTGTGCGGAATAGTCGCCAATCGGGCGTCCGACAAGCGCCTTCTGAAGGCGCGCATATTCGTTCGCCGTCAGGTTCGCAAGATTGAAGGAGAGATCCGACGCCGTAGAATAGATATAACCGTCAGGGGCATTCGCCGTATCCTTGGTATTCAGATCCACCGGCGTGTGCTGGACACCGTGAACAATTACACGGGAGCCTTCCGTAACCAGTTTGCCAACCTCGCGCACCCAGGTGTTCTTCCAATGCTTGAACGCGGGGGTAAGATAAGGCATATAGGTCGGGTCAGACGCGAGACCTGCCGCCGTCAGACGAGGCGCAATAAAGAAGGTGTAAGGCTCCATGCAGATATCAAGCGCGCCTGTCGCCGCCGCATAGATATAATCCCTGCCTTCGAGCATCATGTAGTAACCCGTACCAGTGATAACAGGAGAACCGATGCGAATGGTGTACTTTTCGCCTTCGCTCTCTTTGTCCCTCTGATACCAGACAGAGACCGTCTTGTACTGACCGTCGGCAAGACCATAGGTCTTGAGCTGTTCATCGCGCGCCTCACCCTCTTCGAGAAGGGGCATGCGTTCAGAGAAGCGTACATTACCGACAGCGGTTGTTAAATTGTAAATCTGGGAGACATTGGTCGCGCCCATCGCCTCGGTCGCAAGCAGACTGCTGTACGAGAAGTTAGAGTCCACGGTCGAGATATAAGGAAGATAGGGCTTTTCCGTGCCGGATCCATCGTCGTAGAAGAAGTAATATTCCCCCTTCTCGCCATAGCGCATGAAGGAGTACTTGCCTTGCTCGCCGAGGTTATCAATGCTGACGCGATTGATTTGAGACATGACAAGGGGCGGGAAAAGTCTTTGGTTATCGCCTTCTCCCTCGATTTTTTCAATGGTATTCACTTCTTCCTTGTTTTCCTCCTTCTCCTTCTCATAGTCGGTCAGTAAAATTGCGCCGACGAGAAGTCCTGCAAAAAGCACAAGAAGAATGAGTGGGACGAGAAGCTTCTGAAGGAGAGATTTTTTCTTTTTTACTATCATAATCCACTCTCCTCTCTTATAGATAGCGACGGCGAATCGCAACAACAACGCCGACACCAAGGGCAATTAAGGGCATAATAAAGATGAAAATGTAAATAAATATTGTCATTCCGACGCCAAGAGGCTGATTTACCTCAACAACATCCATGTTCTGGTCATACACTTCTGTATACTGTGTCGCGATAGTGGTATCAAGAAGCTGCTTGCCACCATACTTCTCGGAGTTGAGCGAGGTGCCGCCGAGATCGGTGGACGCATGCTCGTCAACACGGGAGATATTACGGACGAGGGCGGAGACAATATCGTAGTTTGCGTAAGAGGTGTTGGAGAGGACATCACTCTCAAAGAAGGTCGCGCACGCTGCCGCGAACACATAGGAGTAGGAGTTTTCCGAGCTCATGCTGTCGGTCGTCATGCGGACGCTGACCGCACTGGTATCGAGCTTGCCATAATCCTTGACGAGAACATCACCGAGCGCATCGCGGACAAAGGCTCTCGCCTCGACGGAGGTCGAGAGGAAGGGCGCATAATTGCGCGAGGTACGGAAGGTGCCGTCCTCATCCTTGGAGAGGGATTCCTCGAAGGTGCATTCGACATAACCTGTATCCTTGATGATAACCTCGGGAGAGGTCACGGTGGATACGAAATCGCCATAGATGGCATAGCCGTATCCCTCGGTATCCGTGTCATACTGACCAATCAGTGTGGTAAAGGTGCCATCGGCATTTTTGATATATTCCTTTTCGTCGCGCACCTGCGCCTTGCCGAAGCCGATACCCCATTCCTTGAGGTAATATTCAAGGGTAGGCAGGGAGACGCGATAATCCTTGGCGACAGCCAGAGCGCCCTGATGGTCGACAAGGAAGCGGTCAATTTTTTCTACCTCCGAGACAGCGTAGAAGCTGTCGAGGTCCACACCGCCGACATAGTCTGTCTGTGGATTGTTGATGATAAGAAGGGCGCAATCCTCGGGGATTTCATCCACCTGCATCAGGTCAAGCACGCCAACGGACATGCCACACTCGCGCAGAAGGTTCACAAAGTACGCAAGGCGCAGACTATCTTCGCTCTCGGGCTGGTCGGGGTTATAGACCGTCTCGCCGTGACCGGTAATGAAGTACGCCTTGCTCTGCGTGCCGAGCAGGGAGAGAAGGAGGGAGGCGAGACGATACTCGCCGTTATAAGACCAATAAGCATTGTTCGCCGTAATCCAGAAGGCGTCGGCGGAAAGCACACGATAGACATTACCGTGCGAAACGATGACATCGGTCTGCTGGATTTTTGAGAGCGATGTGGTTTTATATCTGGCGACCGCGGTGGGGTTTTGCGCGATGTTTACCGTCTTGACCTCGAGGTTATCATACTCCCTCTCGAGCGCGCATGCCATAAAGTAGGTAGGACGAAGCACCGCGGAGGAAATCAACTGGTCGGGGTCCGCGCAGAAGGTCACCGTCATTTTTTCTCCCGCCATCTTCTCATCATCCGCAAGGAAGGCGCATTCCTCAACCATACGGTCGGTAAGGGTATGTAGTCCTTCGGGCGTCATATCCACGATGAAAGCGCCCTTCTGGGGCAGGGTGGTGAGAAGAAAATTCAGAAGAAACAACAGCGCGATAACAAGCACGGTAATCACCGCAAAGGTGCGATTTCTCACACGCGGTGAAAAGAGTTTCTTAATGTTCATAAATTATCCTTTGTTTTTTGCATCACTTGTATTTTCGGCGAATGAGAACAACCGCGCCGAGCGCGACAAGCGCGACGGCAGGCAGGAAGGCGATGACGGTATACAGTCTCGCCTCACGAAGAGAGAGGTCCTCAATCAGGTTGGTTTCGGTCTTGACGGAGCGGACACCATATGGCATCATACCCTCGTTTTCAAAGATTTCGCCGAATACGGCAAGGAGAAATTCCCTGTTGGAATAGGTGTTTGAGAGCATCGCGTCCGAGGCGGTAAAATACACGCTCGGCATCACGAATACAGAAGAAGTGCCATTCTCACCCTCGCGCGTACCCTTGGCACACAGGACATAGTTGCCGTCCTTGCCAACGCGCTCACCGGAAGCATAGATTTCCGAGGAGGCAGAGGAATACAGGAGGGGACTTGCGCCATCCGAAAGCGAAAGCGCGCCACAGCGATACAGAAGCACATTACCGTCGCTGTATGGCAAAACGGTGTTGTGAATATCTCCGCCGACACCTTCGGTGTCAAAACGACCGACGAGGGTGTAGCCGTCGGCAGTAATGCCCTGCGCGTTGTCGGTGACGATGTTTGAGAAGGTCTCGCCTGCAATCTCCGAGCGGGAGAGCGCGATACCATATTCTTTCAGGAAGCCCTCAAGAACAGGAAGGGGTGTTTTCAGGAAGGGGTCCAGAGAGACATAAAGCGCGCCGCCTGCATCGGCATATTCATAAAGGCGGTCCATCTCGGAGGTAACGCCACTGCCTCGTTCAAAGTCCGATACGGGAGAATTGATAACCAGAAGGTCGCAATCATCGGGAATGTCCTCGCGACGAAGATTGACCGAGCCGATTTTATAGCCTGCCGCGGCAAGCACTCTCGCGAGAGCAGCATCTGGTATTTCGCTATGCGCGGCGGTGAAATATGCGGTGGGGTGATAATCCTTCTGCACCCAGAGCATCAGGGAGAGGAACACCTCCTCGCCACAATATGCGAGAGGTTCACTCTTTTCATTGAGAAAATAGAAGTCCTCATAGGAATTGCTCGTCAGGACGCGATGCGCCTTGTCCGAGCGGAAGATGACCGAGGTTTTGAAAATGGTGACATCGTTTCCGTTTTCATCCTTGGTAAAGGGTGTCATATCGAAGAATTTACCCTCCTCGTCCATCTTGGTGATGATATTGATAAAACGGAAGGTTACGGCGTCGGAATATTTCTCTTCCATCTGCTCTACCGTTTTGAGAAGGTAAGAGCCCGTCGCATGCGTTTTCAGCTCCTCGCGCGGCATACAGAAGAGAACCTCCACACCGCCCTCTTCCTCAATCGACGCCATGATAGCATCCGTTGAAGCAGAGAGGGAGAAGTCAAGCTCTGTCGGTTGATACAGGTACAGACCAAAAATGGTCGTCAGGGAATAGACCACCGCATTGAAAACAATAGCGACGAGAATGACACAGATTGTTACAATACTGCGGCTGAAGTTGGTGCGCCCTGTGTACCTCTTCAGTTTTTGTAAAAAGTTGCCCATTTTGCTCTCCTTACGAATGACGGCGACGGTCGTAGACACGAACGGTCAGATACAGGAAAATGGCCGAGATGGAGAGATAGTAAATCAGGGAGGAAAGGTCAAAATAACCATTGGTAAACGCCTGGAAGCGGGTGAAAATCGACAAAAAGTCGAACACATAGCGGAGGAAATAGGACGAGGGAAGAAGCACATTCACAATGCCGACGGCAAGGAAGGCGAGAATGATAGCGATTGTGCCGACCGCGGCAGAAAGCTGGTTCTCCGTCAGGGAGGAGACGAAAAGTCCGATACTGATGAATGTCATACCGACAAGAAGAAGCGCGACATAGTTGCCGAGCCATACCGCCGTTTTCACGCTCGCGTACGGATAGAGGAAAAGGAAGGAAAGCGAGCTTACCGTCAGCGCACCGAAGAACACGGTCATCGACGCGAGGAATTTTCCAAGGACGATGGAGATGAGGGAAACGGGAGCTGTCAAGGTGAGCTGCTCTGTTTTGATTTTTCTCTCTTCGCTGAAGGACTTCATCGTGAGAAGTGGGAGAATGACCGCAGAAAAAATCATCATATAGAGGTAGTAGGTGGTGACATCGGCGCTCATGGAGAAGAGCGTGGTAAAGGCGAAAATCGCCGCACCAACCGCAAGATAAATCACAAGAAATGCATATCCGATTACCGTGGTGAAGTAGGAGCGCATTTCTCTTTTAAAAATAGCAAGCATATGTATTGTCCTTTCTTTTCTTTACACGCCCTGGGCGTCGGCGTTTTCAACAAGACGGATAAATACGGTTTCCAGATCAGAGCCGACCGTCTTCATCGCGAGGATTGGCCACGATTTCTTCGCGCACATGTAGAAGAGATTTTTGCGGATATCCACCATGGGCTTGCTCTCCACACGGAAGATGTACGCGTCTGCATCGCGCTCACCCGTATCGTGTACCTTGCGCGCGCCGACAACGCCCTCCAGCTCACGCGCGACATCCCGACGAGGGCCGACAACGCTGATCTCGATGGTCATGCCGTTTTCCAGAGTGGTCGCAATATTTTCGGTGCGGTCATCGGCGATAATCTTACCGCGGTTGATGATAATCACGCGCTCGCAGACCGACTGTACCTCGGCGAGAATGTGCGTCGACAAAATGACGGTATGCTTCTTTCCAAGGGTACGGATAAGGTTTCTTACCTCGAGTATCTGCTTCGGATCCAGACCGACCGTCGGCTCATCAAAAATGATAAGCTTCGGGTTGCCAATCAGCGCCTGCGCTATACCTACTCTCTGGCGGTAGCCCTTCGAGAGGTTCTTAATCAGTCTGCCCTTGACATCGCGGAGCTTTACCGTATCGAGAATTTCACCGAGGTGCTTCTCCTTCTCAAGGGTGCATCCTTTGAGTTCGTAAACGAACTCAAGATATTCCATCACCGTCATATCGGGATAGACGGGCGGTTGTTCAGGGAGGAAGCCAATCAATGCCTTGGCGCGCATCGGATCCTCCTCGATATCATAGCCACCGATTTCCACCACGCCCGAGGTCGCGGCAAGATAGCCTGTCAATATATTCATCATTGTACTTTTGCCCGCGCCGTTGGGACCCAGCAAACCGACAATTTCACCCTCGCCAATCTCGAGAGATACATCGTTCAAGGCGTAGTTGGTACCATAACGCTTGACAAGATTTTCAATTTTAATCATTTTTCGTTCCTTTCCTACCTTTTATCGCCCACAAAAGCGCGTGCACGATAAAATGCACAGGCATAAATTTTCATACTCTGCTATTATATCATATAATTTTAAATAAAATGTGAACAAACGAAACATTTTCTGTATTAATATCAGGAATTTTTTGACAATGGGGGAAAAGGTGAAGTTTTGACCTGTGGTCAAAGTGAAGTTTGCTACGCAAGTGAAGTTTTTGCTAAAGCAAAAGTGAAGTTTCGCCATAGGCGACCCCTTGCGCCCGACACCGAAGGCTTTTTTCCACGCTCGCGTAGCGAGCATATCGCTTTTTCGCTTTGCGAAAAAATATCGCGTTCACCGTGAGGTGAACATATCGCGTCTCTGAAGGAGACATATCGCTTTTTTGCGCGAGCAAAAAACCTTCGGTGTCATCCTCGAGCGAAGCGAAGGATCTGGGCGCTGTCAATACCTCGGGGGCGAG
>JAFVYW010000039.1 GCA_017508465.1 Clostridia bacterium
ATCGTTACCACAAGTAATTTCAAAAAGAGGAGACTCTGCAATGAAAATCTTACCCTTTTCAATCAAAGTCGGAAGAAGACGATAGAACATTGTCAGAAGAAGGGTACGAATCTGGAAACCATCTTCGTCGGCATCCGTACATATAATAATTTTAGACTATTTCAGTTGATTATAATCGAATGTTGCGAGGTCGCCCGGGCGTTTGCTTTTCACCTCGACGCCGCATCCGATAACACGGAGAAGGTCAACGATAATATCGCTCTGGAAGATTTTTTCATACGAACTCTTCATACAGTTAAGCGTCTTACCGCGAATGGGGATAATCGCCTGGAACTCGGCATTTCTCGCTGTCTTACAGCTACCCATAGCCGAATCGCCCTCTACAATATATACCTCACGGATGGAAGGGTCCTTCGAGTGACAAGGAACAAACTTCTCCACCCTTCCCGTGACATCCATCGTGCCAGAAAGCTTTTTCTTGATATCAAGCTTTGTGCGCTCGGCGCTTTCCCTTGCGCGCTTATTCACGAGCACCTGCGAGACAATGGTATTGGCGGCGCTCTGATTTTCCGTCAGATAAATCTCAAGATTCTCTTTGAGAAAATCGGTAATCGCTTTCTGGATAAAGGCGTTGGTGATCGCCTTCTTTGTCTGGTTTTCATAAGATGTCTGCGTAGAGGCGGAATTGATGATGACTGTCAGGTTATCAGCGATATCGGCAAAGGAGATTTTGCTTTCGTTTTTGTTGTATTTTCCAGCGCCCTTGATAAACTTATCAATGGCATAGGTAAATGCGTTTTTTACCGCTTTATCGGGCGCGCCTCCATACTCAAGGAAAGAGGAGTTATGGTAGTACTCGCTCGAGCCACTCTTGGCAAAGCAGAAGGAGATTTCGGCGCGAACCTTATACTCTGGCATATCCTCGCGATCTCTTCCCTTCGTCTCAAATTTCCAAAGAACAGGAGAGGTCATCGCAATGCCCTCGGTAATCTCTTCTATGTAATCGGCAATACCACGCTCGTAGTAATACTCACTCTTCTCAAACTTACCCTTTGCCACCTCTTTCTGAAAGACAAAGCGAATGCCAGCATTGACGAATGCTTGTCTGCGCATGGTAGCGTCGAAGAATTCCTCGGGAATGTCATTCTCCTTGAATACATCAAGGTCGGGAAGCCAATGAATAACGGTACCGCGCTTTTTCATTCCTGCTTCGATGGGAGAAACGCGAAGATCGCCAACAGGCTCGCCGCGTTTGAAATCCATCTCGGAGAGAGTGGTTCCATTGTATGACTTTACAGTCATAAACGCCGAGGAATACTGTGTCGCCGTTGCGCCAAGACCATTGAGGCCGAGGGAAAACTCATAAGCGCCCTCGCCTTCATTGTTGTTATACTTACCGCCTGCGTAAAGCTCGCAGAACACAAGCTCCCAGTTATATCTTCCTTCTTTTTCATTAAAGCCAAGCGGTACACCACGGCCAAAGTCTTCTACTTCAATGGAAAGATCCAGATATTTGGTTACAATGATTTTATCGCCATAACCTTCACGCGCCTCATCCACGGAGTTCGCGAGGATTTCGACAAAAGAGTGTTGCGCGCCGATAATATCATCCGAGCCGAAAATAACCGCGGGACGAAGTCTGACACGCTCTGCACCCTTTAGCGATTTGATACTTTGTTCACCATATTCTGTCTTTTTCTGTTTCGCCATAGTGTCCTCCAAAATTTACATTCAAATATTATATTATCACATTTTTTCCCGCTTGTCAAGGCGAGACGCGGGCATTTTTTGAAAGAAAAGTACACAAAAACGCATTTTTTCATTTCTGGCTCTTGACAGGAGCGGCAGGTGTCTGCTAAAATATGTTTACAACAATACACAGGGAGATTTCTATGAAGCTTTTAATTTGCTCTGATATTCACGGCGACCTCGACAGCGCGAAAGCGGTTATCGACGCCTATCACAAACTTTCCGCGGACAAAATCCTTTGTCTTGGCGATATACTTTATCATGGTCCGCGCAACGACCTGCCGCCGACATATGCACCGAAGGAAGTTATCACACTCCTGAATTCTTACAAAAATGTTATATTATCGGTCAGAGGAAACTGCGACACCGAAGTCGACCAGATGGTGCTTGAATTTCCCATTCTTGCCGATTATGCCATTCTTTCACTGGACGGCAAAACCGTATATGCGACACACGGACACAAATTTAATCTTGACACCCTCCCGCCTCTTCAGAAGGGCGACATCCTTCTTCATGGTCACACGCACCTTCTCACCTGTGAGAAATTCGGCGAGGACAATGTCTGTCTCAACCCTGGCTCTGTCGCGCTTCCCAAGGGTGGAAATCCGAGAAGCTACATGATTTACGAGGACGGCGTTTTTACCTGCGTTGATCTGGTGGGAAACACAATTTTCAAATATAAATAATGGATACAAAAAGAAACCTCTTGCCACAGACATGTGTTTGCCGCAAGAGGTTTTTGTTTTCAGAAAGAAGTATTATTTGGTTAAAATTCTCGCAATCCATGTACGATGAACCTTCATCGCTCCCTTGGGGCAAAACTCCTGACAACAGAAGCAACGAATGCATTTTTTCGTATCAATAACGGCTTTCCCTTTTACAATAGTAATGGCTTTTGCAGGACAGATCTGCCCACACAAATTACAACCGACACACTCCTTCTTTTTTAGCTTTGGTCGGGAATTGAGAGCCGATTTTGCAATTTTTCCGAACATATTTTTCAAGACGGAATCCGATGTTCCGCTGAAACCAAGACTATGTCTTGTTGAGATATTATCATAATCGGGAATGAAGAAGGCTTGTGGCTCGCCGTAAACAGAAAGCTCCTCTGGCGCGGCAGGAATATACCCTCTCGCATGCGCCGCCTGCAAGGTAGGCACCTCGCGCATCGAAAGTCCGATAACCGAGGAGGCAACAAGGTCGAGCTTATGAGGCGAGGCGGAGGCGAGCAAACACCCGATGGGACGGGGAACGCCTGCCGTAGGGCCATTGCCTTCCATGCCGACAATGGCATCGCAAATGGAAAGGGCGGGTTTAAAGTAGTCATTGAGGTCGACAATCATATCCGCGAACTGTTCATAGGTGGGATAACGGAAATGATATTCCGGCTTCATCGTACCAGGCACAACGCCGAACATATTCTTTGCGGCACAGGACAAGCTCATCATACCGTGTGTTTTGAGTTTGCAAACATCTATTATCGCGTCACATTTGTCAAGATAAGCGGTATAGGAAAAACGGTGAGCAACCTTCGCTTCAGGAAAAGTCGCTTCATTCTGCGAGAAATCCATATTGAGTTCGACGCCATCCCCCTCCAATTCATAAAGGCCACAGGCGCGATATACCTTTGTCACAAAAGCGGCGTTGTAAAGACCACCAGGGGAATCTCCTATAATTACCCTGGCGCCCCTCTCGCGAAGCATATCGCAAAGCACCTTCAGAACCACAGGATGTGTTGTAACCGCTTTATCGGGAGAAGCAAAGCTGACAAGATTGGCTTTCAGACCAATGGTCATCCCTTCCTTTACAAAGGAGAGTCCACCAATTTCGCGCAGAGCCTCTTCCATGGCGCCTCTCACATTTTCATATTGATAATCGGCACAGCCGACAATACTGACATCAAACATATATTTATCCTCCGCTTCTTATTTTATCATAACTTTCAGATTTGTCAAGAGGGTGTGACCTCTTCCCTTTTTTCTCATACTCTGTTATAAGGAGGATACGGTATGGATTTTGCTTTTTATGATGGAAACATGATGCCGCTTAGCGATATAAGAATCGCGACGGATGACCGCGCCTTTTTCTTCGGAGACGGCGTATATGATGCCATGGTGGGCAACGGTAAATCAATTTTTATGGAAAAGGAGCATCTTGAGAGATTCCGCAACAATCTTTCGGCGTTGTCCCTGTCTTTGCCGTATAGCGACAAGGAAATCCATGATATCCTATCTGTTCTGATGGAGAAAACGGGGACAGGGTACTTGTTTTTATATGTACAGGCAAGTCGCGCAAGAGAGGAACGAAAGCACTCGTCACACGGGATTTATAGCGCTCATTTCTTTGCTTATGCAAAGAGGTTTGCTTTGCCTGACGCGGATGAGATGCTTTCTCTTGTCAGTGTGGAGGATATGCGATACGAGCTTTGTCATATCAAAACACTCAATCTTTTGCCTAACACAATCGCTGCAACCTATGCCGAACAGATGGGAGCCGATGAGGCGGTATTTGTCAGGAATGGGATTGTGCGCGAATGCTCGCATTCCAATATATCTGTTCTGAAGGATGGCACTCTCATAACCCACCCTCTCGACTGCCATGTTCTGCCTGGAATTATGCGGAAGGCGCTTATCAGATGTGCTACGGAAATGGGTATTGCTGTCGAAGAAAGATGCTATACGAAAGAGGAGGTTTTTTGCTCGGATGGTGTCTTTATCACATCCACAACGAGAAGATGTGCGCTGGCTTGTGCGCTCGATGGCGTAGCGCTTCCCTTGCCCAAAGAGGATGCGTTGGCTCTGCATTCCATGGTAAATCGGGAATTTTTTGAAAAAATGGGATAATTTATTTGATAATTTTTTAACAAAATATGCCCATAGGGGTTGAAATTTGTTAAAAAGTGTGTTATAATGAAAATCGCTTATATTAATATATAGGATTAAAATATTACTGCAAATTTCAAGGAGGAAAAAAATATGCAGAAGAAACTTTCCAGCATTCCTTTCCAAGGTACAAAGGAGCAGGAAGAACAACTCATGGCAGTCATTGCCGCTCACAAGCATGACAAGAGCCTTGTTATGGCCGTTATGCAGAAGGCACAGGACATC
>JAFVYW010000005.1 GCA_017508465.1 Clostridia bacterium
CAGTCAAGTGCAGACTTTACAAGGTGAAATACGAGAAAAGACGCAAAAATTTTCCGTCGCAGGGCTTATGCGTTTGACTCCCGTACGGCTACATACGGCAAGTGAGCAAACGGAGATAGAACGAAAAACCTAAATAAAAAAAGAGAAAACCGTAGGTTTTGACCTTAGTTTCCTCTTAATCTGTAAACGACAGAGGCAATTTGATTGTACCTCTGTCGTTTTTCGTTCGGTTATGCCTAAATGAAGCAGCCCCGTTTTGTTTTTATCAGTCTTCTGTCTTTTTATATTCGTTCTGGCGAATTCCGGGATAACGCTCGTCGAGATACGCCTCACGGAAGGGATTGACGCCTTCAGAGACGGCTACGGGGCCGACGGGCAATGTCCACTCCGGCTTACGATAAAAGGCATTGTGGAATACATTTTCGGTGCGTCCTGCCTTTTCCAGCATATCCATGCAAGCGCGAATGCATCCCTTTGCACCGCAGATAGCAAAATAACCAGTGTGACGGAGCATGTAATCATAATAGTCGATGGCGGCACTGTTCAAGGGTTTTCTTCCCCAATGACCTTGCGCCATAGTATAAGTAAGAATGTATGCTTCCTCTTCTGTCATCTCACTTGTTCGAACAGGGAATTCCATATTAGGAAAGTCCTTCTTCAAGAAGGGAGAGCATTCCGCATTCATACCATGGTGTGTCAGCGTACATCTGCCCATGCGGACATCGCCATACCAGATTTGCTTTTCGCCAAAGTCGACGGTAAGACGATGGTTTTCTGCCTTGATAGGCGGAATGGCATTTCCTGGGCAAGCGCGTACGCAAGCACCACAGTGCAGACAGATATCACCCGTATCCAGAATGGGATCAGGCTCCAGTTCACAGTCGGTAAAAATAAGGCCAAGACGAACACGGGGGCCGAATTTTTTGGTTAAGAACACCTTGGAAAAGCCAACTTCGCCAAGACCACATCCTGCGGCAATCAGGCGTACGCTACATACGACATCAGGGGGAACGCGTCCTTCGCCGACAGGCTCACGCCGTGTTCCATTGCCTTCCGGTACGGCGGGATAGTGTGGGACTGCCTCCCATCCGTGATCCTCAATAAAACAGCAAAGCTCGTAGGAAAGTCGCGGACGGAAGAGGGTGTTCAATTTATTATAAGAATAGAAGGTATAGTTGTGCCAATGCGTTCCTTCCTCGATACCGCGATAACTGCCACGAGGAATACGCATAGCGATGGCAATCACCGATTTTGCCCCGGGAAAGTAGGATTTCGGTGACATCAGAACGGGCGCATTTTCAAAGCGTTCGATATTACCGATCGCAATACAATCGATACCGAGTTCCTTCGCGCGCTCTTTAATCATTGCGGAGGTCAGTTTCATTAGCGTGCCCCCCTGTCTCCATCTCCAGAGCCACCAATTTGCCACGCCTCTCTGGTGCGGAATGGTCTCTCAAAACGATTTCCTACAAGGCCCTCTTCTTCAAGGTGGCACAGACAACTACGGTTACAAAGGGCAGGAATGCGGTCGGGCATCAAAGATGCATTCACGCTATTCGGGCAAGCACCGTTTTTGCAGGTTTTGCAAAGATCATAGCGGATGCTCGCAACCTGCATCGTCTTGCCTGCCATTGTGATCTCCTTCAGGTGGTTCATATCAATCGCGCCAAGGGGACAACTCTCGGCGCATTTGCCACAACCATCACACACACTGCCTTCAAAGAGGGGTGTCTCTTCGATTTCGGCGTCTGTCAGGATCATGTGAAATCTCTGACGGGAACCATATTCAGGGGACAAGAAAAGACCGCTCTTACCAATCTCGCCAAGTCCGCAAGCGACAGCAGCATAATCGAAATCAGGGTAGACATTGGGCGCGGGGCGTCCTTCGGATACAGCAACACCCTGCGTCGGAATATCGGGTGAGTTTGGGAATACAGGGCAGGCTTCCCATCCCTCGTCTTCAATCAGACGGACAAGGTCATAACAGGAAACCGCGAGGAATTCATCCTCGAGCCAGGTTTTGCCAAACAAGGAATAATCACCAAAATTGGTACCCTCTTCGACACCACGAAGTGCGCCTCGACAAATGCGCTTACCTACCAAAATGACGGTTTTTGCTTCCGGGAAAATCGAGAATGGGTTATGCTGTGCATCCACTCCTTCAAAACGCGCTTTGGAAGCGAAACCGACCATGTCGATGCCAAGCCGCTTTATCGCAAGAAGGATTTTTTCTTTCATGTTGTTATCGCTCATAAAAATTCTCCTTTGGAAAAAAATTTGTCTTTATTCTCATTGTAATGCGCAAAAAACAAAAAGTCAATCACAAAAAACGA
>JAFVYW010000040.1 GCA_017508465.1 Clostridia bacterium
AATAAAAAGCAAGGGCAGAACTTTATCGTGTCAAAGGCTCCCTTGTGTAAAGGGAGCTGTCGAGCGAATGCGAGACTGAGGGATTGTGAAATGCTACGGAGAGAACAAAAAGAGGAAAGAGAAGTGAGCAACAATCCCTCCGTCATTTTCTTGTGAAAATGCCACCTCCCTTTACACAAAGGAGGCTTATGGTGAAACCCGTTGAACGGGTAGCAAGTAACAATTGCATGGCTGGCAGGCCAATACACGACGCACTTGTGCGTAGCCAGTAACATTTAGGGTTTTACCCGAAAATGAAATACCCCCGGTTTGACCGGGGGATTTTTATTAATAAGTAAAGTGCTTCGGTGTGGCGAAGCCTGTCTCAAACTTATGCCTGGTGATTGAAGTCGTCGTTGATGGCGTCCTCGATGATTTCTTCGAAGAAGCTATCGGCTTCGGCAAAAACACCGAGAAGGTCGATGATGGCGACAAAGCAACCAAAGACAGTACCAACGATACCGAGAATTAGACCGAGAATGCTCTTGACATCAAAATAGCCGAGATGCACGCGGGAGACAATGGCGAATACGATTGCCGCGATGCCGAATATCATGCCAATCCATCCCGAAAGACCATAGAGGAGGGATACGCCCGCTAAAATCAGGGAGACGAGGGAAAAGACCATGGTTTTCGGCTTCTGCACAGGAATGGTCTCGCTCGCGACAGATGCGTGGGGTGCTTCGCGTACTTCTTCCGCCCCCTCCTCACCACGCGGGGTGGAAAATGCTTCTGCCTCGCCGGCAACATAGTCTTCGCCGTCGTCGGTGATGTTACTATACGCTCTGGGGGTGAGAGGGAGTGGCTCTTGCTCACCGCCTGTAAATCTTGTGAAATCTTCGTTTGCCATGGAGAATACCTTCCTTTTTTATTATTTGTCGCAAAAGCCCATTCCCTTTCATAGAATATTAATGGGCTGATGCCTGAATTTCCCGAGGAGAATGCTATGAAAATCGTAGTTGTCCGCGCACCCAAGGTGCTGGTACCTCTCTTGAAAAAACTCTTTTCCATGGAGAAATGAATTTTGATAAGAGGGTGAATATACAGGTGTTTTGAGGTCTCTCAAAGCACCTTTTTCTTTGTGTCACTTACCCGTGTCAGAGCTTTTCAATCACGCCGAACAGCATGGCGAGCAGGTGCAGAAGAATGATAAGCGAGGTAAGAAAAAAGAAAAGATACTTGAAGCGGAATTTGCCTCGCTTTCCCGAATAGAGCATGAGAGGAATGAGGGCGAGGGATGCCCAGACCTGCGAACCGCCGAAGTGGTTGTTCATCAGAACGAGGGGAATGGCGAAGGTGAGCAGGTGGACGGGAAGAATATCGAGCGCCTGCCACCACTTCGGCACATCGACACCACGCGGCGAATGAAAGATGGTCGCGAAGGGCGCGAGCATGACGCCCCAAAAGCCGTAATCGAAAATCGTCAATAGCTTGGTATCGAAGTAAAGCACCAATACCGCGAGGATAACGGGCAGGGGCGCGAGGATGCGCATCCATAGCTTGCACGAGGTGTCAAGGGCGCATTTTTTCGCGAATTCAATAAGGAAGCAAAGACCGATCGACGCGCAAAAGCTCGCAAGAATGCTCGTCCATGCGCCACGCGAAATCCACAGAAGCGACATATGCGATACCGCCGCGAACGCCCCCATGACCAGAAGGTAGCGCAGACGGTTTTTGGTATGGCGGAAGCCTTCTGCCACCAGAAAGGCGAAGATGGGAAAGGCGATACGCCCCGGGATACGCATCCAGTGGACGCTCGGATGGAAAATCGCGCTGTAATGGTCAAAGGTCATCGTCAGGATAGCGATGATTTTCAGCAGATTTCCCGAGAGAAGCGGTGCGGGATAGTTCAGTTTCATATAAGCTCCATCAACAGATACAAGCCCTCGAGTAAAACGAGGTGCAGGGGATAGTATATATAAAAGAAATATTTCATTTTCCACTTACCTCTTTCTCCCGAATAAAAGACGAGAAGAAGGAGGGCGAGGAGAGAGAAATGCTGTACACCACCAAAGGTGTGGTTCAGTAAAATCAATGGGGGAAGCATGCACAGAAGGTGGACGGGCAGAATATCGAGCGTCTGCCACCACTTCGGTGCTTCGACACCACGCGGCGTGTGGAAAAGTGTGACGAAAAGGGGGACGAGCGTACCCCAGAAGCGATAGTCGGGCCTGAAGTGCTTGCACACGAAATAAAGGGCAACCATCACAAGTGCGAAGATGGCGGGGAAGAGCATCTTCTTCCACAGGGGCGCTGTCTTATCAAAGAAAGCCTTCTTTGATAAATCCAAGAAAAATACAGGGATAAGAGAGAGGGCGAGGGTGATGAAAATGTTACGCATTCCGCCACCCGAGAAGAGATAATACACCACCTGAAAAACCGTGCCTGCGATGGCAAGTGTGAGAAAATAGCGCAGTCGGTTTCTCGTGTAGCGATAGCCCTCGGCAATAAAGAAGGCGAAGATGGGGAAGGCGAGACGCCCTGGCAGTCTCCACCAGAGGTCATAGGGGTGGAAGAGCACAGCATAATGGTCGATGGTCATCAGGACTATCGCGATCAGTTTGAGAAGGTTTCCAGAAAGGAAGCCGACAGGATTGCGTTTTATCATAATCTGTCCCGCCAATCACACATTTGAGGGAAGGGCGGTGGAGATGTCACCGAGGTAATCGTCACGGCTGTATTCGAGCAGAGTAAAGGTGCCGTTTTCGTAGAGAAAGTGCGAGGTGGAGGCGTTGGTTGCCCAGGGGAGGGTTTCCATTTTTTCTGTGCCGAGACCAAGACATTTTGCGGCAAAGGCACGAATGGGGGTTGCGTGGAGAAAGACCAATACGGTCTTGTTCTCGTTTTCTTTTACAATGCGAGTGAGTTCCTCTTCAATACGGAGCATCAGTTCTGCGACACTCTCGCCGTCTGTCGGACGGGAGCGTCCGATGTGCGTTTTCCATACCGCATAGTCTTCGGCATATTCGACATCGATGCTCTCAAAGGGCATCCCTTCCCACTTGCCAGCGAAAATCTCGCGAAGATTTTCGCTCTTTTCGATGGGGAGAGTGAGTTTTTCTGCGGTGGGGGTGGCGGTATAGTAGGCGCGAAGCAGATCACTTGCATAAATGCGGTCGGGCGAGAGGGTGACAAGATAACGGCTCGCCACCTCGGCTTGCCCCCGACCAAGCTCGGTTAAGGGAAGGTCGGTGTGACCGAGAAAGGAATTCGTAAGATTGCCTTCGGATTGTCCGTGGCGTACAAGATACAGGTGTGTCGACATGTTGTACCTCTTACGCTTCGCCTTCGGGCGCATCCTCTGCGCCTTCATCGGCGCTTTCCTGATATTGCGCCGTCTCTTGTGCTACGGTTGTCTGCGCGTCAGCTTCACTCTGCGTGCCTGTTATATCCACCTCGTCGGCGATCGTTTCGATACCGCCGCGGCGTTCTTCCAGCTCCGCGCAGATGCCAGCATAGGTTTCCTCGTCAATTCTGAACTTTTTATAATATAGGATAAAGCCGACCACAATGCAGATAAGCGGGAAAATCATCATCGAGATTTTCATTACCCAGACAGACCAGTCCTCGATGACAGGAGCGACCAGAGTGCCTGTCAGCTCGCTTTCATCTGCCGCCGACTTGATTGCCGCATTGATGCCCGATACGATCAGGGTGAGGGCGAGGATGCCACGGCTGATAGCGCCACCAATCTGGTTGACAAAGGGCTGGACGGCGAAGGATGCCGCCTCGTTTCTCTTGCCGAGCTTCCACTCACCATATTCGATGGAATCGGCGAGGAAGAGAAGCATGAGAAGCTGGATAAACGCCTGGGCAAAGAAGAGAATGAGGCCGGCGACCACAATCATCGGCAACCACTCAAACGAGAGGAAGAAGAGGACATACGCCAGGGTAACAGCGATGGTCGAGCCGGTGTAAAGCTGACGGCGTGTGAAACGCTTTCTGAACAGGGGGAAGAGCATCAGGGCGGAGAGCTGTGCTACGGCAAGAACCGCCGCAAACACCATATAAACACTGCCGTCACCATACGCGTAGTCAAAGTAATATGTACCAAAGGCGGTGGTGGTGCAGTAACCAATCATGAAGAGCGCCATGGAGATGGCGGCAACGAGAAGCTGATCGTTTTTGAAGAGCGCGCGGAAGAGGTCTTTCAGGGAAGTACGCTCTACCGTCTGGAGCTGGGTGCGATCCTCCTTGACACCGAGAAGGGTGAAGGTCTGGAATACCCACATCACAAGCGCGGCGATAATAGCAAATACAAAGAAGGGGGTACGGAGGCTGCCTTCAAATCCCATGCCACGGAACACATCCGACATGGAGGGATAGACAAGAACCATCGCAAACATACCGATATTCGCGCAAATTCTTGCAAAGGAGCCAACGCCCTCGCGCACCTTCTGGTCCTTTGAGATGGCGGGCATCAGAGACCAGTAAGCGATATCGTTGAGGGAGAAGAAAATGCTGAAGAGAAGGTAGGTTACACCGAGAAGGACGATGTGCCAGGTTTCAGACATTTTGAAATCGTGGAACATCAGGGCGGTGAGAATGCCCGTACCAATCATGCCGATGAGAATCCAGGGCTTGAACTTGCCCCATCTCGTCTTGGTATTGTCGACGATAGCACCGACGAAGGGATCGATGACGGCATCAAAAATACCGAAGAGGGTGAGCATGATACCGATCGCGCCGAGACCTGCATCCGAGAAGGTGACAACATCGGTAAGATGCACCATCAGATACATACTGACAAGAGAGTAGAGGGCATCGCGTCCTATGGTGCCAAGACCAAAAAAGATTTTGTTGCGTGTCATTTGTTTGTTCATTTATCCGAAGTCCTTTCAGATTTTATCTTTTGGATATGATAGAGCGTTGAGCCATTGTCACCGAGAATGCGGAGGGTGGGAAGATAGCCTGTTCCGCTGTACTGCATCGCGAGGGGCAGACCATGGCACAGGTTTTCACCCTGTATGGTATATTCTTCCTCGCCGTCCACCATGGAAAAGTGACGGTCTACGGTGCGCACGATGAAACCGTCCGCGCGAAGTCTTATAGGCGTGATGTGCTTAATCAGACTGCCAAAGTTGCCAATTCGTAAATATTGCTTTACATTTTTGACGGTATAACTGGTTTGCGCCTCTGCATCGGGTACACGGAGAATGTCGCGCTCGGGGATAGCGGAATAGGAGAGGTTAAAGACGGATGCCATATGCTCTCCCTCTCCCTTCACCTGAAAGGAGAGTCGCTCACCCTCGCGGAGAGTGACGGCACGGTAAGTGCCATACTGGAAGGTTTTGCGGTGCGCCTTGTAGAAGGCAATCTGCTCTTTGATCTGTCGGCGCTCGTCGGGCGTCAGTTCGTCAAAATCAAGCTCATATCCGAGGACACCAAAGCACGCGACATTGAAGCGCGTGGAGAGCGGTGCGTTGCGAAGCGTCTGCATATTGGGCGTCATGGAGACATGTGCCGAGATGGTGGAGAGGGGGTAGAAGGTTGCGATACCTCTCTGAATGTCAATTCTCTCACGCGCATCGGTATCGTCCGATGTCCAGATTTGCGGGGAAAAGGCGAGCATACCGAGGTCAAAGCGGTTGCCGCCCGATGAGCAGCTCTCGAAGAGAATATCGGGGTGTTTTTCGAGGAAGATGCGACGAAGCACCTCATAAAGACCGAGGATATAGCGATGGAAAAACTCGCCCTGTTGGGGGAGGGATGGAGAATACATATCAGAGATATGTCGGTTGTAGTCCCACTTGACATAGGAGATTTTTGCCGTGGATAACACATGGTCGACCGCATCGACAATATAGTCGCGCACCTCGGGGCGTGTGAGGTCGAGTGTCATCTGATTTCTGCCGAGGGACGCCTCGCGCCCAGGGACGGCGATTGCCCAATCGGGGTGGGCGCGGTAGAGATCGGAGTCGGGGTTGACACATTCCGGTTCAAACCAAAGTCCGAATTTCATACCCATTTTTTCTATTTTTTCTGCCAGGGCGGTGATACCGCCAGGCAGCTTTTTCGTGTTCGCAACCCAGTCACCGAGGCCTGCGGTATCGCTGTTGCGATTGCCGAACCAGCCGTCATCCAGGACGAACATTTCGATTCCCAGCGATTTTGCCCGTTTCGCAAGCGCCAGGATCTTGCGTCGGTTAAAATGGAAGAAGGTGGCTTCCCAGTTGTTGAGAACAATGGGGCGCTCGGTGTTCTGATATTCTTCGCGGATGATGTTCTGGTTGACGAAGCGATGCATCTGCATCGTCATCCCTGCGGTACCGTCCTTTGAGTAGGTCATCACCGCTTCGGGTGTGATGAAGTCCTCGCCACATGAGAGCTTCCAGAGGAAACAATGGGGAGAAATACCGCTCATCACGCGGATGGTGCCGTGGTGGGAAAGCTCCACGGCGCTATAATGGTTGCCCGAATAAATCAGGTTGAAGCCGTAGACATCACCATATTCCTCGCCTGCGTTCTTTGCTTTCAGGAGAAAGGCGCTGTTGTGGAGGTTGGAGGAGGCGCCGACGGTGGAATCGTTGATAAAGATACCACGCGTAAGGGGGCGTGTGTGGAGATGCGCTTCCTTTGCCCACGAGCCGTCGATGGTCGTCATCTCAAACTCGCCTGTGGGAAGGTCGAGCATGAAGCTCATGAGCTTACGGATATAGAGGGGATTGTCCTCGTCGGTATGAAGCGTCGCCCCCCTCGTGATAACATCGGCATCCTCGAATACGGTGTAGTGAAGGGTGAGCGTGATGCGCTCGTGCTTCTTTTCTTTCAGGGTGAGAAGAAGGGTTTTTGCCTCACCTCTGGCGAAGGGAAGCTCGGTATCCGCGACAAAAGCGCCGTCGGCCACCTCATGCGACAGATAGACAAAGTCCGCGACAAAGGTGCCGTCTGGCATCAGGATTTCAAGGGGCGCGTGACGATAATCCCCCTTGCCGATGCCCGAATATTCGAGAAGCCTCGTATCCAGCGAATAGTTCGGGATATCGGGGGAATACTCCACCGTCGAACCGAGGGTGATTTCGTTTTTTAGTGCAAGCGCGTCCGCGTCGTAGGTCGAGAGACGGGCGCCATAGTAAATATGCTCGGGGTGTCCTCCTTCGCTGATGCGGAAGAGGTAGGTCGTGTTGTTGGTATGCAAGGCGAACACCTTGCCCTGTATTTCAATCATATCGGATTTCCTCGGATTTCATATATGCTCGTCCATGGACGAGTGAAATTTCGTCGGTGGGTAAAGCGGTTTGCTATGCAAGAGGACGCACAAGGCGGAACTCGAAGGGGCGGAGAGTATCCTCTACGGTATCGTAGTTCGATGCGATAAGTTCGCTTTCGCAAAGAATGGATTTTGGCATTTTTGCACTTTTTGCGCTCATATTGAAGATGGCTACCACGCGCTCGCCTCTGGTCGCACGCGCATAAGCGTAGACCGTCCTGCCTTCGTAAAGGGGCGTGAAGTCGCCGTCCATCAGGACATCGAGAGATTTACGCAGGGAAATCATATAACGCCAGAAGGCGAGAACGCCGTCCTCGCGCGCGCTTTCACGCTCAACATTGATTTCGGTGTGATTGTGGTTGATTTTCAGCCACGGTGTGCCCGTGGTGAAGCCTGCGCCCTCGTCCGCCGACCACTGCATCGGGGTGCGCGCGTTATCGCGCGAGGTGCGCTGTATCATCCTCCAGCGGTAAGCGCTCGGCAGATGCAGGGACTTTGCCATCGCGTAGACATTGTGGCTCTCGATATCCTCGACTTCGTCGAGATTTTGGAAATCACCGTTTGTCATGCCGATTTCCTGTCCTTCAAAAACGAAGGGGGTGCCACGCAAGGTCATCGCAAGACCTGCCACCATCATTGAGAGCTTTTCACGATATCCCTCGCCGTCAGAGAAACGGCTGATAAAGCGGGGTTGGTCATGGTTTTCAAAGTAGATGGCATTCCAGTCAAGACCGCCTTGCCACTTGGAAAGACAACGCATAAGCTTTTGTGGCTTGAGCTTTGTCTTGAACCACTTGACTACCATCTGGTCGACCTCCATATGCTCAAAGGAAAAGACCATATCAAGCTCGCCACGGCTCTCGTCGCACAGGTCACGCGCCTGCTTCAGATTTACAAATACCGTCTCGCCCACCGCCCACGCGCCATATGGCTCGAGAACGGTCTCGCGAAGGGTTTTTAAGATGTTATGACAACCGTCGGTTGACAAATAATGCTCTTGACCTGTCAGGATGAAGCGCTTTTTGCCATCGGCGAGGGTATTTTTGTAGATGATATTGATGACATCACAACGGAAACCGCGCACGCCGCGGTCGAGCCAGAAGCGCATGATATCGGAGATTTCCGCGAGGACATCGGGGTTGTGCCAGTTGAGGTCGGGTTGCTTTTTCGAGAAGAGGTGGAGATAATACTCGTCCGTACTGTCGCCAAAGGGTGTCCAGGGGCATTCGGCAAAGAAGTTGCCCCAGTTGTTCGGGAGCTTGCCGTCCTGTCCTTTTTCGATAATGTAGTATTTGCGATATTTTTCCTCGCCGTGAAGAGCGCGCTGAAACCATTCGTGCTCGTCCGATGTGTGATTGATGACGAGGTCCATAATGATATCGATACCGCGCGCCTTTGCCTCGCGTACCAACTCGTCAAAATCGTCCATTGTTCCGAATTTCGGAGAGATGGCTTTATAGTCGGAGATGTCATAGCCGTTATCGTCGTCGGGGCTTTGATAGATGGGGGAGAGCCAGATGGCATTTACGCCGAGAGAGGCGATATAGTCAAGGCTGGAGATGATACCGCGAAGGTCACCGATGCCGTCTCCGTCGCTGTCGCGATAGGAGCGCGGATAAATCTGATATACAACTGTATCGCGCTTAAAATTTTTACCCATAAATCCTCCAAAAGCTTTCTTTGTATTTATTATAGCAAAGTATTATAAAAAAAGCAAGTGAAAAATTATGAAAAGGGAAACGGACGAAAAAGGTGGCGCTTTCCAACCGCCGTTATTCGCCTCGACGTAGGGCGGGGGTTTACTCCCGCCGTTGATTTGCGCCCGACACCGTCAGGTGTCATCCTCGAGCGAAGCGAAGGATCTGGGCGCTGCCAATACCACGGTGGCGAGTGAGATTCTTCGCTCTGCTCAGAATGACAGTTTGTGGAGAGTGACATGTTTTATTAGTGAAGTTTTGACCTATGGTCAAAGTGAAGTTTGCTACGCAAGTGAAG